>NZ_CP109450.1:3872500-4170000 GCF_041438865.1 Streptomyces sp. NBC_01471
CCGGTGAAGGTGAAAATCACGTTGACCACGAGCAGGCCCAGGAGCGGCCGCATGTCGTAGTTCATGCGCTTCATCAGGACACCAGTGGCACCCAGCAGCCCGAAGATGGCGCCGGACGCACCGAGCGACGGCTCGGTCGGCGAGGCGATGAGATAGGTGAGCGCGCTGCCGGCCAGTCCGGAGATCAGATACAGCGCGATGTAGCGGGCCCGGCCGAGCGCAGCCTCCAGGGGTCCGCCGATCCACCAGAGGCTGAGCATGTTGAACCCGATGTGCGGATAGTTGGCGTGCATGAACATCGCGGTGAACAGGCGGTACCACTGCCCCTGGGCGACGCCCACCAGTGGCCCGAACGGCGTGGTCTGCGCCTGGCCGACCAGCTCGTAACTGGAGTCGAAACTGTTGTTGTTCGCCACCTGCATGATGAACACCAGGACGTTGATCCCGATGAGGATCTTGGTGAGCAGGCGCGGGTCGGCAGTGACCGCACCGCCCGCCACGGTCCGCGGCCTGCTCGCCGGAGCCGGGGTGCTCCCCGTACCGGAGCCGCGCACGCACTCCGGGCACTGGAAGCCGACAGAGGCACTGATCATGCACTGCGGGCAGATCGGCCGCTCACAGCGGACGCAGCTGATGCCCGTCTCCACGCCCGGGTGGCGGTAGCAGTGGGGCAGACCACCCGCCCCGGGCTGCCGCTCCGGGCCTCCTGGCAACTCTTCCATCGGGTTCCCTCGTCTCGTACGGGTCGCGTACGCACTGCACCCGCCCCGCTCGTCATACGGACGAACGGGGCGGGTGGTTCCCGTACCGGACAAGGCAACGGGCTCTCTGCTCCCACCACTCCCGCGCCCGCGGGATCCGGCGGCCGGCACCGGCCGCCGCGCGGTTCAGCTCTTGCGGGTCGCAACACCGTCGCGGGTCTCGACGACCACCGTCTCGATGACGATGTCCTGGACCGGCCGGTCGGTGCGCGGGTTGGTCGGGGCGGCGATGATCTCGTCGATGACCTTCTGGCTCGCGGCATCGGTGACCTCACCGAAGATGCTGTGCTTGCGCGTCAGCCAGGTCGTCGGCTGCACCGTGATGAAGAACTGCGAGCCGTTGGTGCCCGGTCCCGCGTTGGCCATGGCGAGCAGGTACGGCTTGTCGAAGGACAGGTCCGGGTGGAACTCGTCGCCGAACTCGTAGCCGGGACCGCCTGTGCCGTTACCCAGCGGGTCGCCGCCCTGGATCATGAAGCCACTGATCACGCGGTGGAAGACGGTGCCGTCGTAGAGCCGGTCCGTGGATTTCTTGCCGGTGGCCGGGTGGGTCCACTCCCGCTCTCCCCGAGCGAGTTCGACAAAGTTCCTGACCGTCTTCGGCGCGTGGTTCGGCAGCAGCCGGATCTCGATGTCGCCGTGGTTGGTCTTCAGGGTGGCGTAAAGCTGCTCGGCCACGATGTGCCTTCCGTAAGTCTTCTCTGACGTCCACCGATCCTCGCACGGACCCGGAGCACCGAGCGGCCACGCAGGGGAAAAGCACTCGGGTGACCGCCGAACCGGCGCGCACCGGGCCGAACCATGGCATTGTCGGCCGCAGACTCCCCCTTGCACCACAATGACGGATTACGTCTTTCCTGACCCGGATGCCTGATCTCACGTGCCGCGAAGGTGCCGGACAGGCATGATTTCGAAAAGGGTGGACAGGCGAATGACAGAACGCCACCGATGAGGAGGAACCCGTGACCCGCATGGACAGCGTGCGCGCCGCGACCGGTACGGCGAAGGAGAACGTGCTGCACGCCGCGGAAGTGGTGGCGCCCTACGCCGGAACGGCCAAGGAACAGGCCACGCATTACGCCAACGAAGCTCGTGTACGACTGGCCCCCAAGGTCTCGCTGGCAGCGCAGCAGGCCCGTACCCAGTACGACGCACGACTCGCACCCCACGTCGACCAGGCCCTCACTCATGTACCGCCGAAGGTCGACGCGGCGGCGCAGCGCGCGGCCAAGGCGGCCCGGCAGGCGCAGAGCCAGCTCGCACCGCGGGTGGAACAGGCCGTGGCAGCGGCCCAGCCCGTCCGTGAGGAGGCCGCGGCCCGCAGTGCGGCCGCCGTGGCGGCGCTGCGCGGTCAGGTCACCGCGAAGCAGATCCAGAAGCTGGTCAGAAAGCAGCAGCGGCGCGCGAAGGCGGGCCGGCTGGCCAAGGGCGTCGCCGTGCTCGGCGTGGTCGCCGGAGGCGCTTTCGCTGCCTGGAAGTGGTGGGACAAGCAGGCGAACCCGGACTGGCTGGTCGAGCCGCCCGCGCCCACCGAGGTCGCGGACCGGCGGCCGCCGCTCAGTGCGGTCGACGGCAGCTCCGACGCGCTGGACCCCGAGGTCAAGGCCAAGCAGGCCAAGGCCGAGGAGGCAGACCAGGAGCGTGACGACCCCCGGAACTGAACCGGCGGGCGCCGCCCATCGCGTCGGCGGACATGAACGTGCGGGGCGTCAGGAGGCTCATCTCCTGACGCCCCGCACGCGTGCGCGGGCAAGACAGTGAGCGGACACGGCGCGGGCGTGGCGCGGGCGGGCCGCCCCGGTCAGGCCGCTTCCCCTTTCGATAACGAAAGGAAAACCCGCCCGGGTAGCTTCCTCTCACCGTCCTGGCGAGAGGAAGTTTCATCATGTCCACCTCTGTTTCGGGCTCCGCCCGCATCCGGCTGCTGACCGGGCCGTTCCGGGCGCGGACGTGGCGGCATGTGCTGTACGCCCTGGTGGCGGTCGGCCCGCTGCTGCTGTTCGTACTCCCGTACGCCATGAAATCCACCCAGCGACATGGAAATCAGCAGATGGGCGTGCTGGTCCTGCTGGTCATGCTGGTGGTGGTCGCATTCATCGGACCCGTCATCGAGCGGCTGCGTACGCGGCTGCTGCTCGGCGAGGACATCGGGCACCGCCCGGGGGCCGGCCGGATCGGGCGTGGCCTCTTGTTCATGCTGATCAACTTGCTGGTCAGCTCAGTCTCGTTCGGCCTCGTCGCGGGCTGGTTCATCGTGTCCGCACGCAATCTGACGTACCCGATCTGGGGCTGGGCGCCCTACCCCGACCCCGCGTGGGGCGGCCCCTTCCCGGCCGGTGCGGTGGCACTGCACTTCGCGGCCGGTGTGGTGGCCCTCTTCTTCGGCCCCTGGCTCCTCGTCGCCGTCACCAACTGGCAGGTACGGGTGGCACGCAGCATCATCGGCAGCGGGGACCGGGGGCCCGGGACCGGGTGAGCGGCTGGGCGGCTGAGCCGCTGAGCTACTGAGCTGCTGAGCCGCTGAACGGCTGGGGGCCGAGCGGCTTCGACGATCCCCTCATGGGCCATCTGTATGTCATCCATGTTCCACGTGAAACATCGATCGGTGCCGGACCGGAGAAACCTCCAGCAGGGCCAGTTGCTCCTGGGCCCGCATTACGCGCTCCAGCCACGGCCGGGCGCCGACCACCTCAAAGATCTGCTGGGCGTCCCGCAGATGCTGGCGGGCATCGGGTATCCGCTCCGTTCTCCCGTACAGATCCGCGAGCACGAGATGAATTTGCCCTTCCACCAGCGGGCTGTTGATACGGGTCGCGATCTCCAGGGCGTCCACCAGCGTGTGCTCCGCCTTCTGCCAGGCGCCCGCACCGAGCCGTGACTCGCCCAGGCCCAGCAGCGCGTACGCAAGGCCGACCAGGTCCGACTTCTCCTTGACGATCCGGAGCACCCGCAGAAGCGCTTCCTCGGCGAGGTCGAAGCGGCCCTGCGCCAGGTAGGCACGGGCCAGTCGGTGGGTCCCCTGGGCGATACCGCGTGCCCCGCCCTGGCCGATGCTCTCCGAGATGCTCACTGCCTCAAGTCCGAGCCGGATGGCGATGTCGGGGCAGCCTCGGTCCAATTCGATCTGCGCCATGTTGTTCAGTGAATGCGCCTCCGACGAACGGTCGCCGACCCGCCGGAACACCGCTTGAGCAACCTGGAGGCGGGCCATCGCCGCCTCCAGGTCACCGCGCATCCGGTCGATGATCGCCATGTTGCGCAACGTCAGCGCCGCGCCGTGCTCCTCTTCTGCGGCCCGGTGCAGTTCCAGCGCTGCCGCGAAATACGTTTCGGCCTCCTCCAGCCTGCGCAGCCGCAGCGCGACCGCGCCCAGGTCGTGCAGCATGGCCGCCTGACCACGCCTGTTGCCCGCCGCCCGCGCCGCGCTCAGGGCATGCCCGCAGCTCACCCGCCAGTCGTCCACGTAGTTGCGGGTCTCGAAGAGCGCGACCATCGACATGGTCAGGTCCCAGGCGAGCTCGTCCATCCCGAGCGCCGCCGCCTGCTCGATCACGGTGAGCAGTGCCGACCGCTCGGCCTCGAACCACTCCAGTGGCACCGCCAGCAGTTCGGACGTGACCGCCGGTTCGAGATGACGGCGCACCACCCCGCTGTGCAACAGCGTGAAGTCACCGCCGTACTCCCGCCGGTGGGCCTGCTCGGCGAGGGCCAGACAGGTACGGAAGACCCGGTCGCGGGCCGCCCACTGGTCGGTGACGCCCTCCTCATCCTGGGCGCACTCCCGTGCGTACAGCCGCAGCAGGTTCTGGAAGCGGAACCGCAACCGGCCTGTCGCGTCCAGCCCGACGACCTCCAGGAACTGCGCATCGACGAGGAGTTCGACGAGGCGCTCGCCCTCCAGCACGTCGACATCGAGCAGCGCCGCTGCCACCCACACCGCGAAGTCGGGCACCTCCAGCAGACCGAGCCGCCGGTAGAGGCAGGCAGCCTCGGTGGGCAGACAGCGGTAGCTGAGCGCGAAACTGGCCCGGACCTGGGACTCGCCCTGGCTCAGCTCATCCAGCCGACGCCACTCGTCACTCAGCCGGTCGGTCAGGTGTCTCACCGACCAGTGCGGCTTGGACGCCAGCCGCGCGGCGGCGATCCGGAGGGCCAGCGGCAGCCGGTCGCACAGCTCCACCAGCCGCATCGCGTCGGCACGTGCCGACGCGATGCGGTCATCGCCCACGATCCGGCCCAGCAACCGCATTGCCTCCTCGCCAGGCAGTAGCCCAAGATGCACCCTGGCCTCCGAGGGCCAGGTGACCAACTCCTCCAGCTGCTCCCGACTGGTGATCAGCACACAGCACGCCCCACTGCCCGGAATAAGCGGCTTGACCTGTGAGAACGCGTGTACGTTGTCGAGGATCAGCAGCACTTTCCGGTCGGCCAGCACCGTCCGGTAGAGCCTCGTCCGCTCTTCCAGTTCCGCGGGAATCTGCTCGCCGGACACACCCAGCGAGCGCAGCAGCCTGCTGAGCACTTCACCGGCGGCGGCGGGTTCGTGGTGTTCGTCGTAGCCGCGCAGATCGGCGAAGAGCCGTCCACCGGGAAACCGTTCGGCGACCTCATGCGCCCAGCACAGGGCAAGCCCGGTCTTGCCGACACCTGCGGCACCGGTGATCAGTCCGATGGACGGGGCCCGCCGGCCCTCCGCCCCCGCCTCCAGAAGGTCCAGCGCCTCCAACTCGCGGCTCCGACCGGTGAACCCCGCCACTGCCGGTGGGAGTTCGGACGGGACCGGCCCGGGCCCCGGCCCGGCCAGGAACGACGCCACTTCGACATGCTGCGGCACGGTGGGCGCCAACGAGGGATCGTCGCGCAGAATCGCGTCGTGCAACTCCTGCAGATCAGGGCCCGGCTCCAGACCCAGCTCATCGATGAACAGACGCCTGGCGTAACGGAACGACTCGGTGGCGGCTGCCCGCCGGCCCGATCGGTACTGGGCCAGCATCAAATGGTGCAGGGTCCGCTCCCGCAACGGATTCTCCCGCACCACCAGGGAGAGCTCCGGGATGATCTCCTGGTGCCGGCCGAGTCCCAGCCGGACTGCGGTCGAGTCGTCGAAGGCGTTGAGTCGCATCTCCTCCAATCGCGCGGCTTCCTCCTCGACCGCCCGACCACCCACCCCCGCCAGCGCCGGTCCACGCCAGAGCCCGAGTGCCCGCGCGTAACTCTTCGCGGCGTCCTCCGAGCGCCGCTGCCGCACCGCAGCTTCGGCCTCCGCCGCCAGCGCGCCGAACTCCGCCGCGTCGACGGAGTGCCCTCCGGCGTTGAGCAGGTATCCGGGGTGCGCAGTCACGATGATGTCCTCGGTGACACCCTCGGTCTTGAACGTCTTGCGCAACGCGGCGATGACGATGGCGACCTGTGTCCGCGCGGTGGCCGGAGGCCGACCGTCCCAGACGGCGTCCACCAGCGTGTCCACTGGAACGATACGTCCGGGGTTCAAGAGCAAAAGCGCCAGGATCGTACGCTGTCGAGCCCCGCCCACAGGTACTTTTCGGAGTCCTGCTGTCACTGACAACGGCCCGAGAATCTGGAAATTGAGCCGAACCCCCACCGGACCTCCCAGCCCCTACCCCGCCCCAGGGACGTGCGCGGACCAACATAGCCCGCCAGCCAGTGGGCCAGCGGAGTTGATTTCACCTGCATCGTGTCCCTGCCGATCTCCGAAGATCTCGGGCGGAACCTCGAGCAAGACACGGCGAAGTACGAGTTAGCCGGGGCCCGGCAGGCGAGGCTGCCGCCCTTCACCTCCCTGAAGACCTACGCGCTGGTCGACCGAACGGGCAACTGACCGGCCTGAGCCGTGCCGTGCCGTGCCGTGCCGTGCCGTGCCGTGCCGTGCCGTGCCGTGCCGTGCCGTGAATAGGATCTGCCGCCTGCTGTCGAATACGGGAGCGCGGTTGTGGCGGTAAGGGCAATCGCCGGTGACCGGGCGAATGGACCTGCCCGAGGACACCGAGCCCCCTGATCCGTACCACGTCGAAGGAACTGCTCTCCATTCCTAGGCCGCGGCCCACTCACTCATCAGGGTCTCCTGCATCGCGGAGGGTTCCGACTCGCCGTTCGCCGTGGCCGTCCTGACCACCCCCATTCCCCCAGGGGTACCGGCGGGACAGTACGCCCCGGGCATGCCCCTCTTCGACCGCCTCGTGGCAGTTCAGAACGGCGCCCCCAAGCGGCAACGACAGCAGCACCGCGGACGTAGTCCTAGCGGCACGGGCGAGGGGAAGCCCGGTGGATCTTCGTCCGGCCCGATCGGGCCGGACGAAGCGCTGACCCCGTAAGTTCGGGCGCCGACCAAGCAAAGACCCCTCCTGACCAGCATTACCGCAGGTCAGGAGGGGTTCTCAAGTGGAGCCTAGGGGAGTCGAACCCCTGACATCTGCCATGCAAAGACAGCGCTCTACCAACTGAGCTAAGGCCCCGAAACGGGTTGGTGCGAGAACAAGAGTAGCGGGTCACAGGGGTGATCTCACAAAAGGATTGGGACTCCCGGTCAGTGACCACTCTCCGTAGGATGCACGAGGAGGTTCGCGGCAGCGAAGCCGCCGCCTGGGGAAGCGATGGGGAGACGCAATGGACGCAGCACAACAAGAGGCAACCGCGAGAGCGAGAGACCTTCAGCGCAGTTGGTACGGGGAGCCGCTGGGGGCGCTCTTCCGTCGCCTCATCGATGATCTGGGCCTCAACCAGGCCCGTCTCGCTGCAGTGCTCGGGCTGTCCGCGCCGATGCTTTCCCAGTTGATGAGCGGCCAGCGCGCCAAGATCGGAAACCCGGCCGTGGTCCAACGCGTCCAGGCGCTTCAGGAACTTTCGGGCCTGGTCGCCGACGGGAGCGTCAGCGCGGGCGAGGCAACGGATCGGATGGAAGAGATCAAGAAGTCCCAGGGAGGCTCAGTCCTCTCCACCACGGGTCAGGCCACATCCACCACGGGCGCGCCGACCGTGCGCCGGGTGGTGCGCGAGATCCAGTCGCTGCTGCGCTCCGTATCGGCTGCGGGCGACATCATCGACGCGGCGAACGCTCTCGCCCCGACCCACCCCGAACTGGCAGAGTTCCTGCGGGTGTACGGCGCCGGGCGCACCGCGGAAGCGGTCTCGCACTACGAGGCGCACCAGAGCTGAAGCCGAAGCTCAGCTGGCTGAGGCTCAGCTGACAGGGGGGCGGGCACAGAACATGGTTACAGCACATGGGTGAGGTCTTCGCCGGACGGTACGAACTGGTCGACCCGATCGGACGCGGCGGCGTCGGGGCCGTCTGGCGTGCATGGGATCACCGCAGGCGCCGCTATGTGGCGGCCAAGGTTCTCCAGCAGAGTGATGCGCACACCCTGCTGCGCTTCGTGCGCGAGCAGGCACTGCGGATCGACCACCCACATGTGCTCGCCCCCGCCAGCTGGGCCGCGGACGACGACCAGGTGCTGTTCACCATGGAACTGGTGAGCGGAGGTTCGCTCGTCCAAGTCATCCGTGACTACGGCTCGCTGCCGCCACGGTTCGTCTGCACATTGCTCGACCAATTGCTGGCCGGGCTTGCTGCCGTCCATGCGGAGGGCGTCGTACACCGCGACATCAAGCTGGCGAACATCCTGATGGAAGCCACCGGGGCCGGGCGGCCTCACCTGCGGCTGTCCGACTTCGGCATCTCGATGCGCAAGGGCGAGCCCCGTCTCACTCAGACCGACTACGTGGTGGGGACGCCCGGCTACTTCGCACCGGAGCAGATGCTGGGTGCCGAACCGGACTTCACAGCCGACCTGTTCGCGGTCGGCCTGGTCGCGCTCTATCTGCTCCAGGCCGCCCGGCCCGACTCCAGGGCCCTGGTGGAGTACTTCGCGGCCCATGGCACGCCCGGCGCGCCCCAGGGGATCCCCGAGCCGCTGTGGCAGGTACTCGCAGGACTGCTCCAGCCAGATCCCCAGGCACGGTTCCGTACGGCGAACGGTGCCCGCAAGGCGCTGGCCACGGCAGCGGAACTGCTGGCCGAACCAAGCCCCGGCGAGGAGCCCGTCGAAGTCTTCGACCAGATCGGCCCGTTGCCCATCGGATTCGGCCCCGAGGGACCAGTCCGGGAGCAGAACGGCACTTCCCACCGGACTGGGTCTCAGCACGGATCCGGGCCTCGGCACGGAACCGCGCCCCAGCCCCCGGCACGACAGGCGACGGCACAACAGGGCGTACTGGCCCACCCCCAGACCGAACAGCAGCCCGCACCCAACCAACAGCAACAGCACCCTGCGATGTCGGAGACAGGCAGCTTCCATCTTGCCCCTCCTCCCGAGTCGGCCACCGCCCCAGCATCGGAAGCGACGCCCGCAGCAACCCCTCCACTCCCGCATCCGACCTCCCCCCTCTCTGGTCAGGCCCTGACCGAACAACCCCACACTGATAGGTACACCGCTCATCCCTCGCAGGTTCCCACCCAGTCGGTGCCGGTCCCGCGTACACGTCCGGGACCGCCCCCGAAGGTCGCGGTCCCGGTCCTGGTGCTCGCGCTGATCTGCTTCGCGGTGGGCATCTGGGCGCTGACGCAGAGCTGAACTCGGAGCCGGTGCGACCCGGACCCCACAGGCCCAAAGGCCCGCAACCTCACGGCGCCGCATAACCACAGCGCCGTGTGACCGGCCCCCCGCGCAGCCGAGAGCTACCAAGCCGGAGGCGGCCCGTACTGCGACGGGGGCTGCCGCCCCGGTTCCCGGGTCGGCAGCGTTTCCGCGCGCCGCCTCGCGATCAGCGTCCACGCGCCGAGCCCCAGCATCAGCACGGTGCCCGCGCTGATCCCTGCGATCCCCACAAGCTTCATGACGCTCTGCCCCGCGTCCCCACCGGCCGACGTTCCGTAGTGGGGCACTGCGCCCGCGTACGCCGGCGCAGACCCCTCCGTGCCCTTGACGCTCATCCTCAACGTCAGCCCGTACTCCTTGATCCCGAAGCTCTTCGCGACGTCCGGGCTGAGAGTGACCGCAAAATAGTAGTCGCCCGCCATCCGCATCCCGCTGACCTCGTCGCGCACGCTGTATCGGTTCCGGTACGCCACTGATGGCAGCGGGTCAGAAGCGGCCGACTTGGGTTTCCCGTCGTACACCGTGTACCCCCTGGTGACCTCGGAACGGACCGGGTTGTACAGCTGCACGTTGAGGGCGCTGGCGACGAAGCCGCTGCCCGTTGAGCTACCGAGATCGGCGCTGGCGAAGAGCTGCTGCCCCCAACCGACCGGCACGCGGTAGAAACGGGTCTGACCGGGCTTGATCCGGTCTTCCCACACACCGGGCTCCAGTGCGGCAGCATCATTGAACCCCGTACCCCCCTCGGTCCGCTGTGCCGTGCCCGCCGGCGGAACGGGCGATACTGACGGCCAACTGGTCGGCGCCACCGTCGGGCTCGCCGAGCCGGACTTCAGGCCGGGCTCCGAATCGACGCGGATCTCCAGCTGCCACTCCTCCTGGGTGGAAGTGGCCTTGGTCGTCCGCTCGATCAGCACGTAGTACGGCCCCGCCGACTGGCAGGAGATACCGCCCTTCCTGACTGCGCGCGTGGCATGGGCAGCGATCGGCCTGGGGTACCCGGCAGAGCCGAACACAGCGGCGTTGTCATTCCCGCAGGAGTTCCCTCTGAGGTCCTGGAGGGACACCTTGATGCCGTCGCCGTAGTCGACCTTCTCCTGCGGTCCGAGTCTGGGCACAGCCACGGCGGAGACGTAGGTGTCGGATGTGGCATCCAGCTCGACCTGGTAGTAGAGCTGGCCACCCGGCTTGATCGAGGAACGGTAGATCGAACCCGCCTTGAGCTGCCCCGCATCGGTGCTGGCCACGGCCCCCGCCACCGTTGTCGCATGCTGGTCGAAGACATAGGGATCGGGCTCACCCACGGCCGCTGCCTGGCCCGGCAACGCCCCCACCGAGCACACCGCCGCCACTGTGGCCAGCGCGACCCGGCCCCTGCTGCGCTGCCTCTTCACCTGTTTTCCCCCGTTGTCCTCCGGCAGCCCGGCGCCGCCCCGCCCAAAGACCAGCCTCGCAATCACCAAGCACCCACGTGGGCACCAGCCACCGCCGCCACGAGCGAGGTCCCGGCCCATCCTGCCCCGCCCGTCATCACATTGTCTGCGGGCCCGGCTGGATCGCCCTCGCAGCTCCCGCGCCGCCGCCCGTCGTCCGCCAGTCGGTTGTTCCACGTGAAACATCAGCGTCAGGAGCCGCACCCGAGCTAGGGGCAACATCTCACCGAAGCCCGGAGAAAGGCTCTGGCCGCCTTGCGAAGCGAAGGGCCGAGCCGAAGGCCCGAAGGGGCCCCCTCGGCCCTTATGGCCCACACAGCGCCCCTGTTTGCGACGGTGAGCCAAGGATCCGGTGCCACAGCGCGAACGCGACAGGGCCCCGGCCGCAAAAAGCGGCCGGGGCCCTGTCTACAAGACGCTGTGTCTCACACACCCGAACCTGCGGGCACGGAGTCAGTCGCCTCCGTCCACAGATCCTGCTCGGCGCGATCCGCCTGGATCTGGCGGTACACGAGGAGCCCGCCGATGGCGGCCAGTGCGACCAGGAGAAGCTTCTTCACCGCGCTACCTCGTCTTTCCTTGACGTAAGGGACTTCTGGCGCCCGACTATACACACCGGCCGATACCGATCGGTGACCTAGTTCCCATCCAACTATCGGGCCCGGTAATGCAGTCGGCCCGGACAGAAAACTGTCCGGGCCGACATTCGCGGTGGGGCTAACAGGATTTGAACCTGTGGCCTCATCCTTATCAGGGATGCGCTCTAACCAACTGAGCTATAGCCCCGCGCTGCCCCTGAAGATTAGCGCACTCCAGGGCCAGTCCCAAAATCGATAGCTGAGCCTCTACTCGTCCTCGGCGAGGGTCAGCTCGACACCGCCCACAAACCCGGCCGACAGGTTGTAGATGAAGGCGCCCAGCGTCGCCAGCGCTGTGGCCAGCACCACATCGATCACCGCGATGACCGAGGTGAACAGCAGCACCCGCGGCAGCGAGAGGAACGACTGAAGATCGAAGCCGCTGCCGTCACTCGAGCCTGTGGCCTCGCTGATCGTGCCGCCCACGGTCGAGAAGACACCCATGGCGTCCATGACCATCCACAGCACGGCCGCCGCCACGATGGTGCAGACGCCCAGCGCGATGGAGAGCAGGAAGCTGACCTTCATCACCGACCAAGGATCGGCCTTGGACACCCGCAGCCGTGCCTTCCGCGTACGGGGAGTCGTACGAGCCCCCGTACGTGGTCGGCGCACCCCTGGCTGCGTACCGCCGCCGACCGTACGCTGACCAGCCTGCGTACCGCCGGCCGACGGGGACGGGTATGCCTGAGGAGGCTGGTACGGCTGCGACTCGTACTGCGGCTGCGCCCCACGCGTATCAGTCACCGTTCCCCCTTGAGAGTCCGCGGCAGGGCCACGGGCACCGCGTGCTCCAGCTCCGGAAGCGGCCGCTCCGTCGCCCGTGGCTCCACTCACGTTCTACTCCTCGTGCTCCCCTGCCGAAGGCTCGGTGCCTTCGACTACCGCTTCGACCGAACCACCGTCGACCGCATCCGCATCGCCGTCGACCGCGTCAATCTCTTCGGCCTCTCGGCCGGCCTCGGCGTTGCGAGCGATGCCGACCACGGCATCCCGCTTGCCCAGGTTGATCAGTTGGACGCCCATGGTGTCACGGCCCGTCTCCCTGACTTCATTGACTCGCGTACGAATCACCCCGCCGCCGAGCGTGATGGCGAGGATTTCGTCCGTGCTCTCGACCACCAGCGCGCCGACCAGCGAGCCCCGGTCCTCCACGATCTTGGCAGCCTTGATACCCAGACCGCCGCGGCCCTGGACCCGGTACTCGTCGACGGGGGTCCGCTTGGCGTACCCGCCGTCAGTGGCAGTGAACACGAAAGTACCCGGCCTGACGACATTCATCGAGAGCAGTTCGTCGCCCTCGCGGAAACTCATGCCCTTCACACCGGATGTCGCACGCCCCATGGGACGCAGCGCGTCGTCGGTGGCCGTGAAGCGGATCGACTGAGCCTTCCTGCTGACCAGCAGCAGATCGTCTTCGGCCGACACCAGTTCGGCGCCGATCAGCTCGTCATCACTGCCGTCCGGGGTCTCCCGCAGGTTGATCGCGATGACGCCACCGGAACGGGGCGAGTCGTAGTCCTTGAGCGGCGTCTTCTTCACCAGGCCGCCCTTGGTGGCGAGGATCAGATACGGCGTCGCATCGTAGTCACGGATCGCCAGGATCTGCGCGATCTGCTCGTCCGGCTGGAACGCCAGGAGGTTGGCTACGTGCTGGCCGCGCGCGTCACGTCCCGCGTCCGGGAGTTCGTAGGCCTTCGCCCGGTACACCCGGCCCTTGTTCGTGAAGAACAGCAGCCAGTGGTGGGTCGTCGAGACGAAGAAGTGAGCAACGATGTCGTCCTGCTTCAGCTTGGTGCCCCGCACGCCCTTGCCGCCGCGCTTCTGCGAGCGGTAATCCTCGGTCTTGGTGCGCTTGACGTAACCACCGTTCGTGATGGTGACGACAATGTCCTCCTCGGCGATCAGGTCCTCAATGGACATGTCGCCGTCGAAGGGCACCAGCTTGGAGCGCCGGTCGTCGCCGAACTTGTCGACGATGACGGCAAGCTCCTCGCTGACGATCTGCCGCTGACGCTCGGGCGACACCAGGATCGCGTTGTACTCGTTGATCTTCGCCTGGAGCTCGTTGTGCTCGGCCGTGATCTTCTGGTGCTCCAGCGCGGCCAGCCGGCGCAGCTGCATCTCCAGGATCGCGTTCGCCTGGATCTCGTCGATCTCCAGCAGGCCCATCAGGCCCTCGCGCGCGACGTCGACCGTCTGGCTGCGCCGGATCAGCGCGATGACCTCGTCGATCGCGTCCAGCGCCTTGAGCAGACCACGCAGGATGTGTGCGCGCTCCTCAGCCTTGCGCAACCGGAACCTGGTGCGCCGGACGATGACCTCGATCTGGTGCGTCACCCAGTGCCGGATGAACGCGTCGATCGACAGGGTTCGTGGCACACCGTCGACGAGCGCCAGCATGTTGGCGCTGAAGTTCGACTGAAGATCGGTGTGCTTGTAGAGGTTGTTCAGCACGACCTTGGCGACCGCGTCACGCTTCAGCACGACGACCAGGCGCTGACCGGTACGCGAGGACGTCTCGTCCCGCACGTCGGCGATCCCGCCGACCTTGCCGTCCTTCACCAGGTCGGCGATCTTCTGCGCGAGGTTGTCCGGGTTGGTCTGATACGGAAGCTCCGTGACCACCAGGCACTGGCGGTTCTGGATCTCCTCGACCGCGACCACCGCGCGCATCGTGATGGAGCCGCGCCCGGTCCGGTACGCCTCCTCGATGCCCTTGCGCCCCACGACCAGCGCGCCGGTCGGGAAGTCGGGGCCCTTGATGCGTTCCAGAAGGGCGTCCAGGAGCTCCTCGTGCGAGGCCTCCGGGTTCTCCAGGTACCACTGGGCGCCGGCCGCCACCTCGCGCAGGTTGTGCGGAGGAATGTTGGTAGCCATGCCGACCGCGATACCTGCGGAGCCGTTGACCAGCAAGTTCGGGAACCTGGCGGGGAGAACCACCGGCTCCTGGTTACGGCCGTCGTAGTTGTCCTGGAGGTCGACGGTCTCCTCGTCGATGTCCCTGACCATCTCCATGGACAGGGGCATCATCTTGCACTCGGTGTACCGCATCGCGGCGGCCGGGTCGTTACCCGGAGACCCGAAGTTCCCGTTCGAGTCCACCAGTGGCATACGCATCGACCAGTGCTGGGCCAGCCGGACCAGGGCGTCGTAGATCGAGGAGTCGCCGTGCGGGTGGTAGGTGCCCATGACGTCACCGACGACACGGGCACACTTGTAGAAGCCCTTCTCGGGCCGGTAGCCGCCGTCGTACATCGCGTACAGCACCCGGCGGTGGACGGGCTTCAGACCGTCCCGCACGTCAGGCAGTGCACGCGACACGATGACGGACATCGCGTAGTCGAGATACGAGCGCTGCATCTCCGTTTCGAGCCCCACCGGCTCGACACGCATGCCGATGCCGGGGACAGCGGGCGGCTGTTCGGGCATCACAGGGGAATTCTCGTCGGCCATTGCTGGTCAAAGTCCTTTCAGTGCGGTCAGCCGAGACCGACTCAGATGTCGAGGAACCGAACGTCCTTGGCGTTGCGCTGGATGAACGAGCGCCGTGCCTCGACGTCCTCGCCCATCAGCACCGAGAACAGATCGTCGGCCTGTGCCGCGTCGTCCAGAGTCACCTGGCCGAGCACCCGGTGGTCCACGTCCATCGTGGTGATGCGCAGTTCCTCGGCGTTCATCTCACCGAGACCCTTGAAGCGCTGGATCGAGTCGTCCCTGACCCGCTTGCCGCTCTGCTTACCGAGCGCGACCAGAGCGTCCCGCTCCGTGTCCGAGTACGCGTACTCGAAGTCGTCCCGGCCCCACTTGATCTTGAACAGCGGCGGGCGCGACAGATACACGTGCCCGGCCTCGACCAGCGGCCGCATGAACCGGAAGAGGAACGTCAGAAGCAGCGTGTTGATGTGCTGACCGTCGACGTCGGCGTCCGCCATGAGGATGATCTTGTGGTAGCGCAGCTTCGCGATGTCGAAGTCCTCGTGGACCCCGGTGCCGAACGCTGAGATCAGCGCCTGGACCTCGGTGTTCTGGAGGATCTTGTCGATCCGCGCCTTCTCGACGTTCAGGATCTTGCCTCGGATCGGCAGGATCGCCTGGTACATCGGGTTGCGCCCGGACTTCGCCGAACCACCGGCGGAGTCACCCTCGACGATGAAGATCTCGCACTTCGTCGGGTCGTTCGACTGGCAGTCGCTCAGCTTGCCGGGGAGCGAGGCGCTCTCCAGCAGGCCCTTCCGCCGGGTCAGGTCGCGTGCCTTGCGCGCCGCGACCCGTGCCGTCTGCGCCTGGATGGCCTTGCGGATGATGTCGACGGCCTCGTTCGGGTTCCGGTCGAACCAGTCCGTGAGGTGCTCGTAGACGACCTTCTGCACGAAGGTCTTCGCCTCCGTGTTGCCGAGCTTGGTCTTCGTCTGGCCCTCGAACTGCGGCTCGCCCAGCTTCACCGAGATGATCGCCGTCAGACCCTCGCGGATGTCCTCGCCGGAGAGGTTGTCGTCCTTTTCGCGCAGCAGCTTCTTCTCGCGCGCGTACCGGTTGACCAGGCCCGTCAGAGCGGCCCGGAAGCCCTCCTCGTGGGTGCCGCCCTCATGCGTGTGGATCGTGTTCGCGAAGGAGTACACACCCTCGCTGTACTGCGAGTTCCACTGCATCGCGATCTCGGCCGAGAGGAGGCGCTCCTTGTCCTCGGCCTCGACATCGATCACGGTCGGGTGGATGAGCTCACCCTTGCGCGAGTTGAGGTATTTCACGAAGTCGACGATGCCGCCCTCGTAGTGGTACGTGACGGTACGGACCTGCTCGTCCTCCGCGACCTCCCCCACGGTGTCCGCGCCCGCGGTGGCCTTCGCCGACTCACGCTCGTCGGTCAGCGTCAGGGTGAGGCCCTTGTTGAGGAACGCCATCTCCTGGAAACGCCGCGACAGCGTCTCGAAGGAGTAGTCGGTCGTCTCGAAGATGTCGCCGTCGGCCCAGAAGGTGACGGTGGTGCCGCTCTCGTCCGTTGCCCCGTTGCGGGCGAGCGGCGCCGTCGGGACACCGAGCTTGTAGTCCTGCGTCCAGCGGTAGCCGTCACGCTTGACGTCCACCGAGACCTTGGCAGAGAGGGCGTTGACGACGGACACACCCACACCGTGCAGACCACCGGAGACGGCGTAACCGCCGCCGCCGAACTTGCCACCGGCGTGCAGCACGGTCAGAACGACCTCGACGGCCGGCTTGTTCTCCGAGGGCACGATATCGACCGGGATACCGCGGCCGTTGTCGACCACACGCACCCCGCCATCGGCGAGGATCGTGACATCGATGGTGTCCGCGTGCCCGGCCAGGGCCTCATCGACGGAGTTGTCGACGACCTCGTACACCAGATGATGGAGTCCGCGCTCACCGGTCGAGCCGATGTACATGCCGGGCCGCTTGCGGACCGCGTCCAGCCCCTCAAGGACAGTGATCGCGCTGGCGTCGTACGAGGCGGTTACCTCGCCGTGCTCACCGAGAGTGGACGGGGGGATCTCATGGGGGTTGCCGGAATCGGCCACGAAGCGCCCTTTCTGGCACAGCACAGGCCTCTCCAGGGCAGGCAGGAGCGGCTGCGTCGTTCGACATGTTCCGCGAGTGGCGGGATTGTCGCTCAGTCTACCGGTAGCGCAGACATCAATGGGGGTTTGCCGGTACCTGAGTCCACATGTGCCGCCCTGAACCGGCGCCGAACGACTCCCCATATCCAGGAAGGGGCTCCAAGAGGCTCACACGGGCTTTCAGCGCCTCGGGCTGTCAACCTCCCACTACGGTGAGGGACACCTTCCGGGCGGCACTCCATCCTGCCCAATCCCAATGTGTGCTGTTTCACGTGAAACAGCACACATTACGGTCGAAATCGCAGAGGGCGATCGCACCAGAACGAGGCAAGGGGCAGGCCTCGCCGGCATCAGCCGTACGTGTCACCGGGGCCCTTGCTCCCAGGTGCCCGCAGCGGACCGAACCGCCGTGGCGGCCCGCCCGGACCAAGTACCTTCAGCAACTTCACCGTGCCGTGACCCAGATCCGCGTTCAGCCGGGCCACCAGTTGGGGCGCCAGCAGCCTCAGCTGCGTCGCCCATGCCGTCGAATCGCACTGCACGGTCAGCACCCGGGCATCCTCGTCGTAACGCTGGGGGACACAGTGGTTCGCGAGATCCTCGCCCACGATCTGCGGCCAGCGCCCCATCACCCCGCCCACCGCGGCAGGGGTCTCCCAGCCACGCTCAGTGATCAGACGGTTGATCGCGGCGCCCAGCGGCAGAGGATCGCGCCCGTCAGCCCGCGCACCCGAGCGAAGTCCACCGCGCTTGGCCTGCTTCTTCTGCTGTGCGGCAGCCCCCCGGGCTTTCGCCTGCTCCTTGGCCGCCCGCAACGCGACCCGTGCCAGGTCGATCCCTGAGGACTCCGGAACCTTCGCCGCCTCAGGCCCCGGTGGAAGCCCGGAACCAGGGGGTACCTCGGAACCACGCGGAGCCCCGGCGCTGTCCTCACCCGGAAGGGAAGAGCCGCTCATACTCGGTCCACCGCACCGTCCGAGACCGCGAACCGCACGCCCTCCAGGACACCCGGCACATCGTCGTCCACCGCCGCCGTCACCAGTACCTGTTCCCCAGGCGCCACCAGCTCGGCAAGCCGCTCCCTGCGCCGCACGTCCAGCTCCGCGAAGACATCATCGAGCACCAGCACGGGCTCATTGCCCTCGGTCCGCAGCAAGTCGTACGAGGCCAGCCTCAGCGCCAGCGCATACGACCAGGATTCGCCGTGGCTCGCGTACCCCTTGGCCGGCAGCCGACCGAGCTTCAGCACCAGGTCGTCACGGTGCGGACCGACCAGAGTCACACCGCGCTCGATCTCCTGTTTGCGGGCCCCCACCAGCGCGGCCATCACTTGCTCGTACAGCTCGTCCTTCGACTGAGCGGCCTCGATTCCCTCACCCAGCGAACTGCGGTACTCGAGTACAACCGGCCCGCCACCCGGCGCGACCTGCTCGTACGCCTTGTCGGCCAACGGCTGCAGCGTCGCGATCAGATCCAGCCGCTGCGCCAGCAACTCGGCGCCCACACGCCCCAGATGCTGGTCCCAGACGTCCAGTGTGGACATGTCCATGGATCTGCCACCGTGCCTGCGGGCCATTGCCGCGGACTTCAGCAGCGTGTTGCGCTGCTTCAGCACCCGCTCGTAGTCGGAGCGCACTCCGGCCATTCGCGGCGAACGTGCTGTGATCAGCTCATCCAGAAACCGGCGGCGCTCACCCGGATCGCCCTTGATCAGGGCCAGATCCTCGGGCGCGAAGAGCACGGTCCGGACGATTCCCAGTACATCCCGCGGCCTGACCTGTGAAGACCGGTTGATCCGGGCCCTGTTGGCCCGGCCCGGGGTGAGTTCCAGCTCGACGAGCTGAGACCGCTCGCCCTGGGTGACCGCGGCGCGGATCACGGCCCGGTCGGCCCCCATCCGCACCAGCGGCGCGTCGGACGAGACCCGGTGGCTGCCGAGTGTCGCCAGATAGCCGACCGCCTCGACGAGGTTGGTCTTGCCCTGGCCATTGGCTCCCACGAACGCAGTGACGCCCGGGTCGAGAGGCACCTCGACCCGGGCGTACGAGCGGAAGTCGGCCAGCGACAGATGCGTGACGTGCATGACCGTGCGCCGACCTTCCCTGCTGCTGGGTTACTTCTTGTTCTCGACCGCGTGGCCACCGAACTGGTTGCGAAGTGCGGCGATCATCTTCATCTGCGGGGAGTCGTCCTGGCGCGAGGCGAAGCGGGCGAAGAGCGACGCGGTGATCGCGGGCAGCGGAACCGCGTTGTCGATGGCGGCCTCGACCGTCCAGCGTCCTTCGCCCGAATCGGCGGCGAAACCACGGAGCTGGTCGAGGTGCTCGTCGTCGTCCAGTGCGTTGACCGCGAGGTCGAGCAGCCAGGAACGGATGACCGTCCCCTCCTGCCAGGAGCGGAAGACCTCGCGCACGTCGGTGACGGAGTCGACCTTCTCCAGGAGCTCCCAGCCCTCGGCGTACGCCTGCATCATGGCGTACTCGATGCCGTTGTGGACCATCTTGGCGAAGTGGCCGGCGCCGACCTTGCCCGCATGGACCGAGCCGAACTCTCCGTCGGGCTTCAGCGCGTCGAAGACCGGCTGCACCTTTGCGACGTTCTCGGCGTCGCCGCCGTACATCAGCGCATAGCCGTTCTCCAGGCCCCAGACGCCACCGGAGACGCCGCAGTCGACGAAGCCGATGCCCTTGATGCCCAGCTCGACCGCGTGCTTCTCGTCATCGGTCCAGCGCGAGTTTCCGCCGTCCACGACGACGTCACCCGGGGAGAGGAGGCCGGCCAGCTCGTCGACGGTGGACTGGGTCGCGGCGCCTGCCGGGACCATGATCCACACGACGCGGGGACCCTTGAGCTTGCCCACAAGCTCTTCCAGGCTGTGGACATCGGCTACGTCCGGGTTGCGGTCGTAACCGATGACGGTGTGACCAGCGCGGCGGATGCGCTCGCGCATGTTCCCGCCCATCTTGCCGAGGCCGACGAGACCGAGCTCCATCAGAAGATCCTTAGTGACGTGGTGGCGTTTCGTACCCGCGTCCGAGCGTACGCCGGGACAGGGGTACACACCTGTGGGGTGAGCCGCTCAGACGTACGGCGGCGAACCGGCTCAGCCCGACAGCCGCACGGGCATGATCAGGTACTTGTAGGCGTCGTCCGCCTCGGCATCGAGAGCGGGCCGGCCACTGAGCAGCGCGGGTTTGGTCGACGTCGTGAAGGAGAGCTGGGCGACGGGGGAGTCGATCGCGCTGAGCCCGTCCAGCAGGAAGGTCGGGTTGAAGGCGATCGAGATGTCGTCACCGTCGAGCTTGGCGTCCACCCGCTCCACAGCCTGTGCGTCGTCGCTCGATCCGGCCTCCAGGATCAGCACACCCTGCTCGAAGCTGAGCCGTACCGGAGTGTTCCGCTCGGCGACGAGCGAGACACGCTTGACGGCCTCGACGAACGCGGGCGTCTCGATCACGGCGATCGAGTTGAACTCGGTCGGGAAGAGCGTCCGGTACTTCGGCAGATCGCCTTCGAGGAGGCGTGTGGTCGTACGCCGGCCCGCGCCCTCGAAACCGATCAGGCCCTCACCTGCGCCGGACCCGGACAGTGCGAGCGTCACGGTGTCACCGCTGGTCAGTGACTTGGCGGTGTCCAGGAGCGTCTTCGCGGGGACCAGCGCGACCGCGGATGCCTCCGGGTCCTCCGGCTTCCACAGGAACTCACGGACCGCGAAGCGGTAGCGGTCGGTGGACGCCAGGGTGACCCGGTCACCCTCGATCTCGATCCGTACGCCGGTGAGCACGGGCAGCGTGTCGTCCCGGCCCGCGGCGATGGCCACCTGGGCCGCGGCCGAGGCGAAAACCTCACCGGGGACGGTGCCCGTCGCGGTCGGCATCTGCGGCAGCGCCGGGTACTCCTCCACAGGAAGGGTGTGGAGGGTGAACCGGGACGAGCCGCAGACAACGGTGGCCCGGACCCCGTCCGTGGAGATCTCCACCGGGCGGTTGGGGAGGGCGCGGCAGATGTCGGCGAGCAGCCGACCCGAGACGAGAACGGTGCCGTGTTCCTCGATCTCCGCGTCGACCGAGACCCTCGCCGAGACCTCGTAGTCGAAGCCGGAGAGGCTCAGTGCGCCGTCCTCGGCCTTCAGGAGCAGGCCCGCAAGAACGGGCACCGGCGGACGGGCCGGAAGGCTGCGGGCCGCCCAGGCCACCGCCTCCGCGAGTACATCGCGCTCCACCCGGATCTTCACCGGAACCGCCTCCTGCTGTTGCTCGCTCGCCCTGCTGGCCTTCGTCGTCGGCTTCTCGCCGGGGACCAGTCTGACGTACGCCGCCGACAGTCGGTGCGCGTCGGGGTCAAGTCGTGCCGAGCGGCGTCGGGGGCACCGGCCGTGAGTTGTGCACAGCGCCCACTTCGAAGCCAATTCCCCGGTAACTCCAGGGGGTAGTAGTAGTAGGGGCTGTGGAAACCGTGGATAACCCCGTTTGTGCAGCTCAGCGGCGGTTTTTTGTCCACCGTGCCTGTGGGTGGAGCCGGTGGAAAAGTGCCCGGCTCTGTGGACGGCGAAAAGTTCTGCACACCCGGTGCACAGGGGAGGGGGACTTCTCCCCAGCTCCGTCCCCAGCTTTACCCACCTTTCCCACAGCCCAACCGACCACCTTGGTGTGACGGCTTTCACTCGACCCGGTGACGGCGGGTGTTTCGTTGCCGAACAGTGGACAAGGGTGTGGAGAAGCTGGGGACAACATGGCCCTGCCTGTGGGCCGACGGTGGACAACGAATCCCCAGGCTTGTGGAGAAAAAATCTGTCCACAGGCTGTGGACAGCGGTTGGCCACAAATCCACAACTGCCTGACCTGCCCTGATGGAGTCTCAGGCGCTCGCCCTGTGGACACAATCTGGACAACTGATCGGTCCCCAGGGTGTGGACGGCTCATCTCCCTCAATGCTGTGGAGAACATACGCGTCGAGCCCCGTATTCGAACACCGACGGCGCGAGGAACATGCGGAGAACCGCGGGGAACAGCGAAGGGTGCTCCGGGACTCGAGTCCCGGAGCACCCTTCGGAGGTTCTGGAAGCCGCTCGCTCAGCCGTTCTTGATGCGGTTGGTGAGCTCCGTGACCTGGTTGTAGATGGAACGCCGCTCGGCCATCAGCGCACGGATCTTCCGGTCCGCGTGCATGACGGTCGTGTGGTCACGGCCGCCGAACTGCGCCCCGATCTTGGGCAGTGAGAGGTCCGTGAGCTCACGGCAGAGGTACATGGCGATCTGCCGGGCCGTCACCAGCACGCGGCTGCGCGAGGATCCGCAGAGATCCTCGATGGTCAGCCCGAAGTAGTCGGCCGTCGCGGCCATGATGGCGCTCGCGGTGATCTCCGGGGCCGCGTCCTCACCGCCGGGGATCAGATCCTTCAGAACGATCTCGGTGAGCCCGAGATCCACCGGCTGGCGGTTGAGCGAGGCGAAGGCCGTCACCCGGATCAGCGCCCCCTCCAGCTCGCGGATGTTGCGCGAGATGCGGGAGGCGATGAACTCGAGCACCTCCGGGGGGGCGTTGAGCTGCTCCTGGACCGCCTTCTTGCGGAGGATCGCGATCCGCGTCTCCAGTTCCGGCGGCTGCACGTCTGTGGTGAGGCCCCACTCGAACCGGTTGCGAAGCCGGTCCTCCAGGGTCACCAGCTGCTTGGGCGGCCGGTCGGAGGAGAGCACGATCTGCTTGTTGGCGTTGTGCAGTGTGTTGAAGGTGTGGAAGAACTCCTCCTGCGTCGACTCCTTGCTCGCCAGGAACTGGATGTCGTCGACGAGGAGGATGTCGACATCGCGGTAGCGCTTGCGGAAGGTGTCGCCCTTGCCGTCGCGGATCGAGTTGATGAACTCGTTGGTGAACTCCTCGGAGCTCACGTAGCGAACCCGGGTCCCCGGATAGAGGCTGCGGGCGTAGTGGCCGATGGCGTGCAGCAGGTGCGTCTTGCCGAGCCCGGACTCCCCGTAGATGAACAGCGGGTTGTACGCCTTGGCCGGCGCCTCGGCGACAGCGACGGCGGCCGCGTGCGCGAAGCGGTTGGACGCGCCGATGACGAACGTGTCGAAGAGGTACTTGGGGTTCAGCCGCGCCTGCGGCTCACCCGGGCCGGGGGCCGGAGCGGGCTGTGCGGCCAGTGGCCCAGGAGCCCCGCTCGGAGCGGGCAGATGGCGCTGCGAGGACTGGGGGTCGCGGAGGTCGTGGCGCTCGGGCCGCTGCTGTTCGTACTGCTGGCGGTCCGGCTGCTGCCGGTAGTCGTGCTGCGACTGGGAGCGCGGACCGGTATAGGGGTCGCGCTCCTGGAAGCCGCCGAGCCGGGGCTGCTGCCAGGAGAGGTCCTCCTGCGTGCGCGGCCAGGCGCCAGGGTCGGGCCGCTGCTGCTGATAGTCCGGGTAGGCGGGCCGGGCCGTCGGCATTCCGTCGTCCGACGGGCGGTGGCTGTATCCGTCGTAGGTGTCGCCGTGCCGGGGCTCGTCGTGCTGCGGGTGCTGATATCGGGGCTGCTGTTGCTGTTGGGAGTGCTGCATCGGCGGGGCCGGCGGGGAGGGATCACCGATGCTGTCGTCCACCGTGATGGCGATCCGGATCGGGCGGCCGCATTCGTGACTCAGCGTCTCGCTGATGAGGGGCGCGAGGCGTCCTTCGAGGACCCGCTTGCCCCATTCATTGGGGACGGCGAGGAGGGCGGTGTCCGCCACGAGGGCCAGAGGCTGGCAGCGTTCGATCCACTGCTTGTCCTTCGGCTCGATATTCTGCTGGCCCTCGCCGAGGAGACGTTCGAGGACTCGTGGCCACACTGCGGCAAGATCGGCAGGTACGTCAGCCACGGGGCACGCTCTCTCGCAGGTCCCACGAATGTGTGGTTCTCGGGACGGGGGGTGAAGACAGGCAGGAAAAAGACTTGGGAGTTCCGCCAAGGTAGTCAGGGCGACCCGCGCGGTTCAAGTTGTTGTCCACAGCCTGTGCACAGTGGGGGCCGCTGTAAGGGCCGGTTTGACCGGATGGCGTAGTCGCGCGTACCGTGACCAGGTCGAGTTGTCGATGGCTGCTGCCGCCTGCCTCCGATGGGCAATGATCACGATCTGTGGTCGTGAAGCGGTGCACACGGGCGTATTCGCGAGCTACTCGTGGGCGCACGGTGACAGCCAGGCGATGTCCCGCCATCACCCGATTCATTTCTGGAGCCCCCGAGTGAGCAAGCGCACCTTCCAGCCGAACAACCGTCGTCGCGCGAAGACCCACGGTTTCCGTCTCCGTATGCGCACGCGCGCCGGTCGTGCCATTCTGGCGACCCGCCGTGGCAAGGGTCGCTCCCGCCTGTCCGCCTGATCTCGTACAGGTCATGACGTGCTGCCTACCGAGAATCGGCTGAGGCGGCGCGAGGACTTCGCAGCCGCAGTACGACGAGGGCGCCGGGCCGGTCGCCCGTTGCTCGTCGTCCATCTACGCAGCGGTACAACGGACCCGCATGTGCCTGGGGAGAGCACTCCCCCGACACGTGCGGGTTTCGTCGTAAGCAAAGCAGTGGGCGGAGCGGTCGTCCGCACCGCCGTGAAGCGGAAGCTTCGCCATCTGGTGCGTGACCGGCTCCCTCAGCTGCCCCCCGGTAGCCTGGTTGTCGTACGGGCGCTGCCCGGCGCGGGCACCGCCGACCATGCACAGCTGGCCCGAGACCTGGATGCCGCCCTGTCGCGGCTACTGGGAGGGGGCGCGCGATGAAGTACCCGCTGCTGGCTCTCATCAAGTTGTACCAGTGGACGATCAGCCCACTCCTCGGGCCTGTCTGCAGGTATTACCCGTCGTGTTCCCACTACGGATATACGGCTATCGACCGGCACGGTGCGGTGAAGGGAACGGCACTGACGGCCTGGCGCATCCTGCGATGCAACCCCTGGTCGCCGGGTGGCGTGGACCACGTTCCGCCGCGCAAACGTCCGCGTTGGCACGAACTGCTGCGCAATGCGTGGCGGAAAAGCAAGGGCGGGCACTCCGGTCAGGAGACCGGCCCGGCCGCAGAGACCTCGCCCAATGCTCAAGGAGCCTGATTAGTGGACACGATTGCCAGTCTGTTCAGCTTTATCACCACCCCAGTTTCCTGGGTCATCGTTCAGTTCCACTCGCTGTACGGAGCCATCTTCGGTCCCGACACGGGCTGGGCCTGGGGTCTGTCCATCGTGTCCCTGGTGGTCCTGATCCGGATCTGCCTGATCCCGCTCTTCGTGAAGCAGATCAAGTCGACGCGTGGCATGCAGGCGCTCCAGCCGAAGATGAAGGCGATCCAGGAGCGCTACAAGAGCGACAAGCAGCGTCAGTCCGAAGAGATGATGAAGCTGTACAAGGAGACCGGTACCAATCCGCTCTCCTCGTGCCTGCCTATCATCGCGCAGTCGCCGTTCTTCTTCGCGCTATACCACGTGCTCTCTGCCATCGCCAACGGGCAGACCAAGGGGTACATCGACAAGCCGCTGCTTGAGAGCGCGCAGAAGGCGCACATCTTCGGTGCCCCGCTGGCGGCGAAGTTCATGGACAGCTCGGACAAGGTCGCGGCGCTCGGCGCCACGCTGACCGACGTCCGGATCGTCACCGCGGTCATGATCATCATGATGTCGGCGTCGCAGTTCTACACGCAGCGCCAGCTGATGACGAAGAACGTCGACATGTCCGTCAAGACGCCGTTCATGCAGCAGCAGAAGATGCTGATGTACGTCTTCCCGCTGATGTTCGCCGTGATGGGTGTCAACTTCCCCGTCGGTGTCCTCGTGTACTGGCTCACCACCAACGTGTGGACCATGGGTCAGCAGATGTTCGTGATCCACCGCAACCCGACACCGGGCAGCCAGGCGCAGTCCGGCCTGCTGGAGCGGATGCAGAAGCACCTCATTGCGCACGGTTCGACGCGGACGCGGCACCAGCGGAACATCATCAAGGGCATTGCGTCCAAGGAGACGAAGGACCGCAATGACGCCGAGCGTAAGTTCATCACCACGCTGAGCAAGGCCGGTCTCGTGGCCCAGGCCGACGGCTCCGTGGAGAAGAGCGACGCGGCCGTGGCTGCCGAGGCCGAAGGCATCAGCCTGGCGGATGCCGCGCCGAAGCGTCAGCAACCCAAGCGCCAGACCAAGGCGAAGCGCCAGACGGGTGCCGCTCAGGCAGGCCAGGCGCAGACCGGTGGGGCGAGGGCCGCGGAGAAGCCTGCCGACACCGAGGCGGCCGGTGCTTCTTCCGAGGAGAAGACCTCGTTGGACAAGGGCGAGCCGCAGGCCGGCTCGGAGCCGGACTCCAAGCCCGCTTCCCGTAATGCACGCCAAGCCAAGTCCGGGCAGCGCAAGGGCCAGCAGCGCCCCAAGCACCCGTCCAAGAAGTAAGAAGGAGTCCATCCCGTGACGGAAGGCACCACCACCTCCGCCGCCGCTGAGGGCGACACACTGAGCCGGCTGGAGCAGGAAGGCGAGATCGCGGCTGACTACCTTGAGGGCCTGCTCGACATCGCGGACCTCGACGGTGACATCGATATGGACGTCGAGGCCGACCGTGCTGCGGTCTCGATCATCAGTGATGCGAGCAGTCGGGATCTTCAGAAGCTCGTGGGACGCGACGGTGAGGTGCTGGAGGCTCTCCAGGAGCTCACCAGGCTCGCGGTGCACCGGGAGACCGGGGACCGCAGTCGGCTGATGCTGGACATCGCTGGTTTCCGGGCCAAGAAGCGTGAGGAGCTCGCCGCGCTGGGTGCCAAGGCCGCCGACGAGGTCAAGGGTTCTGGCGAGCCGGTGAAGCTCGACCCGATGACCCCGTTCGAGCGCAAGGTAGTGCACGACGCGATCGCCGCCGCCGGGCTGCGCAGTGAGTCCGAGGGCGAGGAGCCACAGCGCTTCGTCGTCGTGCTTCCGGCCTGACCGGTGCATCGTTCTGTCGGCCCCGTCTGTTCGCAGGCGGGGCCGATCTTTGTCAGCCTGTTGTCAGCCATCCATGCGGTATCGCGGTAAGGAAGGACGGTCCCCGTGACGGAGTCAGCGGAGCTCCCCCAGGCGCCGGAAGTGGCGCATGCGGTTTTCGGTGAGTTCTTCCCGGAAGTCGTTCGGTACGCCGAGCTGCTGGCAGACGCGGGGGTCAAGCGCGGGCTGATCGGCCCGCGTGAGGTTCCCAGGCTCTGGGAACGCCATCTGCTGAATTGCGCGGTGCTGTCTGAGGTGGTCCCTCAGGGCGTGACTGTGTGCGATGTGGGCTCCGGTGCCGGACTGCCGGGGATCCCGCTGGCCCTGGTGCGGAGGGATCTGAAGATCACTTTGCTGGAGCCCCTGCTGCGGCGGACCAATTTCCTGCAAGAGGTGGTGGAGCTGCTGGGGCTCGACCATGTGACGGTTGTCCGTGGCCGCGCAGAAGAGGTCCTGGGGAAGCTGCCGCCGGTTCATGTGGTGACAGCTCGTGCGGTGGCCCCGCTGGACCGGCTTGCCGGGTGGGGTGTACCGCTACTGCGTCCCTACGGGGAGATGCTGGCTCTCAAGGGCGATACCGCTGAAGAGGAAATCCAGGGCGCACGGGCAGCGCTGAGCAAGCTGGGTGTCGTCGAGACCTCGGTGCTTCAGGTCGGCGAGGGGATCGTCGATCCGCTGTCCACAGTGGTGCGGGTCGAGGTGGGGGAAAGTCCTGGAGGCGTACGTTTTGCTGCGAAGCGGGCCAAGGCGGCTCGGGTGAGTCGCACGCGGCGGCGTCGGTAGGAGATCGAGAAGCCCCTAATGCCGCTAAAGCTGCTAAATAGGCCGAATTCGGAGTGTCGTGACGTTGTGACGCAGCAGCGGGGGCATCTTGTTTCACGTGAAACGTCGCTCTCTGCTGCATGGGATCATCAGTCGCAGTCGCGCGGCCTCCACGCCGCGTGATCGTAGGCCCTTTGGGGCCACAGAGTTGTCCACAAAGGTGGATTCATCCACAGAAGAACATGCCTCGCTGGTTCACAACCCCGAAAGCATGACAGGCTCTGTGCATTGCGAGCCTGAAGTCGAGGAGAGTGAATCCTTGCGGTCCGACGCCAACATCGCGGGACCGATGACCGATCCGGTCCCCGGTCCCCGTACCGAGTCGGCGGTAGAAGATGTTTCACGTGAAACACCGCCGCCGATGGACGACACCCCTATTGGTCGCGCTGCCCAACTGGCTGTAGAAGCTCTCGGTCGTGCCGGAGAAGGCCTGCCGCGGCCGGAGCAGACGCGCGTCATGGTGGTCGCCAACCAGAAGGGCGGCGTCGGTAAGACCACAACAACGGTCAACCTTGCCGCCTCGCTCGCGCTGCATGGCGCTCGTGTGCTGGTGATTGACCTGGATCCTCAGGGAAACGCCTCCACGGCACTGGGGATTGACCATCACTCCGAAGTTCCATCGATCTACGACGTTCTGGTGGAGAGCCGGCCGCTCTCCGAGGTGGTCCAGCCCGTTCCCGATGTCGAGGGTCTTTTCTGTGCCCCGGCCACCATCGATCTCGCGGGTGCTGAGATCGAGTTGGTGTCCCTCGTGGCCCGGGAAAGTCGCCTACAGCGGGCGCTCCAGGCGTATGAACAGCCACTGGACTACATCCTCATCGACTGTCCGCCGTCCCTGGGCCTGCTGACCGTCAACGCGATGGTGGCGGGCGCGGAGGTGCTGATCCCGATCCAGTGTGAGTACTACGCACTTGAGGGGCTGGGACAACTGCTGCGGAATGTCGACCTGGTCCGCGGACATCTCAACCCCGAGCTTCATGTATCGACGATTCTGCTCACCATGTACGACGGCAGAACTCGTCTTGCCTCGCAGGTCGCAGATGAGGTGCGCAGCCACTTCGCTCGCGAGGTTCTGAAGACCAGCATTCCACGGTCGGTTCGTATCTCGGAGGCCCCGAGCTACGGGCAGACAGTGCTCACCTATGACCCGGGGTCCAGCGGTTCGCTGTCATACCTTGAAGCAGCTCGTGAGATCGCGCTGCGGGGCGTCGATGTGCACTACGACGGCCGGCACGCGCAAACGGGCAGTCACAACAGTCAGCAGAGCATGTCGGAGGGGATCCAGTGAGTGAGCGACGCAGGGGGTTGGGACGTGGGCTCGGTGCGCTGATTCCCGCCGCACCGCAGGAGAAGGTGGGGCTCGCAGGTGCCGAGGCATCTTCCTCTGCCGGGACTGCACCAGTGATGACAGCCGAACGAGGTGTGGCGGCAGCGAAGCTGGCGGCCTTGCCCGCCGGAGCTGCTTCACGGGAGTCCATTGTTCCTGCGCAGGAGTCGGTGCCCGTAGCCGAGCATGTGGAGCCTGCGGGCGCCTACTTCGCCGAGTTGCCGCTGGATGCGATCACTCCCAACCCGCGTCAGCCGCGTGAGGTGTTCGACGACGACGCTCTTGCTGAGCTGGTCTCCTCCATCAGGGAGGTGGGCCTCCTGCAGCCTGTCGTCGTACGTCAGGCCGGTACTGAACGCTTCGAGCTCATCATGGGTGAGCGGCGCTGGCGGGCCTGCCGCGAGGCTGGTCTGGAGCGCATCCCGGCGATCGTCCGCGCCACGGACGACGAGAAGCTCCTTCTGGACGCGCTGCTGGAGAACCTCCACCGGTCACAGCTGAACCCGCTTGAAGAGGCCGCGGCTTACGATCAGTTGCTCAAGGACTTCAGCTGCACACACGATCAGCTCGCTGACCGGATCGGTCGCTCGCGGCCTCAGGTGTCCAACACGCTGAGGCTGTTGAGACTGTCACCCCCGGTGCAGCGCAGGGTCGCTGCTGGAGTTCTGTCCGCAGGACATGCCCGGGCACTGCTGTCGGTGGACGACTCCGAGGAGCAGGACCGATTGGCGCACCGCATTGTTGCGGAGGGTCTCTCGGTACGTGCGGTCGAGGAGATCGTCACGTTGATGCAGTCCCGTCCGCAGAACGCTCCGAAGGCCAAGGGGCCGCGGGCCGGGGCGCGGTTGTCGCCGGCACTCTCAGATCTCGCCTCACGGCTCTCGGACCGTTTCGAGACGCGGGTGAAGGTCGATCTTGGTCAGAAGAAGGGGAAGATCGTCGTCGAGTTCGCTTCGATGGATGATCTGGACCGAATTCTCGGATCGCTTGCTCCCGGTGAAGGACGAGTTCTTGAGAAGCGGCTCGCAGACGCAGCCGAAGCCGTCGAGGAGGATGAGAGCTGAGTCTGCGGTTGGGATCTGTTCAATAGGACGGGGCGTGTCCGGTAGGCCGGAACACGCCCCGCCTTTGCTTTCTCACGGTATCCGTCCGATCGCCGGGATGGATACGATGCGTTTTGGTATGGCGCATCCACCTTGATCCATCGCGGAGGGAAAGCAGGGGCCCATGCGAACGGTGAACCGCAGCCAACTGGTGACTGCTGGGCTGGGGCTGGGAGTGCTCGGCGGGTTCGTCGGCAGCCTGCTCAGGGAGTGGTGCGTGCTGAGTGCCGCTTACGAAGCGGCGGGTGAGAGAAGTGAGGAACACCGTTCATGGGGCGTCGGCTTGTACCGCTCACGCTGGACAACCTTCCGGACCTTCCCAAGCGTTGCCGTTCATGTGTCTTCTGGGAGCTCGATCCAGTCAGTGGGGAAGCCGCGATAAAGGCTGGCACGCCGGAGCTGGAGAAGGAAGCCTGGATCTCTGCCGTGCTGCTGGAGTGGGGTTCCTGCGGCAGGGTCGTCTATGTCGATGACATGCCGGTGGGCTTCGTTCTCTACGCTCCGCCCGCCTATGTGCCGCGCTCACTGGCCTTTCCGACGAGCCCGGTCTCTCCCGACGCCGTGCAGCTGATAACCGGGTGGGTCACGCCTGGGTACCAGGGGCAGGGTCTGGGGCGGGTGCTGGTCCAGACAGTAGCCAAGGACCTGCTGCGGAGGAACTTCAAGGCAATCGAGGTATTCGGCGACGCTCGGTGGAAGGAGCCCGCGTGTCTACTCCCCGCCGATCATCTGTTGGCGGTCGGGTTCAAGACGGTTCGACCGCATCCGAACTACCCCAGGCTACGTCTTGAGTTGCGTACAACTCTCTCTTGGAAAGAAGACGTGGAGCTTGCCCTGGACCGCCTCTTGGGTGCAGTGAAGAAGGACCCCGTGCTGCGTCCGTTGTGAGGATCGCTCTCACAGAGGCCACCGCAGCACGAAAACAGGGGCCGCCCTCACGGGCGGCCCCTGTTTCACGTGAAACATAGGTGACGTCAAGCCTTGATGGCCTCGTCACCGATGAAGCCCTCAAGGTCGCGGACGATCGCTGCCTTCGGCTTCGCGCCGACGATGGTCTTGGCCACCTCGCCGCCCTGGTAGACGTTGAGCGTCGGAATGGACATCACGCCGTACTTTGCGGCGGTGCCAGGGTTCTCGTCGATATTGAGCTTGACGACCTCGATGTGGTCACCGTACTCGGCTGCGATTGCCTCGAGAGACGGAGCGATCTGGCGGCACGGACCACACCAGGCGGCCCAGAAGTCGACCAGTACGGGCTTGTCGCTCTTGAGGACATCCTGCTCGAAGGAGTCGTCAGTCACGTTCTTCAGGGTGCCGGCCACGGCGGGCTCCTCTTTCTTCACGGGTGTTCGGGATGGGGAATACGGTGATCAGATGCTGGCGATCTTCTCGGGCTCTGCGGCCTTCTCGCTGTCGGCCAGGGCCGAAAGGAAGCGCTCGGCGTCGAGCGCAGCGGAGCAGCCCGTCCCAGCAGCTGTGATGGCTTGCCGGTAGGTGTGGTCAACGACGTCACCAGCGCCGAAGACACCATTGAGATTGGTCCGGGTCGAAGGTGCATCGACCTTCAGGTAGCCCTCGTCGTCCAGGTCGAGCTGGCCCTTGAACAGTTCGGTGCGCGGATCGTGGCCGACAGCGATGAACAGGCCCGTCACCGGCAACTCGGAGGACGCTCCAGTCTTGGTGTCGCGCAGCGTCAGGCTGGTGAGCTTCTGCTCGCCGTGGATCACAGCCACCTCACTGTCCCAGGCGAACTTGATCTTCGGGTCGGCGATGGCACGCTCCTGCATGGCCTTGGAGGCGCGCAGGGTGTCCCGCCGGTGGACGATGGTGACGGACTTGGCGAACCGGGAGAGGAAGGTGGCCTCCTCCATCGCGGTGTCGCCGCCGCCGACGACGGCGATGTCCTGGTCCTTGAAGAAGAAGCCGTCGCAGGTGGCACACCAGGAGACGCCGCGTCCGGAGAGGGCGTCCTCGTTCGGCAGGCCCAGCTTGCGGTGCTGAGAGCCGGTCGTGACGATGACAGCCTTGGCCCGGTGCACAGTGCCGGCCGTGTCGGTGACGGTCTTGATCTCACCGGCCAGATCGACGGCCACGATGTCGTCAGGAACCAATTCGGCACCGAAGCGCTCCGCCTGGGCGCGCATGCTGTCCATCAGGTCCGGTCCCATGATGCCGTCCTGGAATCCGGGGAAGTTCTCCACCTCAGTGGTGTTCATGAGTGCACCACCTGCGGTGACTGCACCTTCGAAGACCAGCGGCTGCAGTGACGCGCGCGCGGTATAGAGCGCGGCGGTGTAACCGGCGGGCCCGGAGCCGATAATGATCACGTTACGGACGTCGCTCACGGGTTTCTTCCTCGTCTCTGCGGACTGCTTGGTGCCTACTGGGGCCAAGTCCAGCGGACTCTCACCCCACCCAACGGATCCTACGGGGGATGCATTCCCGTGAGGGTCAGCCGCGGGGATAGACGTGGGTCAGGAGCACCTTGCCGCGCGTGGAAGGCGTGGAATGGACGCATGCCGCGTCTACGACATACGCCTGGACCCGGGTGCTGTCGGTGGGGTGCGGCAGCACGACGAGGAAGGCATCGGAGCCCTTGTAGGTGCCCTTCTGTGCGGCGATCGCACCCTCGGCACGTCCTATGCCTTTCTCGACACAGGACGGCACGGCGACGTCGAGCCCGTTCTTGAGCGTTGTCGGGCCGGAGTCCATGTGGACCGATGGTGCCCTCTTCTCCTGTGGGGAGACCGTGGACGCCGTGGCGTCCGAGGCAAGCAGGGAGTGCACCTGGCTCCGCAGAGCGGCATCGACGAAGACAGGTGTCCCCCCTCGCTTCGATGTCTTTTCCGCAGCACTGCTGTCACCGCTCGACGTGGTGGGCGCCGACTGCAGGAAGAACACACCGATACCGATGACTGCTGCACCGAAGGCCGCGCTGAGGGCAGCGACGTGACGTCGACGCGCCGTACGAGTTCGGCCGGGGCCTGTAGTGGCCCGCGGATGCCCTGATGGGCGTTTACCGTAAACGGGTTCCGTGCTCCGGGATGGGAGCGATGTTTCACGTGAAACATGTACGGCTTCCTGCGGTGTGGCCTCGACCGGAGACTCCGCGGCCAGAGCCGCATCGATACGCTCCGCGATGTCGGTCGGCATGAGAACCGGCCCGGCCTCTGTAGTGAGTAGCTCCTGAATCTCCTGGAGAGAGCTCCGGACATCGGAACAGGGTGAACAGGTATCGATGTGCTGCTGAATTTCCGCTGCGCGGGACGGCACAACGAGGCCTTCAGTGAGATCGGCGATCTCCGAGACATCGGGATGCTGAGACGTGTCGGCCGCCGATGTCATGCGCGTCCACCTCCGCCCTTCACTGCAGCAGGATTCTGTGGTCCCGCGTCCTTCGGTCTTGACGCAGGTGGGACGGATGCTCCCGGCATCCGGTTCCTTCCTGCGTCGGCCATGTTGTCCTCGCCTGCCCCCGCCGACCGGGGGCGCAGATGGGCGAGGAGTGGCAGGAGTCTCGCCCGGCCTCGCGCACAGCGACTCTTCACGGTGCCGCTAGGTACATCGAGGATCTGGGCGGCTTCCGCCACGGGATAGCCCTGCATGTCGACGAGAACAAGGGCGGCGCGCTGTTCCGCGGAGAGGGTGCCCATGGCTTTGATGAGTTCGCGGCGCAGATCCTTGCGTTCTGCTGGTGCCTCAGCGGATTCATGGGGCTCGAGGAGCTGATCCAGGCGTTCCGTATCGTCGACGGGTGAAGTCTTCCGTGTCGCAGCCTTACGGACTCGGTCGAGACAGGCATTGACCGTGATGCGGTGCAGCCAGGTGGTGACGGCGGACTGGCCACGAAAGGTGTGGGCGGCGCGGTAGGCGGAGACCAAGGCATCCTGAACGGCGTCAGCAGCCTCTTCGCGGTCGCCGAGCGTGCGCAGGGCAACGGCCCAGAGACGGTCTCGGTGGCGGCGTACGAGCTCACTGAAGGCGTCGGTGTCGCCAGCGACGTGGGCAGCCAGCAACTCCTGGTCGTCGGCGGTACCGAGCGCGGTGTCGTCCAACGGTGAGCCCTCCCCTGTCCCTGGTCAGCCGGAGAACTTCACATCCGTTATGGCCTGCTTGTAACCCGCGTCGCTGTACTGGTCGCCGGGCGAGTCCGGCATAGCCGTGATCCAGACCAGCACATAACGCGTGTTCACCGGTTTGTCTGCCTTGAAACGCGCTGTGGTGCCGTCGGTGGACGTAGAAGTGATCTTCTTCATCGAGCTCAGTGACGCGGAGGACGACATCGAACCCGCTGCGTACAGGGAAATCGCGGTCTCGTTCCCCGAGTAGCGCAGCCCTATGGAGGCAGCCGATACGTCCTTCGCGGAACCCAGGTCGTAGACGATTCCCACACCCTGCTTGAAGGGGGCCAGCTGGGGGCCGTCCCTGAAGGAGTAGGTGCGCCAGTAGGTCGAGCTGTCACCGTCGTAGGTGTTCCCGACATCGGCGGGATGCTGGGCCTTTCCGTCCGGGTAATACTCTGCTGCGTCCTTCACCGAGAGCGGCTGGAGGGCCTTCTGCTCGGCCGTGCCGTTGTTGTTGCCGTTGTTGGTCTGGTTGGTGCCAGTATCGCTGGAGCCCTTGTCCCGGTGCAGGAGAGTGTCGGCGAGCTGCCAGCTGCCCAGACCCAGTGCGGCGATGAGTAGCGCTGAGACTGCCCACTTGAGCACCTTGCCGGTGCGGCCCTGGAGCGGCGGCGGAGGAGCAGCCACCGGCTGGACCGGCGCCACCCTGGCGCCCGTCGCTGGACGGCCGTAAGTGCCCTGCTGGTAGTTCGTCCGCTGGTACTCGGGTGGCGGGGTGTAGGCAGGTTCCGGCGGCCGGATCCGCGGCATGGCGGAGACGGCCTTGGCGAGCTCGTCGGGGGTGGTGCAGGGGGGCTCCTGGCGGGACGCGGTGGCGCCGTCGTTGGCCAGGGCGCGCATCGCGATCTCCGCGAGATCGCGGTTGACGCCGGCCCGTACCTGGTCCGGGGGGATGAGGCCGACGCCCTTGGGTAGTCCGGAGAGACCGTAGGCGTCGGTTTCGTAGGGCCAGCGCTGCGTCAGTGTGGCGTACAGCAAGGCGCCGATGGCTTCTGTGTCGGTCCGCTGCGGGGTGTCGGAGGTGATGCCGCGCAGGGCTGCGTTCACCGCGAGGCCACGGATGCGGTACTGGCCGGAAGACGTACGCAGGACAGCGCTGGGCGTGAGCCTGAGGTGGGACAGGCCCTCGCGGTGCGCGGCCGCCATGGCCTGCGAGACCTGGCTGACGAGCTGGTAGGCGTCGTGCGCCTCCAGTGGGCCGGAAGCGAGCAGCGCGGTAATTTCCGTCGCGTCGGGCAGCCATTCGTGCACGACATAGACGAGATCGTTCTCCTCGACGGCGTCCAGGACCTGCACGAAGCGAGGGTCGCCGAGGAGGGCCGAGGACCGGGCGGCCGCGAGCACGGCGCGGGCTCGGGGGTGATCAGCAGGGAGCAGATGCACACCGACCGCGCGCCGGAGCTTCTCGTCGACCGCGCGCCAGCTGCTGAACCCGTCCAGACGGGTGACGCACTCCTCGAGCCGGTAGCGTCTGGCGAGCTTGTGCCCGCTATGGAGCTCGGGCGCTGCTGCGGGCTCTGTCGGCTTCTTCTCGCTCTCTTCGTCCTGGGGGCCTTCACCGGCCGTGGTGTCAGCCGTTTCCTGAGGTTCCACCCTGCCGTCGGCCGTGGCCTTGTCCGCCTTGGCGGCCAGCGGCTTCTCGCCACTGTTGTCAGCCACGTCGACGGCAGCCGTGCTACGTTCCGCCACCGTCGTTCCTGCCTCCCCATCCGTTGCGCGCTGTCGGCCAGTCTGCAAAGCCATGCCAATTGTGCCCACAGTCCGGCGCTATGCACGACACGCGGCGTCGGACGATGGTTGTGCGATCCGTTCGGTGCCTAGCGGCCCAGGCGCCCGCGCACCATGGCAACCATTGAGTTGAGCTCGGCGATCCGCATGCGCTTCGCAGCGATGAAGAACACGCCGAGAAGCACGGCGCCACCGACGATCAGTGCTGCCAGCGAGCCCAGCACGCCCACCCCGAGCACCCGGACAATGCCGAATCCGACAGCTCCGCCGATGACGGCCCCCGGGAGGGAAGCCAGAGCCAGGCGGGCGTACGTACGAAGGATGTGCGTCCCGTCCAGGTCTCCGCCCAGACGGTTGCGCAGCCTTCGCCAGGCGATTCCGACACCGACCGCGTAGGCCAGGCCGTAGGAGGCGGCCATGCCGACCACTGCCCACTGGGAGGGGAGAACGACGTAGCAGAGCGCGGAAGCCGCAGCATTGACTGCGGCGACGATGACGGTGTTGTAGAAGGGGGTGCGGGTGTCCTCGTACGCGTAGAAGCCACGCAGGACGACGTACTGGACCGAGTAGGGGATCAGGCCGAGGGCGAAGGCCATCAGGACGTAGCCCATGGACTCGGAGGCCTGTACGCCGCTGGAGGCGAAGAGCAGGGTACAGACCGGTACTCCCAGGGCCAAGAAGGCGAAGGAGACCGGAACGATCGCCACGGCGGAGTTCCGCAACCCCTGTGAGATGTCGTCGCGGACCGCGCCGACATCTCCGTCATTGGCGGCACGGGAGATCCGCGGCAGCAGTGCGGCCATGACCGAGACGGTGATGATGGCCTGGGGCATGCCCCAGATGAGCTGGGCGTTCGAGTAGGCCATGATGCCCGCGCCGGACCGTCCGGAGTCCTTGCCCGCGGCGGTGGCGAGCTGGGTGACCACCAGGACCCCCGCCTGGTTGGCGAGGACGAACAACACCGTCCACTTGGCGAGCTTCATGGCCTTGCCGAGACCGTGTCCGCGCCAGTCGAAGCGCGGGCGGAAGCGGAAACCGGCCTCACGCAGGTACGGGATCATCGACAGTGCCTGCACCGTCAGGCCCAGCAGGGTGCCGATTCCGAGCAGCCGTACCCCGTCCGCGGGGATCGTTGTCACCTTCATGTGGGAGTCGGCAGCGGTGCCGTAGACCCAGATGAACAGTCCGAAGGTGAAGATCATGACGATGTTGTTGAGGACCGGGGTCCACATCATCGCGCCGAACTTTCCGCGGGCGTTCAGGATCTGCCCCATCACGACGTGCACACCCATGAAGAAGATGGTGGGCAGGCAGTAGCGCGCGAAGGTGACGGCGACGTTGTTGGCTGCCGGGTCGTCGGCGATCGGCAAGGACATCAGCCGGATCAGCAGTGGGGCCGCGAAGACGGCAATACCGACGATGACGCCGAGGGCCACCATGACGACGGTGAGCAGACGGTTGGCGTAGGCCTCGCCGCCGTCGTCGTCCTCCTTCATCGAACGCACCAGCTGCGGTACGAACACGGAGTTGAGGCCGCCGCCCACGGTCAGGATGTAGATCATCGTGGGCAGCGTGTAGGCCACGGTGAAGGAGTCGCCGAGCGTTGCCGCACCGAGTGCGGCAGTGATCACCATGGTGCGTACAAAGCCGGTGAGGCGGGAGACCAGGGTTCCCGCAGCCATCACCGCGCTCGACTTCAGCAGACCGGATGCTCCGCCCGACTTCTCCGGAGGGGTGGGTGCGGGCTCCTGCGGCCCTCCGGGCGGCGGAACCGGGGCGGCCCCCTGCTGGTCCCGGAAGAGATGGGCGAACGCGTCCGGCTGTTCCGGTTCGTCGGCGGCCTGGGTTACCAGGTCGTCGACTCCGACGAACTGGGTCGTCGCGTCATCCCCGTACGGGAGGTAGCGGGACGGGCCCCCCGGCTCTGGTGCGGGGGTCTGTGCCCATACCCGGGGGTCCGGTGGGTACTGCACGGTGGGCGGCTGCTGGTACATCGGCTGGGGCTCGGTGTAGGTACCAGGAGGAGGCGGAGGGTGGGACGCACGGTCGTAGAGCGCCTCCGCCACCGGGTCCTGGGCACCGAGATCGTGCGCCCCGTACGGGTCGTAGCTGTAGGCGTCCTGGACATACGGATCCTGGGCAGGCTGATGGTGGCCCGACGCGGGGGGCTCGGGGGGCGTCCCACCGGAATACGCAGCCCCGCCCCCAGCATCCTGGTCACGGTCACCGTCGTACGGCGCGTTCATTGGTTACCCCACCTCATCGTCCCCGGCCGGCCGGCCACGACATCGCTCAACGGTCCACTTTCTCACCCGTGCCCGACCCGTTGCCGTTTTCCGCTCCGGTGTCCGCCTCCGGGTCACTCGGCTGCTCCGGGTCACCGTCTCCGGCAGCGGCCGCACGAGCGGCGGTCCGCTTGCGATGCGTGTACATCCTGATTCCGGCGAGTACCAGAAGCAGCAGACCGCCGGCGATCACCAGCATGACCGTCAGTGTCATCTCCGAGACTGTCACTGTGAAGGGCATTGCCTTCGCAGTGCCGTACGGCGTGCCGTCCTCGGTGAAGAGCTGGGCGTACACCCTGACGGGTCCGTTGGCGTTGATCGACGTCGTGAACTTCACCGTCTGGCTGTGACCGCCCGCGATCTCCAGAGGCTGCTCGGCGACGGCTGCTTTGTCGTCGCCCAGCTGCAGACGGTTGGGACTGGTCGAGCGCAGCTTCAGCACCAGGTGTTTCACGGGCTGAAGCAACTTGTTCTGCACGGTCACCGGAATCGTCGCACTGCGTCCGGACAGTGTCATGTCCGACTTCTGGACGATCTGCACTTCGCCGGTGAGGCTCAGCAGATAGGACTGGACCCCGGATCGGTATGCGCTTGCTCCCTTGGCATCACCGCGCCACGAGGTCGCCATGGACCGGTCCATCGCGTTGCTGAACGGTGTCACCACCCGGTCCGGCTGGCTGAGGATGATCTTGAAGTTGTCGAGGGTGGACTGCGTGGTCCTGACGTCCTGGAACGCCTTTACCGGCAGTTCCTGGCGGCGCAGGGATGCTGGGTACGCCGATGAGCTCGGCACTGTCGTGGTCGCGTCGGGGTCGGCCTTGGCCTTGGCCGCATCGATGAGATTGAGGGGCTGGGTCCAGCGGTTCTCGTCCACTGTGCGCAGTGCGCTTGCCATCGACTGTGCCTGGCTGACAGAGGGCATCCGCTGTGGGGCGACGACGATGCTGCGCTGCTTGGACGGCTCCTGCAGGGTCAGGGCCAGGGACTGGGCGAGGTAACTCTGCACCGCGAGGGTGGAGGCGCCCGCCTCGGCCATGTCGCCCTGGAAGGCATGAGACAGCCGGGCGTCGGAAACCACTGCCGTGGTGCCACCGCCGATGGGGCGGGCCGCTGTGGGGGTGTACGGCAGTCCGGCCGTCTCTCCCAGGCTGTCGCTGCTGGTGATCACATTGTGAGCACCAGCAGAGGTGGCCACATCAACGATCGAAGGGTCGATCGCGCCACTGGCAGGCCACGCGAAATCGGTGGAGGCCTTTACATGCAGGATCGTCTGCACGGTTTTACCGGCGATCTCGGTGGCCGACTGGAGGTGGCTGAGCGCGCCGGGAACGTTCTTGCCGTGGTGTGCCAGGGAGGCGAGATCGGGGTCCGCGAACGGCAGCGCGACCACCTTCTGGCCCTTTACCGCGTCCTCCAGGTCGCTCAGCCATTTCTTGGCGACCGCCTGGTTCTTGCCGGCGATCTGAGTGTCTCCGACCTGGATCTGATAGTTCCGGGTCATCGCGTCGACGCTCGCCAGCAGATCCGGGTCGATGACCCAGGTGACCGGCAGGGAACGGCCCAGCGAGACCATCTGCTCCAGTCGGCCACCGGGCGCGAGCTCTTCCGCCAGGTCGTCGTTCTCGAAGACGGGGGTCTGCTGAGCGTCGGCGCTGGTCTCGGCTCGCAGATGGATCTTCGAGATGAGCGGCCACATCGAGGTGATCTGTGTCTTCTTGCTCTGTGGCGCGGGCTGCCAGGGCAGGAAGGTCCGCTGGATGCCGAGCACCTGCTCGTACGGGGCGCTGGGCGTCCGGCCGGTCAGGGAGACACCGAGCTGGTAGACCCCGTCCGCACCGAGGTTCAGTTTGCTCACGGGGACCGAGATCGAGAAGTCCTCGCTGATCCCCGCCGGCAGCTTCGCGAACTTCGCCGTGTACTTGCCGCCCACTTCCCGTGGGTCCGCGCCCGTCAGCTCCGAGGAGTGCTTCGCCGCGTCATCGATGGCGGATCTGCCGGCCAGACGCGGTCCCACGCGGACACCGACGTGGGCATCGGTGACGGTCTCCTTGCTCTTGTTCGTCACCGTGCCCGTGATGGTGACGGTGTCGCCCTTCACAGGCGCGCTGGGTGACAGCGCATCGAGACTGACGGCTACGGCGCCGCCGCTCTGTGCGGTGACGGCGGCCTGCGCAGGGGCCGCTGCCGGACCGTAGAAAAGGCCCGCCATGAGCGTTCCACCGGCGAGCAGCGACGCTGTGCGCCGCAGCCACCGGCGGGCAGGAGAGGGAGTCATCTCCTGGAAGTGTGCCGCCTCGGCCACGCGCTTGCCCGTCCCTCGTCTTCGTCAGCTGATTCGGTGGTTCTCGGTTTCTGCGTCCACGCATGGTAACGATGTGCCCTGGGCCTCAGTGCCGCGGACTGCTCCACATGATCAGAAGAGTGGGCGCAGCTGCCGGGAAATCGGGACGCTCCGGTCGGCACGGGCACGTACCCTTTTCTGTTGTGCCGAACGCCAATGATGACAATCCCAGTGCACTGAGTCAGGTGCAGCACCGCGCGGTCACCGAACTGCTACGGGTGTCCCCGGTCGCAGACGACCTTGCCCGCCGTTTTCAGGAAGCCGGGCACAGCCTGGCACTGGTCGGAGGATCGGTCAGGGACGCACTGCTCGGCCGGCTCGGCAATGATCTGGACTTCACCACCGATGCTCGACCCGACGACGTACTGAAGATTGTCCGGCCCTGGGCTGATGCGGTGTGGGAAGTCGGAATTGCCTTCGGGACGGTCGGCTGCCAGAAGGACGGCTATCTGATCGAGGTCACGACGTACCGCTCGGAGGCCTACGACAGGACTTCGCGCAAGCCCGAGGTGTCATACGGAGACTCCATCGAGGAAGATCTTCTTCGCCGTGACTTCACGGTCAATGCGATGGCAGTCGCTCTTCCCGGGAAGACATTCATCGATCCGCACGGCGGCCTGGAGGACCTTGCCGGCCGGATGCTGCGTACCCCGGGTACGCCTGAGGATTCGTTCTCCGATGACCCGCTGCGCATGATGCGGGCAGCCCGGTTCGCGGCTCAGCTGGACTTCGAGGTCGCACCTGAGGTTGTCGCCGCGATGACCGCGATGTCCGAGCGCATCGGGATCGTCTCGGCGGAGCGCGTACGTGACGAGCTCAACAAACTGCTGCTCTCCGCGAGCCCGCGTAAGGGCCTCGCTCTGCTTGTCGACACGGGCCTTGCCGCATGGGTGCTTCCTGAACTTCCCGCGCTGCGTCTGGAGAGTGATGAGCACCACCGGCACAAGGATGTCTACGAGCACTCACTGACCGTGCTGGAGCAGGCCATCGACCTGGAGCAGGACGGTCCTGATCTGGTACTCCGGCTGGCAGCCCTTCTCCACGACATCGGGAAGCCGAAGACGCGCCGCTTCGAGAAGGACGGTGGCGTCTCCTTCCATCACCATGAGGTGGTGGGCGCGAAGCTGACCAAGAAGCGTCTGACCGCGCTCAAGTACTCCAATGACATGGTCAAGGACGTCACGAAGCTGGTGGAGCTCCACCTGCGTTTCCATGGCTACGGGACAGGGGAATGGACCGACTCGGCTGTGCGGCGCTACGTACGTGATGCCGGGCCACTGCTGGAGCGGCTGCACAAGCTGACGCGGTCTGACTGCACCACACGTAACAAGCGCAAGGCCAACGCACTCTCGCGGGCATACGACGGCCTGGAGGAGCGCATCGCACATCTGCAGGAGCAAGAAGAGCTGAACTCGATCCGTCCTGACCTGGACGGCAACCAGATCATGGAGGTTCTGGGTGTCGGGCCGGGGCCGGTCATCGGCAACGCCTACAAGTTCCTGCTTGAGCTGCGGCTGGAGAACGGGCCGATGGAGTACAGCGAAGCGGTGACAGCGCTCAAGGAGTGGTGGGCCGCGCAGAACTGAGGTCATGTTTCACGTGAAACATGATGGACGGTACGGCGAAGGGGCGGTGTTTCACGTGAAACACCGCCCCTTCGCGACCCACCTGCTGCGGGCTACTTCTTGTAGTCCGTCAGGCAGAGGGTGAAGTCCTTACTGCCGCCGGTCTCGGTGTACGAGTTGTATTTGGTGGGGTCGCAGGTCTCGTCGCCATCCTTCTTCTCGGCGACCTTGTACTGGGCCTTCGCGTCGCTGCAGTCCACGACCTCAAGCTGCGGGTCGGTGTCGCTGGAGCTGCCGCGGTGCATGCAGTCTCCTACCTTGGCCGTGTCGGCATCGTCCCGGCTGGAGTACCAGCTGAAGGCCGCCACACCGATAACGACCACGGCGATGACGATCCTCAGGATCTTCTTGCCGTTGCCGGGACGCGGCGCCACCGGGGCCATCGGTATCTGCCCACCGCCCTGGTTGAAATACGGCGACGGTTGCTGCGGGACGCCGGGCTGTCCCGGCTGTCCGTACGGGCCGGGCTGCTGCCCGTACGGGCCGGGCTGCTGAGGCTGCTGTCCGTACGGATTGCCGCCCTGGGGCTGTCCATAGGGGGCATTGGGCTGCTGGGCGTATGGGTTCTGGCCCTGGGGCGGCGGAGTGGACATGGTTGGGATCCCCCTTGGAACGGTGCGCATCTGCGCAGCTGTCAACGCCCGTAAAATAGCGGGCCGCTCCGACATTCCTGTCACCGAGAAGGACTCTGTGGCTCTGATGTGACACATAAGTGCGTTGAAGACGGGCCATAAACGCAGCAAACGCTGCACAGCTGAAGTGACTGCCACAAGGGCCGACAAAGGCTGACTTTGTTGGGCAAGCCCGCAGAGCGATTCCGACCCTGTGACGGACAGACAGACAGAGAGCGGACGGACGGACTGGAGAGACGCGCGCGGACACGGAAAGAGCCCCGGACAGGCTGTCCGGGGCTCTCAACGGTCAGCGGTCGACCGTTCTCAGATGGAGCTTCAGCGCTCGACCTCGCCCTTGATGAACTTCTCGACGTTCTCGTAAGCCTCGTCGTCGAAGTACTGCACCGGCGGCGACTTCATGAAGTACGAGGACGCGGAGAGGATCGGGCCGCCGATACCGCGGTCCTTGGCGATCTTCGCGGCGCGGACGGCGTCGATGATGACACCGGCGGAGTTCGGGGAGTCCCACACCTCGAGCTTGTACTCAAGGTTCAGCGGAACGTCACCGAAGGCGCGGCCCTCGAGGCGCACATACGCCCACTTGCGGTCGTCCAGCCAGGCCACGTAGTCCGAGGGGCCGATGTGGACGTTGTCGGCGCCCAGGTCGCGGTCGCGGATCTGCGAGGTGACCGACTGCGTCTTGGAGATCTTCTTGGACTCCAGGCGGTCCCGCTCCAGCATGTTCTTGAAGTCCATGTTGCCGCCGACGTTCAGCTGCATGGTGCGCTCGAGGCGCACACCGCGGTCTTCGAAGAGCTTGGCCATGACGCGGTGCGTGATGGTGGCGCCCACCTGCGACTTGATGTCGTCGCCGACGATCGGCACGCCCGCCTCGGTGAACTTGTCCGCCCACTCCTTGGTACCCGCGATGAAGACGGGCAGAGCGTTGACGAACGCGACCTTGGCGTCGATGGCGCACTGCGCGTAGAACTTCGCGGCGACCTCGGAACCGACGGGCAGGTAGCAGACGAGGACGTCCACCTGCTTGTCCTTCAGGATCTGGACGATGTCGACCGGAGCCTCGTCCGACTCCTCGATGGTCTGGCGGTAGTACTTGCCGAGACCGTCGTGGGTGTGGCCGCGCTGGACCGTCACGCCGGTGTTCGGCACGTCGGCGATCTTGATGGTGTTGTTCTCACTGGCGCCGATGGCATCCGCGAGGTCGAGGCCGACCTTCTTCGCGTCGACATCGAAGGCGGCGACGAACTCGACGTCACCTACGTGGTAGTCGCCGAACTGGACGTGCATCAGACCGGGCACCTTGCCGGCCGGATCTGCGTCCTTGTAGTACTCGACGCCCTGCACCAACGAGGCGGCGCAGTTGCCCACGCCGACGATGGCTACGCGAACCGAACCCATTCCGGTTGCTCCCTGTGTGTTCTCGACAAAGCCCTGCGGACGCAGAGCTTCACTTGGCGATGTCCTCGGACGGATCCGGCGGGGCGGTACCCCGATGCCGGGGCAGGCCGCCCGTATCTCCTGATATGTCCTGCTGAGCGGCGTCGGCGTCGGGGGATCGTCGCTGATCCCGGCCCGCACGCTCGCTCTCGATGAGCTCGTTCAGCCAGCGCACTTCGCGCTCCACGGACTCCATGCCGTGCCGCTGCAGCTCAAGTGTGTAGTCGTCCAGCCGCTCGCGCGTCCGGACCAGAGAAGCGCGCATCTTCTCGAGGCGCTCCTCCAGTCGGCTGCGGCGACCTTCCAGCACCCGCATCCGCACCTCGCGCTCCGTCTGCCCGAAGAAGGCAAAACGTGCAGCGAAGTGCTCGTCCTCCCAGGTGTCCGGTCCGGTGTGCGAAAGGAGCTCTTCGAAGTGCTCCTTACCGTCCGCGGTCAACCTGTAGACGATCTTGGCGCGGCGTCCTGCGAGTGAAGCCGCCACTGCGTCCTCCGGGGCGCTGCCCGGCTCCTCGATCAACCAGCCGCTGGCGACCAGCGTCTTGAGGCAGGGGTAGAGGGTCCCGTAACTGAAGGCCCTGAAGATCCCCAGCGAGGTATTCAGACGTTTGCGCAGCTCATAGCCGTGCATTGGAGACTCTCGGAGTAGACCGAGTACGGCGAATTCGAGGATGCCGGAGCGCCTGCTCAACCTTCGCCTCCTCTGTCGTCCGGGTCACTTATGCCGTGCTGATGTATCGACTCGATACATCAGCACGATAGAACGACCTTGCGTTTGCGACAAGGGGAGCCATCGTGAGCGGCGTCACATCATCGATTCACAGGCAGCAACTTGCCTGATTTGAGCCGAACCTCGGCACTGGGAAGGTTTTGCGCGTGCGTAGTCTGTGCGGCATGCAGACTGCCGGGGACCGAGTGACACCAGGGGACGTCAGCCGTCTCGGTCCACGGAATGCAGCGCGTACGGGCCCGGCCGAGGGCCTGTGCGTACTGCGGATGCGCCCTCCCGAGGGGCTGTCCGCGGATCGGGGGGACCGGAACTCAACTGCCGTTTCCAGGCGTTAGTGCCTGCCCGAGGAGTAGTCGTTCGATGAGCGAGCACCGTCGCAAACCGCCACAGCAGCAGAGTGGTGGACGTGCCGCGGCCAGGCGAGACGCCCAGCAGCCTTCCGGCCGCCGCGCAGCTCCCCCGCGAACCACCGCCGGGTCACCTTCCGGTTCCCACGACGAGGAGGAGCGCCCCTACGGCGGTCGCGCCGAAGCAAGACGGGCCGCCCAGCGCAGCGGAGGTGGACGCCGTCGGGCTGCCGAGGCAGGTGCCGGTGGCCGCGGCGGGCGGCGCGGCGGCGGCCGGGGCGGGCGCGGCGGCCACGGCAACGGCCCGGAAGGCGGCCGTGACCGGGGTCCGAAGAAGAAGAGGTTCATCGACTATCCGCGGGCGAACCTGCACGGCTGGCGCCACTGGGTACCGTCCTGGCGGCTCGTGACCGGGCTCTTCGTCGGCTTCGTCGGCAGCATTCTGGCCGCGGGCTCCATCGCGTACGCCATGGTCGGCATCCCGGACGCCACCAAGACCTCGCAGGCGCAGAACAACGTCTACTACTGGTCCGACGGCAGCCAGATGGTCGCGACGGGCGGTGAGATCAACCGGCAGATCGTGCCGCTCTCGCAGATCCCCAGCGCGATGCAGAACGCGGTGGTCTCGGCCGAGAACAAGTCCTTCTACAAGGACAAGGGCATCGACCCGATGGGCATCGGGCGCGCCGTGTTCAACATGGCCAAGGGCGGTCAGACGCAGGGTGGCTCGACGATCACCCAGCAGTACGTGAAGAACTCGCGGCTCGGCCAGGAGCAGACGTTCAGCCGTAAGTTCAAGGAGCTGTTCATCTCCATCAAGGTCGGCGCCAAGATGCACAAGAACGACATCATGAGCGACTACCTCAACACGTCGTACTACGGGCGGGGCGCCTACGGGATCCAGGCCGCGGCCCGTACGTACTTCGGGGTGGACTCCGACAAGCTCAACCCGAGCCAGTGCGCCTTCCTGGCCACGCTGCTCAAGGGCGCCAGCTACTTCGACCCCGCGGGTGCCGTCGAGATCGACCCCGCGGCGACGCCGAAGGCCAACCTCCAGCGGGCCACCGACCGCTGGAGGTGGATCCTGGGCGAGATGGTCAAGGACGGCCGCCTTCCCGCCGCGGAGCGGGCCAAGTACAAGTCGTTCCCGAAGGTCGACCCGCCGAAGAAGAACGCCCAGCTGGGGGGCCAGACCGGCTACCTCGTCGACCTCGCTAAGTCGTATTTCGTCAACAACAACAAGCAGGGCATCACGTCCGAGGACCTTGCCAAGGGCGGCTACCAGATCCACACGACCTTCGACAAGAAGAAGGTCAAGGAGCTGATGGCATCCGTGGACAAGGTCCGCAAGAGGAGGATCAAGCCCAGCCTGCGGCCGAAGACGGACACCCACGTCCAGTTCGGCGGAGCGTCGGTGAACGCGCAGACCGGCGCCATCGCCGCTATTTACGGTGGCGAGGACGCGACGAAGCACTACACGAACAACGCCGACTACACGGGTGCGCAGGTCGGGTCGACCTTCAAGCCCTTCGTGCTGGCGGCCGCCCTGGAGTACGGGAAGCGCAATCCGGGCCTCGGCAAGGACCAGTCGGACTCGGACCGCACGCTCGTCTCGCCCAAGAGCCTCTACAGCGGCCAGAACGACCTGAAGATCCGGAACTACGACGGCAGCGTGTGGACGAACAAGGAGGGCAAGGAGTGGCTTCAGGAGAACGACGGCAAGGACTCCGTCGGTCAGGCTCCTGACTACCGCATCGATCTGCGTGAGGCGATGCGGCAGTCCGTGAACTCCGCATACGTCCAGCTCGGTATGGACGTCGGCACCGACAAGGTGCGCCAGGCGGCCATCGATGCCGGTCTGCGCGACGACAAGCAGAGCATGGCCAGCTCCGATTACCCCTCCTTCTCCATCGGTACCTCCAGCCCCAGCGCCATCCGGATGGCCGGCGCGTACGCCACGTTCGCCAACAACGGGCGCCAGAACGAGCCGTTCTCGGTCACCAAGGTCACCAGAGAGGGCCGGACGGCCTACGAGCACAAGCAGGTGGAGAAGGCGGCGTTCTCGTCGGCCATCGCCAGCAACGTCACCGATGTGCTGAAGACCGTGGTCGACAAGGGCACCGGAACCGCCGCCCGGATCCCCGGCCGGCAGATCGCGGGCAAGACGGGAACCACGGACGGCAACAAGTCGGCCTGGTTCGTCGGCTACACCCCGCAGCTCTCCACCGCCATCGACATGTACCGCTTCGACGACAACGCGAAGGGCAAGAACCGCCAGTTCGAGGAGATGTACGGCACGGGTAACGAGAAGCAGATCCACGGTGCTTCGTTCCCGGCGCAGATCTGGCACAGCTACATGACTGAGGCGCTCAGCAACACGCCGTCCGCGGACTTCCCGGCGCCCGAGCCGATCGGGAAGGTCGTCTACGGCAGTGGGGTGGCAAGCCCGAAGCCGACCCCGACGCCGACCCCGACGCCGACTCCGACCCCGTCCAGCCCGTCGCCCAGTCCGTCCGACACACCTTCCCCGACACCGTCCCCGACCGAGTCCTGCAACAAGTGGAAGGACTGGACCTGCGGGGATGACGGCGGGAGCGACGCCGGCACGGCGAACGGCGGCACCGACGGCGGTCCGACTCCCAGTCCTACCGACACCTCCGGCACCGGAGGGCCGGGTGGTGGAGGAGACGGTGGCGGCGGGTTCATCGGCGGGCCGGGCTGATGACCGCTCCATGAGCCGGGTCAGCTGATCCGGCGTCCGACCGCACCCGAGGGCCGCCACAGCGCACCTGCTGTGGCGGCCCTCGGGCTGTGCGGCCGCCCGGCAGCGGCAGCCCTCCACGCGGGCACAGCCGCGTACGGCAGGATGTGCGCCATGACGAGCGCGCACGAGGACCGGCCCGCACTGAAGACCGCAGAGCCCGTGGTGCGGCCCACTCAGCAGGACGAGACCGCCGCGGCGGGCAGCGAACTGATCGGGGGGCCTGCCGGGCGCTGGGCGCGCGGCGGCGCCGGCAGGCTCACCCCCGTCCGCGTCATCGCCCTGGTCGCGATCGGCATGTTCGCTCTCGGCATGGTGCAGAAGATGCCCTGCTACGACTGGGCGTGGTTCCAGGGGGCAACATCCCAGTACAACCACGCCTGCTACTCGGACATCCCCCACCTCTACGTCGGACGCGGCTTCGCCGACGACCTCGTCCCGTACTTCGACCGCATCAACGGCGACATGTCGTACCTCGAATACCCGGTGCTCACCGGATTGTTCATGGAGGTCGCCTCCTGGCTCACCCCGCACGGGGGCGCCATCCAGCACCGCGAGCAGATCTACTGGATGGTCAACGCGGGCATGCTGATGATCTGCACGGCCGTGATCGCGGTCTGTGTCACCCGCACCCATCGGCGCCGCCCCTGGGACGGCCTGCTGGTCGCCCTCGCCCCTGCCTTCGCGCTCACCGCCACCATCAACTGGGATCTGTTCGCGGTCGCTCTCACCGCTGCGGCGATGCTGATGTGGTCGAGAGGCCGCGCGCTCGCCTTCGGGGTCCTGATCGGCCTCGCGACCGCCGCCAAGCTCTATCCGGTGCTGATCCTCGGCCCGCTGCTCGTCCTGTGCTGGCGCGCCGGAAAGTGGCGTGAGTACGGGTGGGCCGTGTTCGGTGCGGCGGCGTCCTGGCTCGTCGTGAACCTGCCTGTCATGCTCCTCGCCCCCGAGGGGTGGAAGAAGTTCTACACGTTCAGCCAGGAACGGAACGTCGACTTCGGTTCGTTCTGGCTGATCATCACCCAGCGGACCGGCAAGCCTCTCGACGTGGGCAACGTCAACACCTGGGCGATGCTGCTGATGATCTTGGCGTGCGGGGGGATCGCGGCCCTCACCCTGACCGCCCCGCGCCGTCCGCGGTTCGCGCAGCTCGCCTTCCTGGTCATCGCCGCGTTCATCCTCACGAACAAGGTCTACTCGCCGCAGTACGTCCTGTGGCTGATCCCGCTCGCGGCCCTGGCCCGGCCCCGCTGGCGGGACTTCCTCATCTGGCAGGCCTGCGAAGTCATGTACTTCCTGGGTATCTGGCTGTACCTCGCGTACACGATGAGCGGCGACAAACCCAAGGGGCTGCCGCCCGAGGGCTACCAGTTCGCCATCGCCCTGCACTTGATCGGGACGCTGTACATCTGCGCGGTGATCGTGCGGGACATCCTGATGCCGGAGCGCGACGGCGTACGCCGGGACGGTTCGGACGATCCGTCGGGAGGTGTGCTGGACGGCGCGGAGGACGTGTTCGTGCTCGGGGCGGCCGCCCATCCGGCGCGGCACGCCGCCCATCTCTACGAGGGGCCGCAGGTCGAGTGGGGCAGCGGAACGGTGCGCGAATAGCCGGACGGCCGACCGCCGGGCGGGCGAACGGCGGGCGGGCGAACGGCGGGCGGGCGAACGGCGGGCGGGCGAACGGCGGGGGCGGGTACCGGTGCACCGGTACCCGCCCCCGCCGTTCTGCCGCGCTCCTCCAGGACCTGCTCCCGCTGCCCGGTGGTGGTCCGGTGGTAGTCCGGACGGTGTGGCTCAGTGACGGTGTGACTCAGTGATCGACGAGACGGTCGAACTGTGTCGTCGTATGCCGCAGATGGGCCACCAGCTCATCTCCCACCTTCGGCTCCTGTGCGTCCGAGGGGACGAACAGGATCGACACCTGCATGTGCGGCGGCTCGGCGAACCAGCGCTGCTTGCCCGCCCACACGAAGGGCGACAGGTTCCGGTTCACCGTGGCCAGGCCCGCACGCGCGACGCCCTTCGCGCGCGGCATCATCCCGTGCAGCGCCTTCGGCGCTTCCAGGCCCACCCCGTGCGACGTTCCGCCGGCGACCACGACCAGCCAGCCGTCCGAAGCGGTCTTCTGCTGCCGGTAGCCGAAACGGTCACCCTTCACGACCTGGGTGACATCCAGCACGGAGCCGCGGTACTGCGTCGCGTCGTGGTCGCCCAGCCACAGCCGCGTACCGATCCTGGCGCGGAAGCGTGTCTGCGGGAACTGCTGCTGCAGCCGCGCCAGTTCCTCGGCCTTCAGATGGCTCACGAACATCGTGTGGAGAGGCAGACGCGCGTTGCGCAGCCTGTCCATCCAGGCGATGACTTCCTCAACCCCGTCGGAGCCGTCCATGCGGTCCAGCGGGAGGTGGAGCGCGAACCCTTCCAGGCGTACGTCGTCTATGGCCGCGTGGAGCCGGCCGAGGTCTGCCTCGGAGACGCCGTGGCGCTTCATCGAGCTCATGCACTCGATCACCACACGTGCGCCCACCAGGGCGTGAACGCCGTCGACCGACGAGACGGAGCGGATCACCCGGTCCGGCAGTGGTACGGGCTCCTCGCCACGGCGGAACGGTGTGAGGACGAGCAGATCACCGCCGAAGGAGTCCTTCATCCGGGCGGCTTCATAGGTGGTGCCGACCGCGATGATCTCGGAACCGAAGCGCGTCACCTCGTCCGCGAGCCGGCCGTGGCCGAAGCCGTAGCCGTTGCCCTTGCAGACCGGAACGATCCCCGGGAACTGGTCGAGCACGGACTTCTGGTGCGCCCGCCAGCGCGCGGTGTCGACATAGAGGGTCAGCGCCATGGCCGGACCGGAACCTTTCTCGGAGCTGCGGTGTATCAGAGGTATGAACGGAACGAGTGGAACGAACGGAACGAGCGGGACCAACAACGAGGCTGGCTTGCCGGGCAGCGGGTCTGTACGCGGCCCTGCTGTCCCGCCGGATGGAATGCCACCGGATGGAATGCCACCGGACGGGCTGATGCCGAACAGTACGGCGCCGAACAGTACGGCCCCGAGTGGGATGACGGAACCATCATCACCCTTAACGGCGCGACATATAGATGTCGAGCGCCTTGTGCAGCAGCTTGTTGAGCGGGAAGTCCCACTCACCGATGTACTCCACGGCCTCGCCGCCGGTGCCCACCTTGAACTGGATCAGACCGAAGAGGTGGTCTGTCTCGTCCAGCGAGTCGGAGATGCCTCGCAGGTCGTAGACCGTAGCGCCCATGGCGTAGGCATCCCGCAGCATCCGCCACTGCATGGCGTTCGACGGTCGCACTTCCCGCTTGTGGTTGGCGGAGGCACCGTAGGAGTACCAGACGTGTCCGCCGACGATCAGCATGGTGGCCGCGGCGACGTTCTCACCGTCGTGCCGGGCGAAGTACAGCCGCATCCGGTTCGGATCCTCGGTGTTGAGGACCGACCACATGCGCTGGAAGTACGAGAGCGGGCGCGGCCGGAAGTGGTCACGCTCAGCGGTGATCTCGTACAGCCGTTGCCACTCCGCCAAGTCCTCGTAGCTGCCCTGGACGACCTCGACACCGGCCTTCTCGGCCTTCTTGATGTTGCGCCGCCACAGCTGGTTGAAGCCCTTGAGGACATCATCGAGCGAGCGGTTGGCCAGCGGAACCTGGAAGACGTAGCGGGGCTGCACGTCACCGAAGCCGGCGCCGCCGTCCTCGCCCTGCTGCCAGCCCATCTTCCGCAGCCGGTCGGACACCTCGAACGCGCGGGGCTCGATGTGTGTGGCCTCGACGTCACGCAGGCGCTTCACGTCCGGGTCCTGGATACCCGACTTGATCGCCGCCGCGTTCCACCGGCGGATGACCACCGGCGGCCCCATCTTCACCGAGAACGCGCCCTGCTCCTTGAGGTGGGCCAGCATCGGCTGGAGCCACTCGTTGAGATTGGGGGCGTACCAGTTGAGGACCGGCCCCTCAGGGAGGTAGGCGAGATAGCGCTTGATCTTGGGGAGCTGCCGGTAGAGCACCAGGCCCGCGCCGACCATCTGGCCGTCCTTGTCGAACCAGCCGAGGCTCTCCGAGCGCCACTCCGTCTTCACTTCCGCCCATGCGGGGACCTGGCAGTGACTCGCCGCCGGCAGGCTCTGGATGTACGCCAGATGTTGCTCGCGGCTGATGGTCCTCAGGGTCAGGCTCATGCGGGGCGCTCCTCGGCAGGCGTGTCCCCATGGGTACAGGGGCGTCGGCTCTCCCGCCGAAGCCTACTGCTGCCGTGGAACGCCCCGACTGGCCGTATCGGACAAGTGGCACAGCGGCCCTCAGCCCACCACTCCACCGAAGAGGCCGCCGTGCGCCATGCCGATGTAGAAGCCCACCGCGGAGGCACCGATCCCGAGGATCACGATGAACCGTTCGCGGGTCGTGATCGAGATGAACATCCCGTAGGCGCCGATCAGGATCCCCACCAGCCCTGCCCAGGAGCTCAGCAGATGCAGATTGTTGAATCCCGCCGCGACGAGGGCCAGCACACCCAGTACGAGCGCCGCCGCGCCCAGGCTGTCTTCCAGCGGGTGAGGCTTGCCGTCCGAGGCGAAGAGAGAGGCGATGGGGTTGTGCCGATCCGCAGGGTTGTGTCGCGCTGCCTGAGCCATCAGGCACCTCCTGACATAAGGCGGCGTACTGTAACGCCGCTCACATCCCACACCTAGAGAGTCTGCCCTGTGACCGCCGGATTTCAACCGGAAGCGGGTGTGCAGGTAGTCTGTACGGTCTGCACCGGTGTCTGCCCAGTCCAGTGAACAATCCCTTTCTCCGCGAAAGCGGATTGTCAGTGGCTGCCGATACCGTTGCGTACGCATCACGACCCTCCTGCCACGGAACGACCGTGGCCGCTGAGTCCAAAGGAGGTGGGTTCCACATGCGTCACTACGAAGTGATGGTCATCCTCGACCCCGAACTCGAGGAGCGCGCTGTCTCCCCGCTGATCGAGACTTTCCTCTCCGTCGTCCGTGAGGGCGAAGGAAAGGTTGAGAAGGTCGACACCTGGGGCCGTCGTCGTCTCGCCTACGAGATCAAGAAGAAGCCCGAGGGCATCTACTCGGTCATCGACCTGCAGGCCGAGCCTGCGGTCGTCAAGGAGCTCGACCGCCAGATGAACCTGAACGAGTCGGTCCTCCGGACCAAGGTCCTCCGCCCCGAGACCCACTGAGCGTCTAGCTCAGCAGTCATCGGGTCCGAGTAGCACCAAGCAGCCAAGCAATCCCCGCCGAGAGGTTCACCCATGGCAGGCGAGACCGTCATCACGGTCGTCGGCAATCTCGTCGACGACCCCGAGCTGCGCTTCACCCCGTCCGGTGCGGCAGTCGCGAAGTTCCGTGTCGCGTCCACTCCCCGCATCTTCGACAAGCAGACCAATGAGTGGAAGGACGGCGAAGGCCTGTTCCTCACCTGCTCGGTCTGGCGTCAGGCGGCGGAGAACGTCGCGGAGTCGCTTCAGCGAGGCATGCGCGTCGTCGTGCAGGGCCGGCTGAAGCAGCGGTCCTACGAGGACCGTGAGGGCGTCAAGCGCACGGTCTACGAGCTGGACGTCGAGGAAGTCGGCCCCAGCCTCAAGACGGCCACGGCCAAGGTCACCAAGACCACCGGTCGAGGCGGTCAGGGCGGCCAGGGTGGCTACGGCGGCGGTGGCGGCCAGCAGCAGGGCGGCGGCAACTGGGGCGGAGCCCCCAGCGGAGGCCAGCAGGGCGGTGGCGGTGCACCCGCCGACGACCCGTGGGCCTCCAACGCGCCGGCCGGCGGTGGCCAGCAGCAGGGCGGGGGCGGCTGGGGCGGAAGCTCCGGCGGTTCCGGCTCCGGCGGTGGCTACTCGGACGAGCCGCCCTTCTAGGGCAGCTCGTACCCCCACTTCTTGATCACACAGGAGAAACACCATGGCGAAGCCGCCTGTGCGCAAGCCTAAGAAGAAGGTCTGCGCTTTCTGCAAGGACAAGACCCAGTACGTGGACTACAAGGACACGAACATGCTGCGGAAGTTCATTTCCGACCGTGGCAAGATCCGTGCCCGCCGCGTTACCGGCAACTGCACGCAGCACCAGCGTGACGTCGCCACGGCTGTCAAGAACAGCCGTGAGATGGCGCTGCTGCCCTACACGTCCACTGCGCGATAAGGGAAGGGTGACCGAAAAATGAAGATCATCCTCACCCACGAGGTCGCTGGCCTCGGCTCCGCCGGCGACGTCGTTGACGTCAAGGACGGTTACGCCCGCAACTACCTGGTCCCGCGTGGTTTCGCGATCCGCTGGACCAAGGGTGGCGAGCAGGACGTGGCGCAGATCCGCCGCGCCCGCAAGATCCACGAGATCGCGACCATCGAGCAGGCCAATGAGGTCAAGGCCAAGCTCGAAGGCGTGAAGGTCCGTCTGGCCGTTCGCTCCGGCGACGCCGGCCGCCTCTTCGGTTCCGTCACCCCGGCCGACATCGCCTCGGCGATCAAGGCTGCCGGTGGCCCCGTGGTCGACAAGCGTCGCGTCGAGCTCGGTTCGCCGATCAAGACCCTGGGTGCCCACCAGGTGTCCGTGCGTCTGCACGCCGACGTTGCCGCTCAGCTCGGCATCGAGGTCGTCGCCGCGTAACGGCTGCGCTCAGCAGAGCATGGAAAGGGCCGCCTCCCTCGGGAGGCGGCCCTTTCGCCGTTTCACGTGAAACACCCCGGCGGCCGCTCAGCTGGGCGGCCTGCTGGCCAGTCCGTTGCTGCCGACCAGTCCGTCGAGCAATTTCGCCAAGGTCGCAGAGTCCGCGCAGTCCCCGATTCGGCCCGCCGGCTGAGTCCGCTGGATTCGGCCCGCGTGCAGTTGGCGGTTCAGCGCGTGGCACCCGTGACGATCCAGCGGCCCGAGCGGGCCCGGAACCAGAGTGTCACGGTCCGTACTGCCATCATCAGAGCCATTGCCCACCACAGCGCGGTCAGTCCGCCGCCCAGTGTCGGCACCAGAAGGGCCACCGGGGCGAAGACGGCCAGTGTGACGACCATGGCCCAGGCCAGGTAACGGCCGTCGCCCGCGCCCATCAGTACGCCGTCCAGGACGTAGACGATGCCGGAGATCGGCTGGGCGACCGCGACAACCAGCAGAGCCGGCAGCAGTACGTCTCGTACCGCCTGGTCGCCGGTGAACAGCGGGACGAACAGTGGGCGGGACGCCACGACCAGCGCGCCCAGCACCACTCCCGAGGCAATGCCCCACTGCACCATGCGGCGGCAGGCCTCCTTCGCCCCTTCCGCGTCTCCTGCACCCAGGTAGCGGCCGATGATCGCCTGTCCCGCGATGGCGATGGCATCCAGGGCGAACGCCAGCAGGCTCCAGAGGGAGAGCACGATCTGATGTGCGGCCACATCGGTATCGCCCAGGTGTGCCGCCACAGCGGTCGCGATCATCAGGACGGCCCGCAGCGAGAGCGTACGGACCAGCAGGGGGACCCCTGCCTGGGCGCAGGCCCGTATCCCGGCGGTGTCCGGGAGCAGGGAGGCGCCGTGCTTCCTCGCCCCCCGTACGACCACCACCAGATAGACGGCGACCATGGCGAACTGGGCGATCACCGTGCCCCAGGCGGATCCGGCGATGCCCAGTCCGGCTCCGTAGACGAGCGCGGCGTTGAGCGCGGCGTTGGCCGCGAAGCCGCCGATCGCGACGTACAGCGGAGTTCTGGTGTCCTGGAGCCCACGCAGCACGCCGGTGGCCGCCAGTACCACCAGCATCGCCGGAATGCCGATGCTGGAGATCCGCAAGTACGTGACCGCGTACGGGGAGGCGTCAGCCGAGGCTCCGAAGAGGCTGACCAGCCAGGGAGCGGTGGGCAGGACGACGGCGATGACGAGAACGCCGAGCAGCAGGGCGAGCCAGATGCCGTCCATGCCCTGCCGGATGGCGGCCTGCAGATCTCCCGCGCCCACCCGCCGTGCGACAGCGGCTGTCGTGGCGTACGCGAGGAAGACGAAGATGCTTACGGCTGTACTCAGCAGGGCTGCCGCGACCCCCAGTCCCGCCAGCTGACGGGTTCCGAGGTGGCCGACGATGGCGCTGTCGACCATGACGAAGAGCGGCTCGGCGACCAGAGCGCCGAAGGCGGGCACGGCGAGCGAGATGATCTCCCGGTCGTGCCGTCGGCGGCTGGGGTTCGGTGCCGTGGGGGCCTGTGTCATGCGGGACAATCTAATCTTCCACAGGTAAGAGATGCAATAGGTTTGTGACCCTTACGGAGCTTATCGTTCCGGCTCGGGCTGTGCGCTGTTTGTCGTGATCTTGGTCCAGTCGGAAAAGTTTTTCTCCCCCACAGCCGGTGGATGGTGAATGTGCAGGTCAGATGGGTGGTTGGGGTAGCGCTATGAGTTTGTCCACAGCGCTGTCCCCCGACCCGTGCACAGGTTTTGGTGAGTTACCCACAGGCTGCGGTCCGTCACCCACAGGGCCTGTGGATAACAGGATTGGCTGACGGTGTCTGCGGGCCTACCGTGGACCGTTGCCCGACGCGCCGTTCGCGGAGTCGGGCCCCTTGTTTGTCGGTGCCGTGCCGTAAGAAAGAGTCGCACGGCTAGGTCCGCGGAGCGGACGGGAGGAGGTGGCCCGGTGAGCATTCCCGAGCCCTTGGACGACCCCTGGGCTGAGAGCAGTCCGGGTGACCGTCTGCCCGTCTCCCGCCAGCGCCGCGGTGACGGTGCCGGGGGCCGGGAGCAGCACGACCGGGGCCGGGAGAACGGCTCGTGGGACGGAGGCTCTCCCGCGTTCGAGCGCGTACCCCCGCAGGACATCGATGCCGAGCAGTCCGTCCTGGGCGGCATGCTGCTCTCCAAGGACGCCATCGCCGACGTCGTCGAGGTCATCAAGGGCCAGGACTTCTACCGCCCCGCACACGAGACCGTCTACCAGGCGATTCTCGACCTCTATGCGAAGGGCGAGCCCGCCGACCCGATCACGGTCGCTGCCGAACTGGTCAAGCGCGGCGAGATCAAGAAGGTCGGCGGGGCGCCATACCTGCACACGCTCGTCCAGTCGGTTCCGACGGCTGCCAACGCCGAGTACTACGCCGAGATCGTCCACGAGCGCGCGGTGCTGCGCAGGCTCGTCGAGGCCGGCACCAAGATCACGCAGATGGGATACGCGGCGGACGGTGATGTCGACGAGATCGTCAACTCGGCCCAGGCCGAGATCTACGCCGTCACCGAGCAGCGCACTTCCGAGGACTATCTGCCGCTGGGCGACATCATGGAGGGCGCCCTCGACGAGATCGAGGCGATCGGCTCGCGCAGCGGCCAGATGTCCGGGGTGCCGACCGGTTTCACGGACCTGGACGCGCTGACTAACGGTCTGCACCCGGGCCAGATGATCGTCATCGCGGCCCGCCCCGCCATGGGTAAGTCGACGCTGGCGCTGGACTTCGCGCGGGCCTGTTCCATCAAGTCCGCGCTGCCGAGCGTGATCTTCTCGCTCGAAATGGGCCGCAACGAGATCGCGATGCGTCTGCTGTCGGCGGAGGCGCGGGTGGCGCTGCACCACATGCGGTCGGGTTCCATGACGGACGAGGACTGGACGCGACTGGCGCGGCGGATGCCGGACGTCACCGCCGCGCCGCTCTTCATCGATGACTCGCCCAACCTGTCGATGATGGAGATCCGGGCGAAGTGCCGGCGGCTCAAGCAGCGTCAGGATCTGAAGCTGGTCGTGATCGACTATCTGCAGCTGATGCAGTCCGGCGGTTCGCGGCGGCCCGAGAGCCGCCAGCAGGAGGTCTCCGACATGTCGCGAAACCTCAAGCTGCTGGCAAAGGAGTTGGAAGTCCCGGTCATCGCGCTCTCGCAGCTGAACCGTGGCCCTGAGCAGCGTACGGACAAGAAGCCGATGGTGTCCGACCTCCGTGAATCGGGCTCGATCGAGCAGGATGCCGACATGGTGATCCTGCTCCACCGGGAGGACGCGTACGAGAAGGAGTCCCCGCGCGCGGGCGAGGCCGACCTGATCGTGGCCAAGCACCGTAACGGTCCGACGGCGACGATCACCGTCGCGTTCCAGGGCCACTACTCGCGGTTCGTGGACATGGCGCAGACCTGATCCTGGTGGTCGAGCCTCGGCTCCCGAGGCGCCGATGCCTGGTTCTACCTGGGATCGTGCCCCTGCTCGGCGGCCTGCCTGCGGGCTCGGTAGGCAGCGGCTTTCACGCGGTTGCCGCAGCCTTCCATGCCGCACCAGGTGCGGCGCGCGCCACGGGAGCGGTCGAGATAGAGGCGGGTGCAGTCCGAACGGCCGCATTCCTTCAAGCACGCGTGGCGGTCGGCGAGCACGGTGATCCCGCTGCGTGCGACGTGGGCCAGCGCGGCGCGGAGGTCTCCTGACAGACGTGTTCCCGCATCGCTGAGTTCGACCGTGAGTGCCGGCCCGGCGGCGGCTTCGTTGACGATGTTCAAACCGGCTGGCGTGAAGCGACCATCCCGCATGCGGTCGAGCGCCAGGTGGTAGATCGCCTCGCGGAGGTGCAGCGCGGCTGTGAAGGCCGTGGCGTCGACGGTCACGTGGGCGGGGAGCTCGTCGCACTGGACGACCCACTGCTCGAGGTCGGCGGGGGTGGCCAGGAGGTCGACGGCCGTGTCCCGGCGGGACTCGACGGTGCCGACAAGGTCCAGAGCTGGGTTGCCACTCACGAATGCGAATCTCACGTCACCATCTTGACCGGTGATGCGGGGTTGGGCAAGACTCGTCACCTGTTGAACCGGTGACGCGCTGGAGGGGGATGAGGCCGCCGCACCGCCGGATGCCCCGGGCTACGTCGCGTCCGGCCACCACCCACTCGAAGACGCGACCGCCATGAACCCAAGGACATGAACCCAAGGACATGAGCGCAAAGACATGAACGCCGTGACATGAACCCAAAGAGGAGACCGGATGCCTGAGGCACGGGACGTCGAGGTCGTCGTCTTCGACGTCCTCGGAACGATGGTCGACGAGCCGGGTGGCCTGCGAGCGGCCATTCGCGATGCGGTGCCCGCGCCTGACGACGTGGCCGTCGATCAACTGCTCGCGGTATGGCGACAGCATGTCGAGCACGAGCAGCGACGCATCGGGAACCACGACCGCGCGTACGCCAACTCCGAGATCATCGACCGCGAGGCCGCTCACCATGTGGCCGAACGTGCCGGACTCACCGACCCGGTGGCCATCGAGCGATTGGCCACCGCGAGTCAGCGCCTCAAGCCCTGGGACGACTCCCTCGCCGGACTCGCCGACCTCGCCCGGCGATTTCCCGTACTGGGGCTCTCCCACGCAAGTCGCGCGGCCCTGCTCCGCCTCAACGCATATGCCGGGCTGCGCTGGCACCAGGCCCTGTCCGCCGAAGACGCCCGGGCGTACAAGCCCGCAGCGGAGGTCTACCGGCTCGCGGTCGACGCGGCAGGATGCCCGTCCAAGCGCGTGCTGATGGTCGCTGCCCACGCCTGGGACCTCCGCGGGGCCCAGGCGGTGGGAATGCGAACGGCCTACGTGCAGAGGTCGGGCGGGGATGCTCCGAAGACCTCGGACACCTTCGACTGGCGGTCGACCGGCCTGGATGAACTGGTCTCCGTACTGGCGGCTGCGCAGAAGCGCCGTACCGGCTCCGATCGGCCCGGAAGCCGGTGCAGCGCTGCTCCTTGAGCGGCATGTCCCGGACTGGTCCGACACCTGTACTCAGCGTCATCCGGCTGAGGGAGTGGGGGAGGGACGCCTTGGTGTCTGCTCGTGTACGGATCGCAGAGGGCCGTGACATCGCTGTCGAACTGGCATCACTGCACCAGTGGCCGGCACGCGAGGACGCGTTGCGCGTGCGTGTGCGGATCGACCAACCGCCCATCGGTGCCGAGCACATGGGGGCTCTGGCCGACACGCTCGTCATTGCCTTCGGCAGTGGTGGCGCCGTCGCGGTGCTGGCCCAGTCCGTCCCGGTCTGGCTCCAGCAGTGGCACTCGGACGTGACCGTCGAGGTGACCTCACGCACGGGGACAACGGTGTCGGTGACTGCGCAGCGCGTGCGCGACGCGCAGGCTGTGTCGGCCTCCCGTCCGCCCATTGCGCGATCCGGCCGGTCCGGCAGCGCAAGACATTCACCGTCGTGCTGGCGGCCGTGCTGCTGGCCGGTGAGCTCTCCGCTTCGGTCCTGCTGCGATGGGACCGGCGGGAAGTGACCGTCACCGCTGGCCTGGCCTTCTTCCCTGTGATGATCTCGTACCTCTGGGCCTGGGACCGGCGAGCTCAGCTCGTGCTGTCCCTCACCGGCCCAGTTCGGCTGCTTTGCGCGCACGTCGGGCGAGTACGTCTTCGCGGCCGTCCGCCATCTCCCGCAGGGCGTCCTTGCGGTCCCCGCCGGAGAGCCGGTCGAGATACGTATGGCCGAAGAGGTGGTCGGTCTCGTGTTGCAGACACCGCGCGAAGTAGCCCGCTCCTTCGATGACCAGGGGGCGGCCGTCCTTGTCGAGCCCGCGGGCCACGGCACGATCGGTCCGGGGTACGACCATGGCGGCGCCGGGCACGGAGAGGCAGCCCTCGAAGTCGTCGACGAGCCGGCGGCTGCGCGGATCGGTCAGGTCCAGAACGGGGTTGATGATGTGGCCGACATGCCGCACCCCGTGGTCGTCCGGGCAGTCGTACACGAACAGCCGCAGGTCGACACCCACCTGGTTCGCGGCCAGACCGGCGCCGTCGGCCACGTACATCGTCAGGAACATGTCGTCGATCAGGCTGGACAGCCACGGGGAGCCGAACTCGGTCACGTCGCGGCACGGTTGGCCCAGGATCTCTTCGCCCACCACCGTGATCCGGCGCACGGAACCCCGTTGCGCCTCCGTCGGCACAGCCGGATACGAGTCGACCGGGCGGCCCTGCACGCGGACCCGCCGGTCGACGGGGCCGGGCCGCTCGTGACGATCAGTCATCGCTGTCTCCCCTTCTGCGTACGACAGGTCTGCGTACGGCACGGTTGCGTACGACGGGTCTGCGTACGGCACGGCTGCGTCCAACTCAGGAAGCTCGGACGCGACGCGATCCGGAGCACGGGCCGTTTGCCAACTGCTTTGCAAACTAGCAGACTTTGCAAAGTGACTGAAGACGACCTCCACCACCTCCATCATCCGCAGGACCGGCAGGACCGTCGGCACGATCGGGTGCCCAGTACCGGTGCGGAGCTGCGCCCGCACGAGGTCCGCACAGCCCTGCTGGCCCTGCTTGCCGAAGTCGGCGCCGTCACGGCCACCGAAGCGGCGGCCCGGCTGGGGTACAGCTCCGGTCTCTGCTCGTTCCACCTGCGGCAGCTCGCGCGCCACGGATACATCGAGGAGGCCCCGCACAGTGGGGGCCGGGTACGTCCCTGGCGTCTGAGGCAGCAATCCCCCGAAACCGGTGGGCCCGCGGAAGAACAGTTCGCCGAACTGGCCCGGGGGCTGGAGGACGAGAGCTGGCAGCGATGGCTGACCCGGCGGAACGAGGCGCCGTCCGCGTGGCGCCACGACGATGCCTTCAGCGCGGTCGCCTACCTGACGCCCGAGGAGATGAGCCGGGTCGCGGACGTGATCCGGCGGGCGCTCGCGCCCTACCAGGACCGCGAGCAACGGCCCCTGGCCCGGCCCGACGGCGCTCTGCCGGTGGCCCTCATCACCCGGCTGTTCCCCCTGCTCCCCCACGCGGCAGGCGACGCGGACCAGGAGGACTGACGCGGAACTGCCGCGGCCGGCGAACGCGGGCAGACACGACAGTGCCCCGGAGCCCATGGGGCACCGGGGCACTGCCGGAGGTAGGTCCGCTGATCAGCGCACGGTCACGTTGAAGACCGGGGAGGCCGTGCTCCCGCTGACCATGCGCAGCTGGTTCTTGCCCTTGATGCCGAGCTTGACGCCCAGCGAGTAGGCGCCGTTGCGGTTGATGGGTGCGGAGGCAGGCAGCGTGACCCACTTGCTGCCCTGCTTCTGCTGGAGGGTCACCTTGGCGCCCGCCTTGAGGCCGGTCGTGGTGCCCGTGACCCGGAAGAGCTGCCATGCCTTGACGAAGCTGACCGACGGCTTCGCCGTGATCGCGGCCTTGGCGGCGACGACCTGCGCGACGGGGGTGCTGGGTGCGGCCGGGGCGTCGGCCATGGCTGCGGTACCGGCCAGGGCGACGGTTGCGGCGGCGAGCGTACTGACGGCAGCGATTCGCAGGGAGCGCCGCTTGGTGACGATCATGAGTGTCCCTTTCGGTGAGGATCTCTGATTTCACGCAAAGGTGAGACAAATACCGTTGGTGTGGGTCTCACATGAAAAGACGACGTGTGGACCGCATGCGTTGTTGGCGCTGTGTCACTGTCCTGTAACAGGCTTGCCGCTCCCTCGCCCCCCTGCCCTCGCCCCCCTGCCCTCGCCCCCCTTCCCCCGCGCCCTCCCCCACAGCCCCTCACCCCTCCCTCGTCTCCCGTCCTGCCCGTTCGCCCCCGCGGAGCAGGAGCGGCTCGCTTCCGGCGCGCCATCGACGGGTGAGGGTCCGTCTGGTAGGTCTCGGGCCATGACTTCTTCAGATTCCGTGTCCGATTCCCTCGCGGAACTCCTTCCCACCACCCGGCGGGCGCTGCTGCACCGCATCGCCGTCGCGCAGTCCGAGGGGCGAGTGCCGTCGCTGGTGGCGGCGGTGATGCGGGACGGGCGGATGGTGTGGTCCGGGGCGCGCAGTTGCGTGGACGGCCATGCGCCGGACGCGGACACGCAGTACCGGATCGGTTCGATCACCAAGCCCTTCACCGCGGTCGCGGTGATGCGGTTGCGGGACGAGGGGCTGCTCGATCTGGCGGACCCGCTGGAGAAGCACCTTCCGGGCACCGGGGTCGGCGAGGTGACGATCGCTCAACTGCTCAGCCACACAGCCGGTCTGGCGGCGGAGACCCCCGGCGCATGGTGGGAGCGGTCCTCGGCCGCGCTGCGTCCGGGGCTTTCGGACGTGCTCGGAGAACGGCCGCAGCTCCATCCGGCAGGCCGGCGTCATCACTACTCCAACCCGGGATACGCCCTGCTCGGCGCGGTGGTGGAGGCGCTGCGGGGTGCGGCGTGGGCGGACGTGGTGAAGCGCGAGATCTGCGTACCGCTCGGGATGGACCGTACGAGCGCCCAGCCGCAGGCGCCTCATGCCGGTGCGTGGGCGGTTCATCCGTGGGCGGACGCGCTGCTGCCGGAGCCGGCCGAGGACCTGGGGCTGATGGCGCCCGCGGGACAACTGTGGTCGACAGCCGCTGATCTGTGCCGCTTCGCCGCCTTCCTGGCGGAGGGCGACGACCGGGTGCTCGGTGCGGAGACCGTACGGGAGATGCGCGCACCCGCGGCTGCCCCCGAAGCGGGGCAGTGGGACGGCGGGTACGGGCTCGGCGTCCAGCTCGCACAGCGCGACGGCCGGACGCTGGCCGGGCACACCGGATCGCTGCCGGGATTCGTGGCCGGACTGTGGGTGAGCGTGGCGGACGGAGTGGCTGCGGTGGCGCTCTCGAACAGCACGTCGGGGGTCGGGCCGCAGGTCGCCGCCGATCTGGTGCGGATCGTGGCGGACGCGGAACCCACTATTCCGCAGCCCTGGCGCCCGCTGCCGGAGGTCGATTCCGGCCTGCTCGAACTGGCGGGGCCCTGGTACTGGGGAACGTCGGTGAGCGGTCTGCGGCTGACGGCTGACGGCGCGATCGAGTTCGGCCCGCTGGCCGGCGGCGGGCGGAGCTCCCGCTTCCGCGCGGAGCGGGACGGCAGCTGGACCGGGCTCGACGGCTATTTCGCGGGGGAGACGCTGCGGGTCGTACGGCGGGACGGCGAGGTGAGCCATCTGGATCTGGGCTCGTTCGTCTTCACCCGGCAGCCGTACGATCCGGGGGCGCCGGTGCCGGGCGGCGTGGACGAGGGCGGCTGGCACGGGCTGCCGTAGCGGGCCGGGGTTCGATCACCAGGACCGGCCGGATCACGGCACGGAAAACCGGACAGACCAGCGTGCGGACGACCGGTCTCCCGCTCCTTCTCCCGCTTCTTCTTCCGGTTCCGCCACCGTCGGTTCGGCCCGGCCCGTCAGCTCGACAGTTCCCGCTCCAGCGGGGTCCTGATCCGTGGTGTGATCCGTGCCTCCCCCGCCCACGCGGCGAACCGGGCGGCCTCCGACCCGACCGCATCGGTGGCCTCCTGCCCCGGATCGGCCAGCAGGCGCCACACCACTTCGCCGTCCGAGCGCTGCGCCCAGCCACCGATGATCCGTCCGTTCCACCACACGGTCGGGCCGACGTTGCCCGCACGGTCGAAGAGCGCCGGGCGGTGCTCGGCGTCGAGGTGGAAGGTGCGGTCGGCCCAGCCCATGGCGCTGGGGTCGAGCGCGGGCAGCAGGGCCGCCCACGGTTCCGTGGGCGGTTCGGGTGCTGCGTCGCCCGGCGCGACGAATCCTGGTGCCCCGTCGTCCAGGCGTACTTCCTCCGCGCCGACCGACGCGAGTGCCCTGCGGGTGTCCGTCAGGGTCCATCCGGTCCACCACTTGAGGTCTGCCTCGGTCGCGGGTCCGTAGGAAAGGAGCCAGCGGCGGGCCAGCTCGGCCTTGGCCTCGGGCACGGGGAGGGCGGGCCAGGAGGTTCCGGCCGTCCAGCGGAACTGGCTCGACGTCCAGGAGCCGCGCGGCCGGTCGCGGCGGATGCGGCCGTCGGCGGCCAGCAGCCGGATGACCCGGGTGGTGACGCCCTGGACGGCCTCCCACTTCCTGCCCGGGAAGACCGTGATCTTCGTACGGAGTGCGGGAACCGCGCCGGAGAGTTCGCTGCCGGTGGCGGCGCCGCGGTCGGCGAGCGCGGCCAGTGTCGCCGCCTCGGCCTCGGCCAGCCAGCGTTCGTCCAGGCCGCCGCCGTCCTCCGCGAGCTGTTTGAGGAACGTCCGGCGCTCCTTGACCGCGATGGCGCGGGCCGTGGACGCGTCGACGTAAGGGGCCACGTCCCGCGACACCGCGAAGAGCGTGTTGCGCAGGGAGAGCAGCCTGACCAGGGAGACATCGTCGTACAGGGCGTGTTCGACGGCGGCTGTGCTCGCTTCGGCGAGTCGCGCGCAGACGGAGAGATAGAGGGTCGCCGCGTCGGTGGCGTGCAGGGCGACGACGGCGTCGGACGCCTCGACGGGGGTGGCGGCCCGCACGGAGGGTGCGAGGCGGTGGCGCCGGCCCAGGCGGATACGGCGCTGCTCATTGCTGATCCGGTGCATCCGGGAGCCTTCCCGTTTCCGTGGGCCGCTCGCTGCGTGCTGGCTTCTCTCGACAGCTAGGCGGTTCTCGCGTCGTGTACTCGCTCCCGCTCTGCGGCTCCGTCCGGCGCTGCCGGGTGTTCAGAGCTGGAGCTTGAAGCCGAGGTGGCTCGCGGTGAAGCCGAGCCTCTCGTAGAAGCGGTGGGCGTCGGTCCGGGTGGCGTCCGAGGTCAGCTGGACCAACTGGCAGCCCTGGCTGCGGGATGTGTCGACGGCCCACTCGATGAGCCGGGTACCGAGACCGCTGCCGCGCTCGTCGCCGTGGATGCGTACGCCTTCGATGATGGAACGTGTGGCGCCCCGCCGGGAGAGCCCGGGGATGACGGTGAGCTGGAGGGTGCCGACGACGCGGCCCTCGCGCACCGCGACGACCAGGTGCTGTTGCGGGTCGGCGGCGATCCGACGGTACGCCGTGGTGTACGGGCCGAGGTCGTCCGGGGACTCACGCTGGGCGCCGAGCGGGTCGTCGGCGAGCATGGCCACGATCTCAGGGATGTCGTTCTCGTGCGCGGGGCGGATCTCCAGGTCGCTCATGGTCCGCAGAGTACGCGGGCGCGGATGCCGACATGATCCCGGCCGGATCAGAGCGGCTGGTTGAGGTCTTCGACCGCGCGCGCGAGCGGGGCCAGCTCCGGATTGGCCGCGGCTCTGTCGAGGGCCTCGCGCAGCGCTCCGGCGTTGGTGGGGCGGGCCTCCTCCAGGAGCGCGAGGCCCGCTTCGGTGACATCGGTGTAGATGCCGCGGCGGTCGGTGTCGCAGAGGTAGCGGGTGAGCAGGCCGCGGTCCTCCTGGCGGGTGACGAGGCGGGTGGTGGCGCTCTGGCTGAGGACCACGGCGTCGGCGACCTGCTTCATCTGGAGATGGCCGCCGGGGCCGTCGTGCTGACGGCTGAGGATGTCGAGGAGCGAGTACTCGCGCACGCTGAGGCCGTGGCCCCGCTGGAGGGCCTTTTCGACGTGGGCCTCGATGTGGCCGTGCAGCAGGGAGAGCGCGCACCAGCCCTGGGCGAGCGCGGTGAGTGCGGGGTCGGTCGCTGCCATGGGTGATCTCCTCCGTCGTCCTGCATCGCCGCCTGCTGTCGAGCGGGCCGGGCGGCCATCTGAGGCCGGACCGGCCGGTCGTCCGCGGGCCGGACGGGTTGGTCAACTGCTGTCGAGCCGGTCCGCCGCGCGCTGCTGACCTGCCTGACGCGGCACTGGTTCGGTGCCACGGTGCGGTTTAGAACCAGGATAAGGCACGAGGCGCGATAGTCCGCGCTTGCAATTAACCAGCGCACGCAAGTATTGTCTCTGCATGTAAGGCGCTCATGCAAGCAAATCCCGTGCCCCGCCCCGGAAGGTGAACCCCATGCCACTCGCGCTCCTCGCCCTAGCCATTGGGGCGTTCGGTATCGGAACCACCGAGTTCGTGATCATGGGTCTGCTGCCGCAGGTCGCGGACTCCTTCCAGGTCTCGATTCCCACGGCCGGGTTCCTGGTCACCGGTTACGCGCTGGGGGTGGTCGCCGGAGCCCCGCTGATGACCGTTCTCGGCACCCGGGTCCCCCGGAAGAAGATGCTGATGCTGCTGATGGGGCTGTTCGTCATCGGCAACGTGGTCTCCGCGACCGCTCCGGTGTTCGGCGTGATGCTCGCCGGGCGGATCGTCGCCTCGTTCGCTCACGGCGCGTTCTTCGGCATCGGCTCGGTCGTGGCCGCAGGTCTGGTGGCTCCGCAGAAGAAGGCGGGCGCCATCGCGATGATGTTCACCGGGCTGACCCTGGCCAATGTCATCGGTGTGCCGCTGGGCACCCTCATCGGCCAGGACATCGGCTGGCGGCTGACGTTCCTGCTGGTCGCCGGGCTCGGCGTCGTCGGGCTGCTGGGCGTCGCCAAGCTCGTACCGGAGCAGCCCCGGCCGGAGGGCGTCCGGCTGCGGCATGAGCTCGCCGCCTTCCGCAATGTGCAGGTGCTGCTTGCGATGGCGATGACGGTTCTCGGCTTCGGCGGGGTTTTCGCCGCGATCACCTACATCTCACCCATGATGACGTCCGTCGCCGGATTCTCCGAGGGCGGTGTCACCTGGCTGCTGGTGCTCTTCGGCCTCGGCATGGTCAGTGGCAATCTGCTCGGCGGCCGCTTCGCCGACCGCGCGCTGATGCCGATGCTGTACGTGTCGCTCGGCGGACTGGCCCTGGTCCTGGCGCTGTTCACGCTCACCGCTCACGACAAGATCGCTTCGGCGGTCACGGTCTTCCTGATCGGCGGGCTCGGATTCGCGACCGTGCCGCCCCTGCAGAAGCGGGTGCTCGACCATGCGTCGGGAGCGCCGACGCTGGCCTCCGCCGTCAACATCGGAGCCTTCAACCTCGGTAACGCACTCTCCGCGTGGCTCGGCGGGATCGTCATCGCCGCGGGTCTCGGTTACACCGCCCCCAACTGGGTGGGAGCTGTCCTCGCCGCATCGGCGCTGCTCCTCGCGCTTGTCTCCAGCACCCTGGAACGGCGGAGCGGGACGGCCGGGTCCGCGGGCCGGGTCGTGGCCGGGACGGCGCCGGCCGAACCGGCGCAGCAGTCCGACCCGACGCGCCAGGCCGGGCGCACTCCGGACGTACCCGCGAACCGCTAATCGTGCGGCTGCTGCGGCTGTCAGCCTGCCGCGACCGTCAGGGGCGTGAAGCGGCGGGTCCAGTCGCCCGGCAGGTCCGGGATCTGCCGAGTCATCACGGTGTTGATGCTTACCGGCTTCATCCCACCGTCCTTGACCCAGCCGAGGAGTTCCGTATGGCGTACGTCGATATCGGCGCGCAGCGGGCGGTCGGTGCCCGCCGCGAGTGAGGCGATCAGGGCTTGCGCGGTCGCGGTGTCGCGGGCGATCAGCGGTCCGACCACGTGGCTGTCCGTGGCGGGCCAGGCTGCCGCGTAGCCGGTGATGCCGGCGGTGTCTTCCGCGACGCGCAGCTGGTCCGCGAAGGCGGGCAGCCGCGTGATCATGTGGGTGCGATCCTCGCCGAAGACCTCGTTGTCCAGGCGCAGCATCGCGTGCAGATCGCCGGCCGTGGCCCGGCGGGTCGCCACGTCCGGTTCCGGGCTCCGGGGGCGGAAGCGGCCGCACACCATCTCGGCCCGGCCCACGGCCCGGAAGCCGAATTTCTCGTAGAGCGGCTGACCGAGTGGGGTGGCGTGCAGAGTGAGCGGGATGCCGTCGAACTCGTCGATCACATGGCGCATCATCCGCTGCCCGGCACCCTGCTGCGCGTACTCGCCGGCGACCAGGAGCATGCCGATGGTGGCCAGCCCCGAGCCGTACGCGGTGACGACACACGCGGCCGCCAGCCCCTCGCCCCCGGGGGCGTCGATTCCGTAACCCGTCCCGGCCGCGAGCAGCAGCCCCCACTTGTGTTCGTCGCGCGGCCAGCCGCGGTTCTCCGAGAGATCTGCGCAGGAGGTGAGGTCGCCGATGGTCAGGCGGCGGATGGGCAGCTCGTCGAGGGGGGAGGGCATGGTGGTCAGGCTCGCTGATGGGTGCGTACGCCGTCCACCGCTTTCCGGGATGTCTGCCGCTTGTTCCGGTGCTCCCGGCCGCGTGCGGTCAGGCCCCAGGGTTTCAGTACTGAGATGGCCGTCATGAAGAAGTACGCGGCGGAGGCGACGGTGGGGGCGGCGACCGGACTCAGGTCGGGATGCCCTGCCGCGGCTGCCGCGTTGATCTGCGGGCGGAGCGCCAGGGCGGAGGCGGCGAGGGTGGCGAGGGTCAGCCAGAACTTGATCCACACCCAGCGGTGGCGGGCCAGACCCCAGTGCGTCCCGAGGGAGAGCACCACGCCGCTGAGCAGAGTGAGCAGGCCGACCGGGATGACCAGCCAGTCACCGAAGACCTTCATCGACCGGTACGCGGCTTCCGTCATGGGAGCGTCGGCGCAGGTGTACGCGGTGATTCCGAGCGCGAGCAGCCCGATGGTCAGGCCCAGCCAGCCCACCGAGACGGCGACATGGATCACGAGGACACCCCGGCGTGCGGAGCTGGTCAGGTGTTTCACGTGAAACACGCTGCCGCGCATCCAGGTCCAGGGCGTCTGACAGGGGGAGTAAGCGGCTGTACTAGCCTCGGCGTACATGGCGCGCCTGCATCTCTTCGATCTCGACGGAACCCTCATCCGTGGTTCGGCCGCGCCGGTGGAGATATCCCGCCAGCTGGGGCTGCTGGAGGAGATCGGCGTGCTGGAGCGTGATCTGGTCTCGGGGCGGCTCGGCCCACCGGAGTACGCGGTCGCGGTGCACGCTCTCTGGTCCGGCCTCACCGCGGACCATGTGACGGCCGCTTTCGACGCAGCGCCGTGGCTCGCCGGGATCCAGGAGGTCTGGCGGGACATCCGGGACCGCGGCGACTTCTGCGCGGTCATCTCGCTCTCGCCGTCGTTCTTCGTGGAGCGGCTGCTCGGCTGGGGTGCGCATGCGGCGTACGGTTCGCGCTTCCCGGAGGTGCCGTTCAACCGGCCGGTGGATCCGGCGGGCATTCTCAGCCCCGCTGCGAAGGTCCGGATCGCGGACCGGCTCTGCACCGAGTTCGCCGTCGGGCGGGCGGACTGCATCGCCTATGGGGACTCGATGTCGGACGTGGACCTCTTCGGAGCGGTGTCCCGGTCGGTCGCGGTGAACGCGGACGGCCATCTGGCGGGGCTGGCCACGCACAGCTACGCGGGCGGCGATCTGCGCGAGGCCTACGGGCTCGTTGCCGAGGTCGATGACAACTGACGGTGCTTCCGGGCGCTGAGGGGCGGGCCTGCCGATCGTGGCCGGCCCCCGGACCCGGCACCGGCCACCAGGACTCATCCCAGGTCTGCGGCCTGGAGTGCCCGGACCCCCTCGATGTTCCCGTCGAGATAGTGCCGCAGTGAGAGCGGAACGAGATGGACGGCCGCGATGCCGACCCGGCTGAAGGGCACCCGGACGATCTCGTAGTCGCCGCAGGGCTCTTCGACTTCGGGTCCGTGGCGCAGGGCGGGATCCATCGACGCCAGTCGGCAGACGAAGAAGTGCTGCACCTTCACGCCCGCCACCCCGCCGCCTTCCGGGATGTGCTCGATGGTGTCGACGAAGCAGGGCACCACATCGGTGATCTTGGCGCCGAGCTCCTCGTCGACCTCCCGGTGCAGGGCTTCGACCACGGTGGAGTCCTCGGCCTCGACCCCGCCGCCGGGAGTGACCCAGTACGGTTCCACGCCGGGCTTGGTCCGCTTGATGAGGATCAGGTGGTCGCCGTCGAGGAGCACGGCGCGGGCGGTGCGCTTGACCACTGGACGTTCGGTCATGGAAGGAGGTTGGCCCGGGAGACCGGTTCCGAAACGCATCACCTGCCCCGGAACCATCCCTCAGGACCAGTCGGCGGCCGCCCGCAACAGCCACTCCTGGGCCCGTGCGATGTGCGGGAGCGCGAGCGTTCCGGTACGTACGGCGAGGAAGTAGGTGCGCAGCGGTGGCACCGGCGGATCCAGCAGCGCCACCACCTCGCCCCGCTCCAGGGCGTCCTCGCACAGATAGCGCGGCAGTACGGCGAGTCCGGCGCCCGCGACCACCGCCTGCTGGACGGCCCGCAGATCGGGTGCGACGACCGCGCCGGTGTCGGCGGGGTGCGCGTCGAAGACAGCGTTCCAGTAGCGGGAGACGAACGGCAGCGACTCATGGACCTCCACCACGGGCAGGTCCTTCAGTACGGAGGGCCCCCGGCGGCGCAGTGTCCCCGGGCCGATCCGGGCAGCCCAGCGGGGAGAGGTGACCAGGACGTGTTCCTCGTCGCAGAGGGTGGTCGCGGTCAGGAGTTCACCGCGCGGTCGTGCCGTGGTGATGGCGAGGTCGTGGTGTCCGGCGCCGAGGCCGTCCAGGGTCTCCTCGGTGTTGCCGAACGAGGCCCGCAGCGCGACGCCCTGCGGTATCAGCGGGGTGAGCGCCGGCAGGGCGCGCACCGCGGTGAACTCGGGCGGTCCGGCCAGGTGCAGGGTGCGGGTTCCGGTCTCGTCGTCGATGCCCGTCCCGGCGATCTCGGCGAGTGCGTCCAGATGCGGCGCCGCGCGGTGGGCGAGTTCGTCCCCGATGGCGGTCGGGGTGACGCCACGGGCCCGGCGCAGGAACAGCGGCCGCCCCAACTGCCGCTCCAGCGTGCGTATCTGGCTGGTCACCGCAGGCTGGGAGAGCCCGAGGAGTGCGGCGGCGCGGGTGAAGGAACCGGCCCGGTGCACGGTGACGAAGGTGCGGAGCAGGGCCAGATCCATGTCCGTACCGTCCGTTCTGGCTGTGCGAAGTCGTCCTGGCCCCCGGCAGAACTATAAATAAGTCGATAGGTCTCTGTCGCTACTGTGATTGGACACTGACGCACAGTCAACTAGCCTTGTGCAGGAGGTTCTTCGTGCGTCGACCGGGGAACCGGGACGGTCCGAGCCATGAGGGGGGAGGCTCGGACCGTCCGCAGCAGCGCCCACGGCACTGTTCGCGCGGGTTCACGTACCGCTGCTGGGCCCGCCGGTCAGTGCTGCCGTGCCGCCTCGTCCAGGGCCCTCAGGACGTCAGCCACCAGGTCCCGGGTGTCCTCGACCCCTGCGGAGAAGCGGATGAACCCCTCCGGTACGGCGTCGCCGCCCCAGCGTCCACGCCGCTCGGCGGTGGACCGGACGCTGCCGAAACTGGTCGCGTCGTCCACCAGCTCCAGCGCGTCGAGGAAGCGTTCCGCATGGTCGCGGCCGGGCAGCACGAACGAGACCACGCAGCCGAAGCGGCGCATCTGGCCCGCCGCCGTCGTGTGCGAGGGGTCGGACGGCAGCCCGGGATGGCGCAAGCCCTCGATCTCCGCGCGCCCGGACAGCGCCTCGGCGAGCGCCAGGGCGTTCGCGGACTGCCGGTCGGCGCGCAGCTGGATGGTGGCGAGCGAACGGTGCGCGAGCCAGGCCTCCATCGGCCCGGGCACGGCTCCGACCACCTTGCGCCACTTCCGTACCCGCGCCGCGAGTTCCGTGTCACGGCAGGTGACATAGCCGAGCAGGAGATCGCCGTGCCCGGTGAGCCCCTTGGTGCCGCTCGCCACGGAGAAGTCCGCGCCGAGATCGAGGGGCCGCTGCCCGAGCGGGGTCGCGAGGGTGTTGTCGACCGCGACCAGCGTCCCGCCGGCGTGCGCGGCCGCCGCGAGCCGCCGTACGTCGCAGACGTCAAGACCGGGATTGGACGGGGTCTCGATCCACAGCAGCCGGGCGCCGGCCAGGGCGTTCAGCTGAGCATCGCCCCCGGTCGGCGCGGTCCGTACGCCGATGCCGTACGCATCGAGCTGTTCCCGTACGAGGGGCAGCGCCTGGTATCCGTCGTCGGGGAGCACCACCGTGTCGCCCGCGCGGGCCTGGGACAGCAGGACGGCCGACACGGCCGCCATGCCGGAGGCGAAGGTGACGGTCTCGGCCGGCTGGTCCGGTGACTCCAGCTCGCTGATGGCCGCTTCGAGGTGCGTCCAGGTCGGGTTGGTGTCACGGCCGTAGGTATAGGGCCCCGTGGGCTCGCCCGGCAGGTGGTAATGAGCGGCGAAGACCGGTCCCGGCAGGGTCGGTTCGTACTTCACGGGCGTGGGCAGCCCGGCCCGTACCGCTCGTGTTCCGTCTCCGGTTTCCGAGGCGGGTGTGTTCATGTCGGGGGTGCTCATACGGGCCTCAGTCCTCGTCGGGCAGGACGACGTTCAGCGCCCACGAGACGACCGAGATGATCAGGCCACCGAGGACAGCGGTCCAGAAGCCGTGGACATGGAAGGAGAGGTCGAGCTCTCCGGACAGCCAGGAAGTCAGCAGCAGCATAAGGGCGTTGATCACCAGAGTGATCAGCCCCAGTGTGAGGATGAACAGCGGGAAGGCGATCAGCTTCACGATCGGCTTGACGACGAAGTTCACCAGGCCGAAGACCAGCGCGACGATGATCAGGGTGAGCGTTTTGCGGCCGGTGGAGTCGCCGCTGAGTGTGATGTCCTGAAGGAGCCAGATGGCTACGAAGAGTGCTGCCGCGTTGGCAACCGTCTTGACTACAAAATTCTTCATGTGTCTGATCGTGGCAGACACGATCGGGACGAGTGCAGGGGCTGACGAGCAATGAAAGCATTCCGGCTGGACGAGCTGGAGGCGGAGCGTGCCGCCAACGACGGCGCGTATCTGCAGTTCCTGCGCGAACGGAACATGTCGGTGGGGCTCTACGCGCTGGACGCGGGAGCGACCGACCGCCAGCAGCCGCACGGCCAGGACGAGGTGTACTTCGTCGTGAGCGGCCGGGCTTCGATCACGGTCGGTACGGAGACGACCGAGGTCGCGCGGGGCGGGGTGGTGTACGTACCGGCCGGGGTGGCGCACAAGTTCCATCACATCTCCGAGGACCTCCGGGTTCTCGTGGTCTTCTCGCCGCCCGAGAGCTGACCGCGGGGCTGACCGACCGCAGGGCTGACTGACTGCGGGGACCCGCTGACCACGGGGGCCAGCTGTTCGCGAGACCCGGAACGATGCCGTCCCGTAGGGGGCGCATCAGGGGATTCCAAGGGCTGCGTGGCCTCCGCCGGGCCCTCCGGCGCCTTTAGCATCGACAGCAGAGCCCCCGGAGTGGCCGGCGTGGTCCAGGAAGATCCAGGAAGAGGTAGGGACGATGGCGGTCCGAGAGATTTTCGCGGGAATGCCGTGGTGGGTGAAGTGGGTAGCGGTGCCCGTCCTCGTGCTGATCGTGTTCGGCGGTCTCATCGCGACCGTCATCGGGTTCGTGATCGGGCTGCTCTTCAAGGCCCTGGTCCTGGTGGCACTCGTCGCCGGACTGATCTACGTCGTACGCAAGTTCACCTCTTCGTCGTCCTCGCGGAACGACTGGTAGGACCGTGCGGCCGGTCGGCGCGGCTCGTTGGCGCGCGGCTGGTCGGCACGTCTGAAGGAACGGCGTCGGGCCCGGGCTGGTGTACGCGTGCGGCCGTTAGCCCGGCTGAGGGACGGGGGCAGCGAATCCCCCCGCCCGCACGGAGGCTGTGGCTACAGTGAGAAATCTCTGCCGCCCCCTCGGGAAACTGGCCTGAAAAGGCGCTGACCAGCGGATTGTGCGCGGCGGGACCCATGAGGGAAAGCCCTCACGGGCACGTGAACCGCCGTCGGCATGCTGGGGGTGACCCTTTGGCCACACCACCACACACCGCTGCGCCGACAGTGATCGGATCGCTGAACTCCGGGCGGGACGCGCTCGGGGCGCTGATTAATTTTGCCGCGCATCACGAGGGTGGGATCGACCTCGTCGCGGTCGCCGACACTCCCGCCGCGCCCGCCGTCGAGGAGCGGGCGGACAGCCGGGAAACCGGTCATGCACACGCCCTCGGTCAGTGCCTGCTGAGCCGCCCCGGCGAAGCCTCCCGCAGAGATCATCCGGACCGCCGTCCGGTGCGTCCGCCGACCCGCCATTCGGCACGTGACCGGTGCGTCCTGCTGCGGAGGCCGGCTTCCGCGGAACGGATGCAACCGGTTGCCGGGCAGCAGGAGTACGCGCTCGGAACGGTCGGCGCCGCCATCCCGATCAGGCCCGGCTCAGGTGCTGCGGCGACGGCTGTTTCCAGCCTCGCGCATGAGCAAGTACGGTTGCTCTCCGCTGCTAAAACGTTACGGTCCGAGGTTGGGGCTTTACCCGATTCGCTTGCGTTCGCTCTCAGTATCTGAAATATCACTCCTTGTGATCTGTTTGCGCTTACAGCACGATTACGTCAAGAGGGCCCGGAGGTACATTCCCGGCCATCTTGTGAACCAATACGGCGTCTACTGCGGGGTAGGGACATGCGCGAATCGGTCCAGGCAGAGGTCATGATGAGCTTCCTCGTCTCCGAGGAGCTCTCCTTCCGTATCCCGGTGGAGCTGTGCTACGAGGTGAGCGATCCGTACGCGGTCCGGATGACCTTCCACCTTCCCGGAGACGCGCCGGTGACCTGGACGTTCGGTCGCGAGCTGCTGCTCGACGGGATCAACGCCCCTACAGGGGACGGCGACGTGCACATCGCGCCCAGCGATCCGTCAGGGCTGTCCGACGTTCATCTGCGGCTCCAGGTCGGGGCCGACCGCGCGCTGTTCCGGGCGGGCAGCGCCCCGCTGATCGCCTTCCTGGACCGCACGGACAAGATCGTCCCGCTCGGCGAGGAGTGCAGTCTGGGCGACTTCGACGGACATCTGGAGGCAGCGCTCGGCCGGATCCTCGCGGAGGAGAACGCCGGCTGAAGCCTGCGGCCCGAGGCCCGAGGCCCGAGGCCCGGGCGAGGGCGCGTAGCCGGGGTGCAGAGCGGGGCGGCTCAGTGCTTGCGGCGGCGGCCCCCGCCGCCCCGCGTGATGCCCCCTCCCGCGAGCGCCCGGCCCACCCCGCGCGACGGGCGGTCGGTCCCATGGCCCGCACGGTCGGCCGAGACCACGAGCGCGGCGAGCGCCGTGGTCACCGGCACCGAGGCGACCAGGCCGATCGAGCCCACCAGGGTCCGTACGATCTCCTCCGCGACCAGCTCGGAGTTGGCCACCGTCCCCACACTGCTCTGCGCGATGGAGAAGAGCAGCAGCAGGGGCAGCGCCGCACCGGCGTAGGCCAGAACGAGGGTGTTGACGACGGACGCGATGTGGTCGCGGCCGATCCGGATGCCCGCCCGGTAGAGCCCGCGGGCCCCCATCGTGGGATCGGCCTGGTGCAGTTCCCAGACCGCTGAGGTCTGTGTGACCGTCACGTCGTCCAGCACCCCGAGCGATCCGATGATGACGCTCGCCAGCAGCAGCCCGCTCATGTCGATGTGCGGGTAGAGGCCGTGGATCAGTCCGGTGCTGTCGTCGGTGTTGCCCGTCAGGCCGGCCCAGCCGATGAAGAGCGAACCGAGCAGCCCGATCAGCATCAGCGAGATCAGGGTGCCGATGACGGCGACCGAGGTCCGCGCCGTCGGGCCGTGGCAGGTGTAGAGGGCGATCAGCATGATGGCGCTCGCCCCGATGACCGCCACGACCAGCGGATTCGAACCGTGCAGGATGGCGGGCAGGATGAACAGCGTCAGCACGGCGAAGCTGACGGCCAGCGCGACCAGAGCCATCAGCCCGCGCAACCGGCCCACGGCGACCACCACCAGCGCGAAGATCCCGGCGAGCAGCGCCAGCGGGAACTTCCGGTCCACGTCGGACACCGAGTACTGCAGGTCGCGGGGGGCGTCGGGGGCGTACGCGACGATCACGCCCTGCCCCTGGTGCAACTGGCGCGGGGAGTCCGACCGGACGATCTCGGCGAAGGTGCGGCCCTTGTCCTTGCCACTCGTCACCTCGATCTTCGCCTTCTTGCACGGGGCGCCCTGCGGGGCCGCACCGGCACCGGCCTGCTGCTCCGCCGCGCTCTCGCCGTCGGTACCACTCCCGCTCCCGCCCCCGTCGGCCGTCGACGACTGGTCGGCGTGCAGGTCCTTGCAGTTGACCGCGGTGATCTCCACCACCTTGCCCTGCCGGGTCTGCCGGTCGAACCCGACACCGCTGCGGGCATGGTGCGGGTCCCCGTCCGGCCAGAAGACCGCGAGACCGGCAACGACCGCCGCCGCGAAGGGAATCAGCACGGCTGCGATGACCTTGCGCAGGTGCCTGGACACCGGCGCGGCAGGGCCGTGACCGTGCGGGTGGCCGTGCCCGCCGGGGGACGGTTCAGGGAGTGGTGTCACCGCCAGATCATCGCAAGAAGGGGGAGGCCCTCTGTTCAGCGTGCGCTCTTGGGCACTAGCGTGGGGGGCACCTTTGCACACGCGGGAGCTCGGAGCACCGGGCTGAGAGGGCGCTGATCAGCAGTCTGCTGAGAGCTGCGCCGACCGCCGAACCTGTTACCGGGTAATGCCGGCGTAGGGAGTAGGTCTCATGACCACAGTGGATGCACGCACGCCTGCCACCGATCAGGACGAGCGCAAGCCGGGCTGGCACAAGGGATATGTCGCGGGCCCGGAGGGCTCGCGCGCGGATCTCCGGGTGCCCGTCAGGCAGGTGCACCTCACCAATGGGCAGGACGTGACGCTGTACGACACGTCAGGCCCGTACACCGATCCCACCGTCGAGACCGATGTCCGGCGCGGGCTCGCCCCGCTCCGGGAGAACTGGATCATCGGCCGCGGCGACACCGAGGAGTACGCGGGCCGCCCGGCCCGCCCCGAGGACGACGGGATCAAGCACACATCGCCGCGCGGAGGGCTCCGTAACCTCGACGCGGTCTTCCCCGGCCGTCCCCGCCAGCCCAGGAGGGGGCGCGAAGGGCGCGCGGTGAGCCAGCTCGCGTACGCCGTGCGCGGGGAAATCACCCCGGAGATGGAGTACGTCGCGATCCGGGAGAACGTCTCCCCCGAGGTCGTACGGGAGGAGATCGCCGCCGGCCGGGCGGTCCTGCCGGCCAACGTCAACCACCCGGAGATCGAGCCGATGATCATCGGGAAGCGCTTCCTGGTGAAGGTCAACGCCAACATCGGCAACTCCGCGGTCACTTCCTCCATCGAGGAGGAGGTGGACAAGATGACCTGGGCCACCAAATGGGGCGCAGACACGGTCATGGACCTGTCCACCGGGCGCAATATCCACGCCACCCGCGAGTGGGTGCTGCGCAACTCCCCCGTGCCGATCGGCACGGTCCCGCTCTACCAGGCCCTGGAGAAGGTCGATGGCCAGGCCGAGGAGCTGACCTGGGACATCTACAAGGACACGGTCATCGAGCAGGCCGAACAGGGCGTCGACTACATGACGGTGCACGCGGGGGTGCTGCTGCGGTACGTGCCGCTCACCGCACGCCGCAAGACCGGGATCGTCTCGCGGGGCGGCTCGATCATGGCGGCCTGGTGCCTGGCGCACCACAAGGAGTCGTTCCTGTATGAGAACTTCGAGGAGCTCTCGTCCATTCTGGCCTCCTACGACGTCACCTACTCGCTGGGCGACGGACTGCGGCCGGGGTCGATCGCGGACGCCAACGACGAGGCGCAGTTCGCGGAGTTGCGCACCCTCGGGGAACTCAACACGATCGCCAAACGTCATGGTGTACAGACGATGATCGAGGGTCCCGGTCACGTCCCGATGCACAAGATCAAGGAGAACATCGACCTCCAGCAGGAGATCTGCGAGGAGGCCCCCTTCTATACGCTCGGCCCGCTCACCACGGACGTGGCCCCGGCGTATGACCACATCACCTCCGGCATCGGGGCGGCGATGATCGCCTGGTGGGGCACGGCCATGCTCTGCTACGTCACGCCCAAGGAGCACCTGGGGCTGCCCAACCGGGACGACGTGAAGACCGGCGTCATCACGTACAAGATCGCGGCCCATGCGGCGGATCTCGCCAAGGGGCACCAGGACGCGCAGAAGTGGGACGACGCGCTCTCGGACGCACGCTTCGAGTTCCGCTGGGAGGACCAGTTCAATCTCGCTCTCGACCCCGACACGGCAAGGGAGTTCCATGACGAGACGCTGCCGGCCGAGCCGGCGAAGACCGCGCATTTCTGTTCCATGTGCGGGCCGAAGTTCTGCTCGATGAAGATCTCCCAGGACATCCGCCGCGAGCACGGCGGAAGCCAGGAGGAGATCGAGTCGGGGATGGCGGAGAAGTCGAAGGAGTTCGCGGCCAGCGGCAACCGGGTGTACCTGCCGATCGCCGACTGACGACGCCATGTGCCCCCGGTACGGGGCCGGTCCCGTACCGGCCGGTCCCGTACCGGGCCCAACCTGCCTCGCACCGGCCGGTTCCTACCGCGGACCGGCCGGTGCGTCACTCCGGCTGGTGGTCGGGGCCTCCGAAGTCCGGGCTCGTGAAGTCCGGGCTGGTGAAACTGGGACGCTCGTGGGCCGTCGTCCCGCCCGAGTCCGGACTGGCGAAGTCGGGACGGCTGTAGCCGAGGTTCGGGATGCGGCCCGCCGGGCGGTACGGGGCGGGGGCCGCCGGGTCGACGCTCGGGTCGGCCAGTGCCGCGCTCAGGAACGGGACGATGCCCCGTTCCAGCAGGGCGTGGCGCCAGGCGTCCCGGGCCCGGGCGACCTCTTCGGAGAGCTCGTCGTCCCCCTCCTCCGTCTCGGGGTGCACTTCGGTCGAGCCGTTGCGCAGCGCCGTCAGGAGGAGCCCGATCGCTGCGGCCAGGATGGCGGCAGCGGTGAGGGCCGCGAAGAACCAGCCCGCGGTGACCATGGTGTTGCCGAAGGCGGGCGCCGGATCGAGCGCCTTGAGTATGTAGCCCACCAGCAGGAAGATCACGGCGGCGGTGCCCGCCAGTACCGGGGCCAGTACCGCGAGTACGGCGGCGAGCCCCGCACCCGCGTGGGCGCCGCCTCTGACGGGAGCGAGGACGGAGGCGCGCACCGAATCCGGGGCGGGCGTGCGCAGTCCGGCGCGCACCTTCACGAAGTGCTCGTACTCGGCTGCCGCGGTCGAGGTGACCAGGCTGTCGGCGTCGAGCACCATGGTGCGCAGTTGCTCGCTGTTGAGCCGCTGCCCCAGCTCGGCCAGATCCGGTCGGTCGGGCGCGGTGCGCAGTGCGTCGTCGAGGAGCCGCTCGAACTCCGGACGGTCCTCTGTCAGCAGGTGCGAAGCGCTGTTCATGTGCATCCCCCGATGCTCCGTCGGGCCGTACCGACCGCCTTCTGACGGGCAGTCGGGCGTAAACGGAGGAGAGCCTGCTACGGATAATCCGATGGTAGAGCTGTTATGGCGCGGGGTGACAGAGGGTTTCCGGAAATCGCCTTCGCGTGCGCTGTTCAGTTCGGCAGCGGCAGCTGCACCACGAGTAGCTTTCCGGCCATGGTCACGCCGCCGTCCATGGCGACGGCGAGCCCGTCCGCGTACAGGTGCGGGCCCTCGATGACGGTACGCGGGCTGTCCTCGCCGTCCTCGGCCCCGACCTCGCCCAGCAGGTACGGGATGGGGCTGTGGCCGTGGACGATCCGGTGGCCGCCGAAGACCCCCAGGAGCTCCTGCACGGCCTGCGGTCCCGACTCGTCGCGGAACGCGAAGCGCTTGGTGAACTTGCGGAACAGGTCCCAGCATTCGTCGGCGTCGTTGCGGGTGAGCGTCTCGCGGACGGTGTCGTTGACCGCTTCGAGCGAATCGCCGTAGTCGAGATAGGCGGTGGTGTCGGAGTGCACCAGGAGGTGGTCGTCCTCCAGCTCCATGGCGTCGAGCCGTGACATCCACTGGAGGTGGACGTCCTGCAGCCGGTCCATGTCGGCCTTCTGGCCGCCGTTGAGCAGCCAGGCCGCCTGGAAGGTCGCGGTGCCCGCACCGGAGTTGACCGGGGTGTCGCCGAAGCGTTTGGCGCCGATGAGCAGCAGCTCGTGGTTGCCCATGAGGGCCTTGCAGTAACCTCCGGCGGCCGCGGCCTCGGCGGACAGCCGCATCACCAGGTCGATGACGCCGATGCCGTCCGGGCCGCGGTCGGTGAAGTCGCCGAGGAACCAGAGGCGGGCGTTCCCGGCGGCCCAGTTGCCCTCGGTGTCGATGAGCCCCTGGGCGCACAGGGCGGCCAGGAGTTCGTCGAGGTATCCGTGGACGTCGCCGACGACGTAGAGCGGTCCGAGACCCCCCTCGCCTTCGGAGGGAGCGGGGAGGGGCTGGGGTTCGGGCACGATCGGTACGACGACCGTGTCACCGGGGCCGCCACGGCTGATGACGGGCAGGTCCCGCTGGGTCGCCGTATACCCGTCCGGCTCCTCACCGGCGGCGTACCGCGGCGCCTTCCCGGCCTCGTGGACGTGCTCGGACGCGGGCAGGGGCGGTACGCGGAAGTCCCGCACTGTCGCCGTCCGCATCGCGGGTTCCAGACCGGCCCCCTGAGTCATCGACCCCTCCACCACCGTCGCGCGCCGTGCACCGGTCGGACCTGCCTGGTCGGGGGGTCCGCGGTGTCGTGCGCCCATCATAGGAATGCGACCAGCACTCTGTGACGCACCAGGGGTGCTGAATCCGGACGGTCTGCCGACCGACCGCCCGTTTCGCACCTATTGAGGTGGTCAGTCCGGCGCGGGGGAGCGGGGTGCGCTGACCGTCGTGCGCGGCGGGCGGCGCTGCGAGGAGGTCCGGACGATGAGTTCGGTCGGTATCACCTGCTCGACCGGGTGATCGTCATTGATGCCTTCGATGGCATCGATGAGTAACTGGATGACGGCCGTACCGATCCGGCGGGGCTTGAGCGAGAGGGTCGTGATGGGCGGCTCGGTGCTCGCGTACACGGTGGATTCGCTGCAGCAGACCAGCAGCAGATCCTCGGGGACACGCAGTCCGTACCGCCGTGCTGCCGCCAGCAGGTCGGTGCCGTTGGGGTCGAAGAGTCCGTAGACGGCGTCCGGACGGTCCGGACGGGCGAGCAGGCGGTCCGCGGCGACGGCTCCCGCGCACGGGTCGTGCGCGGGGTAGGACTCGTACACCGGATCCTGTCCGACCCGCTCGCACCAGCGCAGATACGCGGTGGTGGAGAGGCGGGTGTACGTGTCCGTCGTGGTGCCGGTGAGCAGCCCGATACGGCGGGCCCCGGCTGCGGCGAGATGGTCGAGCAGATCGAGGACCGCGGCCTCGTGGTCGTTGTCGACCCAGGCCGTGACGGGCAGGGTGCCCGCCGGGCGGCCGTCGGAGACGACGGGGAGGCCTTGGCGTACGAGTTCGATGACTACGGGGTCGTGGTCGGAGGGGTCGATGACTACGGTGCCGTCCAGCGCGACGTTCGACCAGACGTCGACCGCGCTGTGGCGCGACGTCGCGGGGAGGATGACGAGGGCATAGCCGCGTGCGAGCGCGGCGGAGGTGGCGGCTCTGGCCATCTCGGCGAAGTACGCGAATTCGGTGAAGGTGAAAGGTTCATCCCCGTACGTGGTGACCGTCAGGCCGATGAGGCCGGACTTTCCGGTACGGAGGGTTCGGGCCGCGGCGGAAGGGCGGTAGCCCAGCCGGTCGGCGACCTCGCGGACATGGCGGCGGGTGGCGTCCGGGAGCCTGCCCTTGCCGTTGAGCGCGTCGGAGACGGTCGTGATGGAGACACCGGCTGCGGCGGCCACGTCCCGGATGCCCGCTCGTCCTTGCCGGTTGGCCCTGCGGGGAGTCTCCGCCCGGCTCACCTGGTGCTTCCCTGCTGCTGTCATGGCGAGCCGATAGTAGGGCGATGAGGGGCGGTTGAGCTGAGCGCATATGCACGCGTTGACAGGCACGTTTCTGCATGATCATTTAGCATCAATCACCTTTGAATACAGGGCATTTGGGGGTCATGTCAAAAGAGTCTCGGGTGTCGGTGGGCGTGTGCCTGGCCCATGCCTGATGTTGCGATGAGGTCTCAACTCACCTCTTCGGGGGACGCGCGCCACGGCGCGAGCCATGGGCGCGCGCCAGGTCCGGAAGTACGCCCCCCGTCGGCGCCCGCCATTCGCACGGAGCGGTGTTCCTCATAGGGTGGGTTCATCCGAGTCGAGGAGGACCCGCTGTGAGCCAGAAGAGCCCCAGGCTGCGCGCCGCACTGGACGGCATTCCCGCGTACGTTCCGGGCAGGCCGGCCGCCGAGGCCGGCCCGGTCGCCTACAAGCTGTCCTCCAACGAGAACCCCTATCCGCCGCTGCCTGGGGTGATGGAGACCGCGATCGCCGCGGCCGGGACCTTCAACCGGTACCCGGACATGGCGTGCACCGCCCTGATGAACGAACTGGCCGAGCGCTTCGGGGTGCCGGTCTCCCATCTGGCGACCGGTACCGGATCGGTCGGCGTCGCCCAGTCGCTGCTCCAGGTGACCTCGGGCCCCGGTGACGAGGTGATCTACGCCTGGAGGTCGTTCGAGGCGTACCCGATCATCACGCGGATCAGCGGGGCGACCGCGGTGCAGGTGCCGCTTGACTCGGGCGATGTGCATGACCTGGACGCCATGGCGGCCGCGATCACCGAGCGAACCCGGATGATCTTCGTCTGCAACCCCAACAACCCGACCGGGACCGTGGTCCGCAGGGCCCAGCTGGAGCGCTTCCTGGACCGGGTGCCCTCCGACGTCCTGGTGGTCCTGGACGAGGCGTACCGGGAGTTCAACCGGGACACCGATGTGCCCGACGGCATCGAGGTGTACCGGGACCGGCCCAACGTGGCGGTGCTGCGGACCTTCTCCAAGGCGTACGGGCTGGCCGGGCTGCGGATCGGCTTCGCCATCGCCCATGAGCCGGTCGCGGCCGCGCTGCGCAAGACCGCGGTGCCCTTCGGGGTGAGCCAGCTGGCGCAGGACGCGGCGGTCGCGTCCCTGCGGGCCGAGGACGAGCTGTGGGGCCGGGTCGGATCGCTGGTCACCGAGCGGACCCGGGTGTACGAGGGGCTGGTCGGCCAGGGCTGGACGGTGCCGGAGACACAGGCCAACTTCGTGTGGCTGCGGCTGGGCGAGCGCACCGCCGACTTCGCCGCGGCCTGTGAGAAGGCGGGGGTGGTGGTGCGTCCCTTCGCCGGTGAGGGCGTACGGGTCACCATCGGTGAGACCGAGGGCAACGACCTCTTCCTCCAGGCGGCGGCGGCCTTCCGCAAGGAGCTGTAGCCCCCTTCCGTACGGGGTTCTCACAAGGCGGGGTGTCATTGGGGCACCCCGCCTTCGTCATGCCGGAAGTGCTTTCGTAGTATTGCTTGTGAATGTGAACGCTTTCACAAGCGCGCCCCTTTTCTTCCGTGCTGTGTGGGACCAAAGGGACAGAAAGCCGCTGTGACCCCGGCCACGTAAGGAGAGTGACGACGTGGAACTAGCTCTGTCGCCGGATACCCTGGCGCGTTGGCAGTTCGGGCTGACCACCGTCTACCACTACCTGTTCGTCCCCCTCACGATCTCCCTCGCCGCGATCACCGCGGGCTTCGAGACCGCCTGGGTGCGGAAGGGCGCGGAGAAGTACTTCCACGCCACGAAGTTCTGGGGGAAGCTCCTGCTGATCAACCTGGCCATCGGGGTCGCCACCGGCCTCGTCCAGGAGTTCCAGTTCGGGATGAACTGGTCGGACTACTCGAAGTTCGTCGGTGACGTCTTCGGGGCGCCGCTCGCGATGGAGGCGCTGATCGCCTTCTTCTTCGAGTCGACCTTCATCGGGCTGTGGATCTTCGGCTGGGACAAGCTGCCCAAGAAGATCCACTGTGCCTGCATCTGGATGGTGGCCATCGGCACGACCTTCTCCGCGTACTTCATCCTGGCGGCCAACTCCTGGATGCAGCACCCGGTCGGGTACACCATCGACCGTGCCACCGGTGCCGCGCATCTCAACGACATCTGGGGCGTGCTCACCCAGAAGACGGCGCTGGTCGTCTTCACCCACACCATGACCTCGGCCTTCCTCACCGGCGGCGCCTTCGTCGTCGGCATCGCCAGTTACCACCTGTGGAAGATCAGGCGGGCCAGGGCCGCGGGCACCAGCACCGACACCAAGCGCACCCGCATGATGCGCACCTCGCTGCGCATGGGCCTGGTGATGACGGTGACCGCCGGAATCCTCACCGCGCTCTCCGGCGACCAGCTGGGCAAGGTGATGTTCGAGCAGCAGCCCATGAAGATGGCCGCGGCCGAGGCACTCTGGGAGACCCAGGCCCCGGCGCCGTTCTCCGTCTTCGCGGTGGGCAATGTGGCGGCGGGTCACAACTCCGTCGAGCTGTCGGTACCGGGAATCCTGTCCTTCCTCGCCCACGACGACTTCCACACCGCGGTACCCGGCATCCACCAGACCGCCAAGGCCGAGGCCGCCAAGTACGGCGGCAGCCCCGACGACTACGTGCCGAACATCTTCGTCACCTTCTGGGGATTCCGTCTCATGATCGGGATCGGGCTCACCGCATCGGTGGCCGCGGCTGCCGGACTCTGGCTGACCCGGAAGAAGAAGTGGCTGCTGCCGGAGCACCGGACCGGCGACGACGAGGCACCCAAGCTGATGCTCACCGCGAGCCGGGAGCTGAACCCCTTCTTCACGAAGTGGGGCTGGCGCGTGGGGATGGCCTCCCTGGTCTTCCCGCTGATCGCCAACTCCATCGGCTGGGTGTTCACCGAGATGGGCCGGCAGCCCTGGGCCGTCTTCGGTCTCTTCAAGACCGCCGACTCCGTCTCCCCCGGTGTCTCCCAGACGGAGATGCTCATCTCACTGATCGTCCTCGTCACGCTCTACGTGATTCTCGGCTGGATCAATGTCCGGCTGATGAAGAAGTACGCGGTGATGGGACCGGACACCGACGAGCAGCCGCCCGCCAAGGACCCGCGGCTGCGCGGCCCCTCCTCCGGGCCCGGCGGATCCGGGACCCGGGATGACGACGCCGACGCCGACAAACCCCTGACCTTCGCGTACTGAGAGGAGAGACGTCATGGGCCTCAACGACTTCTGGTTTCTGCTGATCGCCGTGCTGTGGACCGGGTACTTCTTCCTCGAAGGCTTCGACTTCGGGGTCGGTATCCTCACCCGGCTGCTGGCCAGGGACCGGCGCGAGCGCCGGGTGCTGATCAACATCATCGGTCCCGTCTGGGACGGTAACGAGGTGTGGCTGATCACTGCGGCAGGCGCGATGTTCGCGGCCTTCCCGGTCTGGTACGCCACCTTCTTCAGTGGCTTCTATCTGCTGCTCGTCCTGGTCCTGGTGCTGCTGATCGTGCGGGTCCTGTCCTTCGAGTACCGCCACAAGCGGCCCGAGGAGAGCTGGCAGCGCAACTGGGAGTGGGTGCTCTTCACCAGCTCGCTGCTGCTGCCGTTCCTCTGGGGGCTGATCTTCGCCAACATGGTCCACGGGGTGCCGGTCAACAGCCACCAGGACTACGCCGGCTCGTTCGGGGACCTGCTGAACGGTTACGGGATCCTCGGCGGGTTCGCCTTCACCGCGCTGTGCACCCTGCACGGAGCTGTCTTCACGGCGCTGAAGACGGTCGGAGACATCCGGGTGCGGGCCAGGGCCTTCGCGGCCAAGGCCGCTGTTGTCACGGCGGCCCTCGCTGCGGCCTTCCTGATCTGGCTGCAGGCGGACCGCGGCGACGGATCCACCCTGACGGCGCTGTGTGTGGCGCTGGCGGCGCTCGTCGCGGCGTTCGTGATGAACGCCCGGACCAGGGAGGGCTGGGCCTTCGCGTTCACGGGCGTGGCCATCGCGGCCACGGTCGCCGCACTGTTCCTCTCGCTGGCGCCGGATGTGATGCCGTCCTCGCTCAACACCGCCTGGAGTCTGACGATCGACAACGCGGCGTCCGGCCATTACACGCTCAAGGTCATGACCTGGGTGGCGGGCATCATGACGCCGCTGGTCCTGCTCTACCAGGGCTGGACGTACTGGGTGTTCCGCAAGCGGCTGGGTACCCAGCACATCGCCGATGCCCACTAGTGGGGAGTGTTTCACGTGAAACCGATCGACCCGCGTCTGCTCCGGTACGCCGGTGCCACACGTCTCTTCCTGGGCGCCGTGGTGGTCCTCGGACTGGCCGGCGCGGGTCTGGTCGTGGCTCAGGCCATGCTGATCGCCGATGTGGTGGTGGGGGCGTTCCAGCACGGCCTGGACGGATCAGGGCTGCGGACCGCACTGCTGCTGCTCGCGGCGGTGGCGCTGGGCCGGGGACTGGTGGCCTGGCTGACCGAGCTGGCCGCGCACCGGGCCAGCGCCGCGGTCAAGTCGGAGCTGCGGCGGCGGCTCCTTGAGAGGTCCGCGGAGCTGGGGCCGCAGTGGCTGACCGGGCAGCGGACGGGGTCACTGGTCGCTCTCGCTACCCGGGGCATCGACGCCCTGGACGACTACTTCTCGCGCTATCTCCCGCAGCTGGGGCTCGCGGTGGTGGTGCCGGTGGCGGTGCTGGTGCGGGTCGTCACCGAGGACTGGGTGTCGGCGGCCATCATCGTCGGGACCCTGCCGCTGATCCCGGTCTTCATGATGCTCATCGGCTGGGCCACTCAGGCCCGTATGGACCGTCAGTGGCATCTGCTCTCCCGGCTGTCGGGGCACTTCCTCGACGTGGTGGCCGGACTGCCGACGCTCAAAGTGTTCGGACGGGCCAAGGCGCAGGCCGAGTCGATCAGGACCATCACGGACGAGTACCGGAAGGCGACGCTGCGGACGCTGCGGATCGCCTTTCTCTCGTCGTTCGCGCTGGAGTTGCTGGCGACCCTGTCGGTGGCACTGGTCGCTGTCGGTATCGGCCTGCGGCTCGTCAAGGGCGAACTGGACCTGTACACAGGCCTGGTGATCCTGGTGCTGGCGCCCGAGGCCTATCTGCCGCTGCGGCAGGTGGGGGCGCAGTACCACGCGGCGGCCGAGGGCCTTTCGGCCGCCGAGGAGATCTTCGCGGTGCTGGAGACACCGCTGCCGGAGGGTGGGACGCGCGAGGTCCCGGGCTCGCTCCGCCTGGAGCTGGACCGGGTGACGGTGCGCCACCCCGGCCGTACGGAACCGTCGCTGGAGTCGGCTTCCCTGGTCGTCGGTGCCGGAGAGACGGTCGCGGTCACCGGGCCGAGCGGGGTCGGGAAGTCGACACTGCTCAATGTCCTGCTGGGCTTCGCGGCGCCGGACGAAGGGCGGGTTCTCGTCGGGCCCGTGGGACCGGCCCCGCTGGCACCAGGAGGGCCGGCCGGAGAGGGTCGGGACGCTGCTGTCGATCTGGCCTCGCTCTCCCCCGAGCGCTGGCGTGAGCAGATCGCCTGGGTGCCGCAGCAGCCGTACCTCTTCGCGGGAACGATCGCGGAGAACGTACGGCTTGCACGTCCCGACGCCGACGCGGCCGCGGTACACGGAGCTCTGGGCGATGCCGGGGCGTACGACTTCGTGGCCGCGCTGCCGGACGGGGTAGACACGGTGCTCGGTGAGGGCGGTGCGGGGCTCTCGGCCGGCCAGCGCCAACGGCTCGCGCTGGCCAGAGCGTTCCTCGCCGACCGGCCGCTGCTGCTGCTCGACGAGCCGACGGCGGCGCTCGACGGTGAGACGGAGGCCGGGATCGTCGACGCGGTGCGACGGCTGGCGGCGGGCCGCACTGTGGTGCTCGTGGTGCACCGGCCGGCCCTGCTCGCTGTGGCCGACCGCGTGGTCGCACTGTCGCCCGGCACGTCGCAGGCTGCACCGGCCGGTGGTGACGCTCTCGCACCGCAGGCTGCTGCCGTGCCCGCACCGCGGGCGGAGCAGGCGACGGACCGGGGTACGGCGTCGGCCGGCGGCGTTATGGCGGCCCGGTCCGCACGGCGTAACCCGCTGGCGCGGGTGCGGGACACCGCCGGTGCGCTGCGGGGGCGGCTGCTGCTGGCCCTGCTGCTGGGAAGCCTCGCGCTGGGCTCGGCCATCGGGCTCATGGCGACCTCGGGCTGGCTCATCTCACGGGCCTCGCAGGAGCCGCCCGTGCTCTATCTGATGGTCGCGGTCACGGCGACGCGGGCCTTCGGCACCGGGCGGGCCGTCTTCCGCTATGCCGAGCGGCTGGTGTCGCACGACGCGGTGCTGCGGATGCTCGCCGATCTGCGCGTGGCCGTCTACCGCAGGCTGGAGCGGATCGCGCCCGCCGGGCTGCGCCGGGTCAGGCGCGGTGACCTGCTGTCACGGCTGGTCGCCGACGTGGACGCGCTGCAGGACTACTGGCTGCGCTGGCTGCTTCCGGCCGCCGTCGCCGTGGTGGTGGGAGCCGTCACCGTCGGGTTCACCACCTGGCTGCTGCCCGCTGCCGGGGCCGTGCTCGCGGCGGGGCTCCTGATCGCCGGGGTCGCGGTGCCCGCGCTGAGCGGTCTCTGTGCCCGGCGTGCCGAGCGTCAACTGGCGCCCGCGCGCGGAGTGCTGGCCACCCGGATCGTCGACCTCCTCATGGGGACCGCCGAGCTGACGGTCGCCGGTGCGCTGCGCGGGCGGCTGCACAGCACCAGGGACGCGGACCGGGCGCTGACCCGGATCGCCTCACGGGGTGCCACCGCCACTGCGCTCGGCGGTGGGCTGACCGCTCTCGTCTGCGGGCTGACTGTCGCCGCCGCCGCGTTCGTCGGCATACCGGCCGTCCACGACGGGCGGCTCGCCGGTGTGGAACTGGCCGTGGTGGTGCTGACTCCGCTGGCGGCTTTCGAGGCGGTCACCGGGTTGCCGCTCGCCGTGCAGTACCGGCAGCGGGTCAGGAGGAGCGCCGAGCGGGTCTACGAGGTGCTGGACGCGCCCGCCCCCGTACAGGAGCCGGTGCGTCCGGCAGCGGCGCCGCGGGCGCCGTTCCCGCTGGAGGTGCGGGGGCTGACCGCGCGCTACGCGGGGCAGCGGGGACACGCGCTCGACGGGATGGACCTCCGGCTCGAAGCGGGGCGCCGGGTCGCCGTCGTCGGCCCCTCCGGATCCGGCAAGACGACGCTCGCTCAGGTGCTGCTGCGCTTCCTGGACACGGAGGCGGGGACGTACACGCTCGGTGGGGTGGCTGCCGACGCGCTGGACGGTGACACCGTGCGCGGACTCGTCGGGTTGTGCGCCCAGGACGCGCACATCTTCGACAGTTCCCTGCGGGAGAACCTCAGGCTGGCCCGTTCCGGTGCCTCGGACGGCGAACTGTGCGAGGCGCTCGCCGGAGCCCGGCTGCTGGACTGGGTGGACGGGCTGCCCGACGGGCTCGACACTCCGGTGGGGGAGCACGGCGCGAAGCTCTCCGGCGGCCAGCGTCAGCGGCTGGCACTGGCCCGCGCACTCCTCGCCGACTTCCCCGTACTCGTCCTGGACGAGCCGGCGGAACACCTCGACCTGGCGACCGCTGACGCGCTCACGGCGGATCTGCTGACCGCCACCGAGGGGCGTACGACGCTGCTCATCACCCACCGGCTCCGCGGGCTCGACGCCGTCGACGAGGTGCTCGTACTGGACGGTGGGCGGGTCGTGCAGCGTGGCCCCTACGCGGAGCTGGCCGCGCTGGAGGGGCCGTTGCGGCGGATGCTGGAGCGTGAGCGAGCGGGTGATCTGCTCGGCAGCCAACGGAACCCGACTTTCCACTCCAAATAGGACTTACTAGGCTCTGGGGTATGGCAGCTCCGGACCCCACCGATCCGCCGGAAGACTCCTCCGCGGAGGACTTCCCAGCCGAGGACTCTCCAGCCGAGGACCCCCCGGCGGAGGACTTCGGCCGGCACGGGCTCTCCGCCGAGTTCACCGCGCGCGTACCGCAGCTGCTGGAGGCCATGCGCTCCATCGGTACGGGCCTCGAACTGCACGCGACCCTGAACAGGATCTGCGAGACAGCCGGCGGGCTGGCCGGTGCGCGCTATGCCGCGATCGGCGTCGTGGACCAGGAGCGCGGCGGCCTCAGCGATTTCGTCACCCATGGCGTGCCGGAGGAGGAAGCAGCGCGGATCGGCCACGTCCCGGACGGGCACACGGGCCTTCTGGGTGCGCTGATCGAGGATGCCCGCGTCGTGCGGCTCACGGATCTGACGAGCGACCCGCGCTACGCCGGATTCCCTCCGCACCATCCGCGGATGCGGACGTTCCTGGGGGTCCCGGTACAGGTGCAGGGGGAGACCTTCGGCAATCTCTACGTCGCGGAGAAGACCGACGGGAGCCGCTTCACCGACGGTGATCTGCACATGGTGCAGGTCCTCGCCGCCGAGGCCGGCATCGCGATCAACAACGCCCGGCTGTACGAGGCGGCCCGGCAGCGCGAGCGGTGGATCGACGGTTCAGTGGCCGTCACCACGGCGCTGCTGGCCGGCGGCGACGCTGATGAGGCGCTCTCGGTGGTCGCCGAACAGGCACGCCATCTGGCGGACTCGGCCGCCGGAGTGGTCATGCTGCCTGCCGCAGAGGGTGGACTGGAGGTCGTCGCCGTCTCCAGCGACCACCCCAGTCAGGTCCTCGGGCTGATCGTCCCGCCGGAGAGCGGGGTCGTGGCGACACTGCTCTCCGGCGCCCCGGTGTTCGTGGACGACTCGGCGTCCGATCCGCGGATGATCACCGAGATGGGCAGGCGGTTCGGGCCGAGCATGATGCTGCCCCTGCACAGCGGCGGCCGTCTGCGGGGCGTGCTGGCCACGCCCCGCGAACGCGGTGCCCGGCCGTTCACGGCGGCCGAACGTTCACTGGCCTCGCAGTTCGCCTCGCAGGCCGCGCTGGCGCTGATGATGGCCGACGCCCAGCGCGACAGAGAGCGCCTCGCGGTCTTCGAGGACCGCGACCGGATCGCCCGCGACCTGCACGACCTGGTCATCCAGCGCCTGTTCGCCACCGGGATGATGCTGGAGGGTGCCCACCGCCAGTCGGCGCCGCCCGCGGTGCGCCTCGGTGTGGGCAAGGCCGTCGATGAGCTGGACGTGACGATCCAGGAGATCCGTACCGCCATCTTCGCGCTGCAGCAGGGGGCTGCCGAGGCTCCGTCGGGGCTGTGCCGACGGGTCCTGCGGGAGATCAACATGGCGGCCGTACCGCTGGGGTTCAAACCCACGCACCGCTTCGTGGGCCCGGTCGACTCGGAGGTCGGGGAGCTGACGGGGAAGAACCTGATCGCGGCGCTCCGGGAGGCACTCTCCAACGCGTTCCGGCATGCCGCCGCCTCCCGGATCCATGTGGACGTCGACGCCACGGCGCAGCTGGACGACGGCCGCCCGGCGGTACGTCTGACGGTCTCCGACGACGGGGTCGGCATCCCGGAGGGCGGCCGGCGCAGCGGACTGCGCAATCTCAGCCGGCGCGCGGAGGCGCTGGGCGGATCGAGCGCCTACGGGCCGGGGATGGGCGATGAGGGCGGGGGCACGGCGGTGGTGTGGGAGGCACCGCTGTAGGAGGCACTGCTGTGGGCAGCGGGTGTGCGGGCGGGGGGTCGCGCGGGGCGGTCCGGGCCTGTCAGGTCCGGACCGGTCAGGTCGAGCCCGGTCGGCGGGCCTTCAGGATCTGCTCGATGACGACCGCGACGCCGTCGTCGTTGTTGGTGACCGTGCGCCCCGAAGCGGCGGCCACCGCTTCCGGGTGTGCGTTGCCCATCGCGTACGAACTGCCCGCCCACCGCAGCATCTCGACGTCGTTCGGCATGTCCCCGAAGGCGACGACCTCGGCGGGCGAGATACCGCGCTCCGCGCAGCACAGGGCCAGCGTGCCGGCCTTGGAGACGCCGGGGCCACTGATCTCCAGCAGCGCGGTCGGGCTGGAACGGGTGATCGAGGCGCGGCCGCCGACAGCTTCGCGGGCCAGGGCGAGGAAGTCGTCGGGCGACAGCTCCGGGTGGTGGGCCAGCACCTTCAGCACGGGCTGGTCCGCGAGACCGCAGTCCGCCGCCAGCAGCTTCTCGGCGGGCGCGACGCTCGACGCGGCGTCGAACTGCAGCGGCGGGTAGGCCGGCTCGTGATGGATGCCGCCGGTCCGCTCGACGGCGAAGGACGTGCCCGGGGCGGCGGTCCGCAGGATGGACACCACGTCGAGGGCGTCGGTGCGCTCCAGCGGGAGGACCTTGACGAAAATGTGCCCGCCCTCGTCGCCGTGGAGGTCGACCACCGCGGCGCCGTTGCCGCAGATGGCCAGGCCGTGGCCGTGCACATGGTCGCTGACGACGTCCATCCACCGGGCCGGCCGGCCGGTGACGAAGAAGACGTCGATACCGGCCTTCTCGGCGGCTGCGAGCGCCGCGATGGTGCGGTCCGAGACGGTCTTGTCGTCGCGCAGCAGGGTGCCGTCCAGGTCGGTGGCGATCAGCCGGGGCGGGAGAGGGGCGGCGGCGGGGCCGTTAGCTGAGGTCACCCGGTCATTCTCCCGTACCGATGGCCTGGAGCGCACGGGAGTGCGAAGAGGCGCACAGATGAGTACGTACGCGGCTGTGCGATGCCTCCGGGAGGCGACCGGATACCGGCAGCGGACGGGCTCCGGTCCGGCTCGGCGGGTGATTGCCCCGCCCGGTGGTGACGACAGCTGCGGCCCGGTGAGCGGGTGCCCGTACGACGTAGGCTCGTGGCCATGCGACTGAGTACCGTGATTCTTCCCGTCCGCCGGTGGAGCGAGGGTGGCCGTGAGCAGTGGGTGCGCGCCGAGGAGCTGGGCTTCCACACCGCGTACACCTACGACCACCTCTCCTGGCGGGTGCCGTTCCGCGACGGCCCCTGGTTCGGAGCGGTCCCGACTCTGACCGCGGCGGCCGCGGCCACCGCACGTGTCCGGCTCGGCACGCTGGTCACGTCGCCGAACTTCCGGCACCCCGTGACGCTCGCGAAGGACCTTCTCTCGCTGGACGACATCTCGGACGGCCGGATCACCCTGGGCATCGGTGCCGGCGGCACCGGCTTCGATGCCACGGCGCTCGGCCAGGAGCCGTGGACTCCGCGCGAACGAGCCGACCGGTTCGGCGAGTTCGTGCCCCTCATCGACCGGCTGCTGACCGAGGACTCGGTCACTCACCGGGGCACGCACTACTCGGCCGAGGAGGCCCGCAACATCCCGGGCTGTGTGCAGCGGCCCCGGCTCCCCTTCGCTGTCGCGGCCACCGGCCCGCGAGGGATGAGTATCGCCGCGAGGTACGGGGAGGGCTGGGTGACGACGGGTGATCCGAAGATCTTCGAGTCGGGTACTCCCGAACAGTCGGCGGAAGCGGTCCGCGGCCAGATCGGCAGGCTCGGCACGGCGTGCGACGCGATCGGCAGGGACGTGGCCGAGGTGGAGAAGATCCTGCTCACCGGGTTCACGCCCGAGGCGGGCCGGCCCATGGAGTCCCTGGACGCCTTCGTCGACTTCGCGGGGAAGTACTTCGCCCTGGGCATCGACGAGATCGTGATCCACGCGCCGATCCCCGGCACCATCTTCGCCGCGGACGAGAAGGTCTTCGAGCGGATCGCGACCGAGGCACTGGCGCAGCTCGGGCAGAACTAGAGCTCTCGCTTGAATCAGGGCCAGTGCGGGGGCGCGTGCGCCGGTGTGCATCCGAATTACCTTTTGCGCCCCATGAGTTAGGCATGATCCACAGGCAAGGTGGGTTATCCACAGGCTATTTGGCGATTCTGTGGACAAAGGTATGGTGATTTACGGCTTTTGGTCTGTTTGCCGTACTTCTTGCTGTGGAAGAGTCAGCGCGTCCAACGCCCTTGCCTGAAGCTCCCGTTCAGTGGCGCCGGTGATGAACGCGGGTGCGTTCTCGCGTCCCACCAGCCTCTCCACCGCGGCGAGCGTGGCTGCCGGAACCGGTACGGACGCGGGACCTCCGGGGGGCGCGGGCGGGCTGTCGGGGCCGAGGTGCTGCTGGAGATGGCGGGTGGCGAACAGCCTCATGGCCCGGGCCAGTTCGGCGTCGACGCTCTGCTGGGCCAGCGGGCGCAGCCGCCGTACCAGTGAGGCGGCCTCCGCCACATGCGCGTCGGTGGGCTGGGCAGGACCCAGATAGCGTGCGAAGACGTGCTCCGTCGTGAACTCCAGGAAGCGCGAGGCGATGTGCTCGACCTGGCCGCGCAGCTCCCGCAGATGGATGGAGATGGCCTTGAGCGGGACGCCGGCCGCGTGCAGTTCCACAGCCACGGCCAGCTCCTGCGGGCTCGGCACCATGAACTCGTCGTCGCTGCCGGCCACCCGTTCCAGCACGCCCAGTGCCACCGCGTCCGCGACCGCCTCGTCGTCGGGCACCCCGCCGAACCGGGCGTCCAGCTCGGCACGGGAGATCCGGTCCGCTTCCTCATCGGTCCACGGCCCGCTGACCTCCGCGACCAGCCCCAGCACCCCGCCGAGACCCCGCCCGGCGTCCCACGCCTCCAGCAGTTCCTTGATGGAGGCCAGGGTGTAGCCGCGGTCGAGCAGTTCGGCGATCTGGCGCAGCCTGGCCAGATGGCTGTCCCCGTACACATTGGACCGGCCGCGCCGCTGCGGTTTGGGCAGCAGGCCGCGGTCCTGGTACGCACGGATCGTACGGACCGTGGCGCCGCTGTGGTGCGCCAGATCCTCGATCCGGTACTCGGGCCCGGGCCCCGACGCCGTAACCCTGGACGCTGCCACCCCGGACGCTGTAACTCCCGACGCTCTCACCCCGGACACGCTGCCTCCCTTCTCACCCTGTCAGGGCTACGGCAGGGCCGCGCGGCCGATCGCGCCTGCCGCTGCGCGAGCGGCGGGCGAGGCTGCGAGGTACTCGACCGCCCTGCGCAGCGAGCCCTCCTGGGAGGGATGGTACGACCGCCTGAAGTAGCGGGGTATCGCCGAGCCCAGCTCACCCCAGGAAGGCAGCAGCCTTTTGGTGACCGCCCGGTTGTGCTCCCGCAGTGAGTACCTGGGCCTGCCCTCCGTCCCGGGGCCGTGGCGCAGGAGAGCGGGGTCGTGACGCATGAGGTACGAGGCACCCCAGACCCACAGCCACAGCAGCACCGGAGTGACGACGGCCATGCCCTCGATCCGCCGGGCATAGCGCGGCAGCCCTTCGCCGCCGCAGTGCTGGTACATGTCGAAGGCCACGGCCCGGTGTTCCACCTCCTCCGCGCCGTGCCAGCGCAGCAGGTCGAGCATGACGGCGTCGGACCCGGCCGCATCGAGGGCGTCGGCGCTCAGCACCCAGTCCCCGAGGACCGCGGTGAACTGCTCGATCGCGGCGACCAGCGACAGCCGGAAGCGGAGCCACTCCCGCGCCGGAACCGGTATGCCGAGCGGCGGCCGCTCGCCGAGGAGTTTCTCGAAGAGGAAGTCGACGTGCCGGGTGTACGCCGCGGTGTCGAGCCGCTGGGCGGCCAGGTGGTCCAGGACATGGGAGTGCTGCACGCTGTGTGTGGCCTCCTGGCCCATGAACCCCTTGAAGTCCTTGAGCAGTCCGGGGTCGTCGACGAGCGGCAGCGCCTCCTTGAAGACCTTCACGAACCACCGCTCGCCCGCCGGGAGCAGCAGGTGCAGCACATTGATCACATGGGTGGCGACGGGCTCGCCCGGTATCCAGTGCAGCGGCGTGTTTTCCCAGTCGAAGGAGACCCGGCGCGGCGCGATGACGTGTGGCCCCGGCTCCGAGTGTGTTCCCGGACCCGTGTGGGGTTCCATCTCCGAATGCGGTCCCCCTGCCGCGTCCTGTCCGTCGCTCACAGCGGCGGCTCCATCCGGGCTACGGCGCGCAGCGCCCTCGGCGCGAACCTGGACATGAAGCGGGCGCCGCGTGCCTCGGGTGTCACCGGCACCACCGCCCGGTTGTGCACCACGGCGGAGAGGATCGCGTCGGCCACCTTCTCCGGCGGGTAGTTGCGCAGCCCGTACAGACGGGACGACTTCTTCTGCCGGCGCTTCTCCTCGTCCGCCGAGACACCCGCGAAGCGTGCGGTGGACGTGATGTTGGTGTTCACCAGGCCCGGGCATATCGCGGTGATCCCGATGTCCTGTCCGGCCAGCTCCGCACGCAGGCACTCGCTCAGCATGAGCACCGCGGCCTTGGACGTGGAGTACGCCGGGAGGACCTTCGACGGCTGGTATGCCGCTGCCGAAGCGGTGTTGACGATGTGGCCGCCCTGACCGCGGTCCGCCATCTGCCTGCCGAAGAGCCGACAGCCGTGGATGACACCCCACAGATTGACGTCGAGGACCTGCTTCCAGTCCTCGCTCGTGGTGTCCAGGAAGGAGCCGGAGAGGCCGATGCCCGCGTTGTTGACCAGGACGTCGACCGTCCCGTACTCGGCGGCGACCCTCTCGGCGAGCTTCTCCATCGCCTGCTCGTCGCTGACGTCCACTGCTTCCCCCCAGGCATCGGGGGAGCCGATCAGCCGCGCCATCTCCGCCGTACGCGCCGCACCTTCCGCGTCCCGGTCGACGGCCACGACGCGTGCGCCAGATTCGGCGAACGCGAAGGCGGTGGCCCGGCCGATCCCGCTCGCGGCCCCCGTCACCAGGACGAGCCGGCCGCTGAAACGGTCGGCGTACTTGCCGGTCGCCGCCGTCTGCGGGGCGGGCCCCGGAGTCTCGTTGGCCGTCACGAAATCCCCGATCCAGGCGGCCAGCTGGTCCGGCCTGGTGCGCGGCACCCAGTGCTTGGCCGGAAGGGTCCGGCGCGTCAGCTGCGGTGCCCACTGCTCCAGTTCGTCATAGAGGTGCTCCGAGAGAAAGGCGTCGCCGGTGGGCGTGATCAGCTGGACGGGCGCGTGCGCGTAAGCGTCGGCGCGCGGCCTGCGCAGCCGGGACCTGACGTTGTCACGGTAGAGCCAGGCGCCGTGCGCGGCGTCCGAGGGCAGCGAAGCCGTGGGGTAGTCGCCGGACGGTACCTTCTCGACCCGCTCCAGGATCCCCGGCCACCGCTTGCCGAGCGGTCCACGCCAGGCGAGCTCCGGCAGCACCGGCGTATGCAGCAGGTACACGTACCAGGATTTGGCCCCCTGGCCGAGCAGCTGGGCGGTCCTGCGCGGGGTCGGCCGGGACATCCGCTTCTTGATCCACTGCCCGAAGTGGTCGAGCGAAGGGCCGGACATCGAGGTGAACGAAGCGATCCGGCCCTCGGTGCGCGGCACGGTCACGAACTCCCAGGACTGCACGGATCCCCAGTCGTGGCCGACGAGGTGAACCGGCTTTCCGGGGCTGACCGCGTCCGCCACGGCCAGGAAGTCGTCGGTCAGTTTCTCCAGGGTGAAGCCGCCGCGCAGCGGCGCAGGCGCCGAGGACCTGCCGTGCCCCCGCACGTCGTAGAGCACCACGTGGAAGCGCTCGGCCAGTTGGGCCGCCACCTCGGTCCAGACCTCCTTGCTGTCCGGGTATCCGTGCACCAGCACGACGGTCGGCCGGTCCGGGTCGCCCAGCTCGGCGACGCACAGCTCGATGCCTCCGGTACGCACCCAGCGCTCGCGCGCTCCTGCGATTCCCTTGCTCATGCGGCCCTCTCCTCTGCCCAGCGCCGCACATGCGGCAGATCTTCGTCCAGCCAGAAGGCGCTCTGCTCGGGGTCGGCCGAGTCGGTCACGACCAGGATCTCCTCGAACTTCGCGCCCGTGCCCCGGAATCCGAGGTGCGGTTCGACCGCCCACAGCCCCGGCCGGGGCGGGTGGTCGGAGAACTTGTACGGGCTCCACAGCGGCGACCAGCCGTCCCGGTGGCCGTGCAGCGCATCGCTCGCCAGGCCTTTCAGGGACTGGGTACCGAAGCCGAACACATGGGGCGACCAGCGCCGCTCCTTGACCTCGTCGACCTTGTGCGCGATCACACCGAACGGATAGGCGCGGTGCCGGTTCGCGTACCCCTGAGTGGTCATCAGCCGCTCCACGTCCTCGTAGACCGTGCGCAGCGTGCGTCTTTCACGCACCTCCCGCAGGATGAGGTCGCGGTGCGCCTCCAGGTCGGCGAGCAGCTTGTCGTGCACCGGGTTGAGTCCGAGGCAGCCGGAGTAACCGACATCTGCGGTGAAGCCGCGGAAGACGGGGGCCATGTCCAGAATGAACGGCATCCCGGCTTCGAGCCGCCGGTTCGTCGGGAAGAACTGGAGCGGCACCCTGAACCCCGCGAAGGCGGTCCGGACCCCGAACCAGGCGAACGGCAGATGGAACCAGTCCCGGACACCCCGCCGGTACAGCCACTCGCGCTGCATCCGCGCTGCCTCGCGCTCGGTCACACCCGGCCTGAGCTGGGCGGCGACAGCCTCCGCGCAGGCGTAGGCAAGGGTCTGCACCTCTCTGAACCCCCGCAGCCGCGCGGCCTCCGCGCCGCCCTGCGCGACCGGCCGCGCGGCCGGGCCACCTGCCCACCGTGCTGCTGCTTTCACCCCTGAGGCCATGCCACCTGTCCGTCCCGTCCGTGTGCGGTACGTGCTCGTAACTTGACACTGATGAATGTGACAATGCCTGGCGGCTACGTCAAGGGCCCCGCCTGGCCTGTGGACAACCGCCTGTGGACAACCCCTCCGGGACTCCGCCGGGAACGACGGCCCGTCAGGGCGAGCGCCACCCCTTCCCCTCCCCCTCCCGTACCGGGCCCCTACGGGTCCGTACCTCTGGAGGCGGACAGGGATCCAGCCGTCTGGGCTGACGCCCGCCGTGAGCCGCGCCACTACCTTCGGAATGTGACTGTGATCGCGACCGAAAGCCTGAGCAAGCGGTTCCCGAGGGTGACCGCGCTTGACCGGCTCTCCCTGGACATCGGACCCGGTGTGACCGGACTGGTGGGATCCAACGGAGCCGGCAAGTCCACGTTGATCAAGATCCTGCTGGGTCTGTCCCCCGCCACGGAGGGCCGGGCCGCCGTGCTCGGGCTCGACGTCGCCACCAGTGGCGCCGAAATCCGTGAGCGCGTCGGGTACATGCCCGAGCACGACTGCCTGCCGCCCGACGTCTCGGCCACCGAGTTCGTCGTCCACATGGCGCGCATGTCCGGACTGCCGCCCACCGCCGCACGGGAGCGCACCGCCGACACGCTGCGCCACGTCGGCCTCTACGAAGAGCGCTACCGCCCCATCGGCGGCTACTCGACCGGTATGAAACAGCGCGTGAAGCTGGCCCAGGCGCTGGTCCACGACCCGCAGCTGGTGCTGCTCGACGAGCCGACGAACGGCCTGGACCCGGTCGGCCGCGACGACATGCTCGGGCTGATCCGGCGGGTGCACACCGACTTCGGCATCTCCGTGCTGGTCACGTCGCACCTGCTCGGCGAGCTGGAGCGGACCTGTGACCACGTCGTCGTCATCGACGGTGGCTCGCTGCTGCGTTCCAGTTCCACCAGTGACTTCACGCAGAACACCGCCACGCTCGCGGTCGAGGTCACCGACTCCGACACCCATCCCGACGGGACGCGGGCGCTGCGCGAGACGCTGGCCGCCGCAGGGGTGACCCTGCATGACGGCGTGGAGGAGGGGCTGCCCGGCGCGGGCCGCATCCTGCTGGTCGAGGCGGCCGGCGAGGAGACGTACGACCTGGTCCGCGACACGGTCACCGACCTGGGACTCGGCCTCGTACGGATGGAACAGCGCCGCCACCACATCGCCGAGGTCTTCCACCCGGACCAGCAGAACCAGCAGAACCAGTCACAGGGGCAGCGGCAGAACCAGCCGCCGGAGCAGCCCGGCCAGCAGAAGCAGGAGGTGCAGGCGCGATGAGTACCGAGACCAGTCAGATCCACAACATCGGATACCGGAACTACGACGGACAGCGTCTGGGCCGCGGCTACGCCCGCCGTTCGCTCTTCACGCAGTCGCTGCGCGGCGCCTACGGTCTGGGCCGCTCGGCCAAGTCCAAGGTGCTGCCGATGATCCTCTTCGCGGTGATGTGCGTGCCCGCGGCGATCGTCGTGGCGGTGGCTGTGGCGACCAAGGCCAAGGACCTGCCGCTCGACTACACCCGCTACGCCATCCTCACGCAGGCCGTCATCGGGCTGTATCTCGCCGCGCAGGCCCCGCAGGCCGTCTCCCGCGATCTGCGCTTCAAGTCCATTCCGCTGTACTTCTCCCGGCCGATCGAGCGCGTCGACTACGTCATCGCCAAGTACGCGGCGATGGCCTCGGCTCTCTTCATCCTGACCGGGGCGCCGCTGGTGATCCTCTACATCGGTTCGCTGCTCGCCAAACTCGACTTCGCCGATCAGACCGAGGGATTCGGCCAGGGGCTGGTCTCCGTCGCGCTGCTCTCGGTGCTCTTCTCCGGCATCGCGCTGGTGGTCGCCGCGCTCACCCCGCGCCGCGGCTTCGGCGTCGCCGCGGTCATCGCCGTACTGACCATCACCTACGGGGCGGTCTCCACGGTGCAGGCCATCGCCTTCAACCAGGACGCCGCCGGGGCCGTCACCTGGCTCGGGCTCTTCTCCCCGATCACGCTGATCGACGGAGTCCAGACCGCGTTCCTCGGCGCCGGCTCCGCCTTCCCGGGCGGGACCGGCCCCGGAGCGGGTGTCGGCGCGGTCTACGTGCTCGTCGTTCTCGCGCTCATCGCCGGCTCGTACGCCGTCCTGATGCGCCGCTACCGGAAGGTCGGGCTGTGACCACGATCAATATCGACCACACCTCGCGCTGGTTCGGCAACGTGGTGGCGGTCAACGACATCACCATGACGGTCGGCCCCGGCGTGACCGGGCTTCTCGGCCCCAACGGCGCGGGCAAGTCCACCCTCATCAACATGATGGCCGGATTTCTCGCCCCGTCGACGGGCACGGTGACCCTGGACGGCGCGCCGATCTGGCGGAACGAGAGCGTCTACCGGCAGATCGGGATCGTGCCGGAGCGGGAGGGAATGTACGACTTCCTCACCGGGCGCGAATTCGTCGTCGCCAACGCCGAACTGCACGGCCTGGACGAGCGCGCCGCGCAACAGGCGCTCGCCACCGTCGAGATGGAGCCCGCGCAGGACCGCAAGATCGCGACGTACAGCAAGGGCATGCGGCAGCGCGTGAAGATGGCGTCCGCCCTCGTGCACAACCCCAGCGTGCTGCTCCTCGACGAGCCGTTCAACGGCATGGACCCGCGCCAGCGCATGCAGCTGATGGAGCTGCTGCGGCGGATGGGTGCGGAGGGCCGCACGGTGCTCTTCTCCTCGCACATCCTGGAGGAGGTCGAGCAACTCGCCTCGCACATCGAGGTGATCGTGGCGGGACGGCATGCCGCGTCCGGTGACTTCCGCCGGATCCGCCGTCTGATGACGGACCGGCCGCACCGCTATCTCGTACGGTCCAGTGACGACCGGGTCCTTGCCGCCGCGCTGATCGCCGACCCCTCGACCGCCGGTATCGAGGTGGACGTCACGGAGGGCGCGCTGCGCATCCAGGCGGTCGACTTCGGCCGGTTCACAGCGCTGCTGCCGCGCGTCGCCCGTGAACACGGCATCCGGCTCCTCACCGTCTCGCCGTCGGACGAATCTCTGGAATCGGTCTTCTCGTACCTCGTAGCGGCCTGAAAGGAGCTGTGACGCCCATGTACAACCCCACAGTCGCCCGGCTCACCTACCGGGCCCTGCTCGGCCGCCGCCGGGCCGCGATCCTGTTCGTGCTGCCCGCGCTGCTGATCGTGATCGCCGCCGCGGTACGCACGTTCAGCGGCGCCGACGACCAGATCGCCGCCGATGTGCTCGGCGGGTTCGCCATGGCCACGATGGTGCCGCTGATCGGTGTCATCGCGGGTACGGGTGCGATCGGCCCGGAGATCGACGACGGTTCGATCGTCTATCTGCTGGCCAAACCGGTGAAGCGCCCCACGATCATTTTCACCAAGCTCATCGTGGCGATCGCCGTGACGATGGCGTTCTCCGCGATCCCGACCCTGATCGCGGGCCTGATCCTCAACGGCAACGGCCAGCAGATCGCGATCGCCTACACGGTCGCCGCCCTGGTCGCGTCCATCGCGTACGCCTCGGTCTTCCTGCTCCTGGGGACGGTCACCCGGCACGCGGTCGTCGCCGGGCTGGTCTACGCCCTTGTCTGGGAGGGCCTGTTCGGCAGCCTGGTACCGGGTGCGCGCACGCTGAGCATCCAGCAGTGGTCGCTCGCCCTGGCGGAGAAGATCGGCGCGCCGGGTGCCATCAGCTCGGACGTCGGACTGCCCCTGTCCGTGGTGCTGCTGGCGGGGGTCACCGTGCTCGCCACCTGGTACGCGGGCCAGAAACTGCGACGGCTGACACTGGCCGGCGAGGAGTGAGACGCGGCCGGGGCGGGAGTGACGGGGAGCCGTCACCCCCGCCCCGGCCTTGTGCGGTCTTCTTCGGGCGGCCCTTCCGGATTGGCCTTGCCGGTCCGTAGAGCCTCGCGGCCGATTCGGGCTCCGGCTCAGCGCTGATGACGTCGGCGCCTGCGGCGTTCCAGTTCTGCCTGATGGGCCAGGTGAGGCAGTTGGCGCTTGACCTCAGCCATGTCCTCCCTGAGATCCGAGAGCCGTACGCTCATCGCCCCGACGACACGGTTCGTGGCGTCGAGCCGCTGGTCCAGCTCCGCCAGCCGGTCCGACATCCGGACCAGCAGAGGGTCCAGCTCCCGCAGTGCGGGGCCGACCTCGCTCATCGCGGATTCCAGCTGCGTGACGCGGTGGCCGAGCCCGTCGCCGTTGAAGCGGGGGCCCGACACCGGGGTCCGGCGCTGCTCCTCGGTGTCGAGGAGGTAGCTCCTGACGCGACGGGCGACTTCGCTGTCGCGCAGCAGCATGGCGATGTTGAGGACGGTGCGACGGGTGTGAACCGTGAGGCCGGAACGGGGCTGTGGATAACTCATGCCGTGCAGGGGAAAGGGGGACAGGTTGTCCCCCTTGAATTCTTCCAGGTCAGAGCCCTGCAGGACGCACAGTCCGTTTGAGGCGAGCTCCTCACGGTGCCGTTGGCCACCTTCTTGATGGCCTCTGTGGATACTTCGAAGTACCGCGCGACATCCTGCGTACGGAGATGAATCCCGTCCGGCAGCAGCGCGAGCGCCTTGACCTTGTCCAGGACATCGACACGTCCCAGATGGTCTGCGCGCAGCGCGCGCGATTCGAGCAGGGCGATTTCGGTGGGCATGGATGAGCCTGCCGTTCATGGTCATTGAGGCATGACAGTGACGGCCCTCTCCCCGGGCTTCAGGGGTGGAGATCCGCTCATCTGCGTCACGTACTCCATGACCGGCCCGGCTTCCGCCTCGGCACCGGCACTCCCCGACTTCACGCGCTCTCGTCGCCTCGAACCCCAGTTGCCTCCACGCGCACGGGACAGCGACCCGACAGTCGTACAAGTTACGCACGCCATGTCACGCCATGTCACGCCGCCCGCCGAGCCCTTCGGCTGCTCTAGACCCGGCGGTCCCGAGCGGCGAACAGGCCCACCACCAGGGCCGCCGCGCACACCCCGAGCACCAGGGCGATCGGGAGGGTCCAGCTGCCCGTTGCCTGATACACGGCGCCCGCCGTCAGCGGGCCGACCGCGGCGAGGAGGTAGCCGACCGTCTGCGCCATCCCGGACAGCCGAGCCGCCGTCTGTGCGTCGCCCGACCGCAGCACGATCAGCGTCAGGGCCAGGCCCACAGCGCCGCCCTGCCCGACACCCAGCACCGCCGACCACAGCCATGCGCCCGACACCGGGGCGATCATCAGGCCCGCGTAGCCGACGGCCACCATCGAGGTGACCAGCACGATGAGCGGGCGCTGGCTGCGCATCCGGCCGGCCAGCAGCGGTACGCCGAAGGCCCCGGCGACCTGGATCAGGTTGTTGAACGCGAAGATCACACCCGCCGTCGACCTGCTCATCCCGTGGTCGGTGAAGATCGTCGGCATCCAGGCGATCAGCACGTACGACCAGAGCGACTGGAGACCCATGAACAGGGTGACCTGCCAGGCCAGTGCCGAGCGCCAGATACTCCTGGCGGGTCCCGCGCCCGCGGGTGTGACGCGGACCTCGTGGCCGGTACGGCCACGGGCGATCAGCACCTGCGGCAGCCACGCCACGGCGGCGACCGCGGCCAGCAGCGACCAGAAGGCCAGCGACGCCTGCCAACTGTTTCCGAACGCCTTCTCCAGCGGGACCGAGGCCGCGGCGCAGAGCGTGGCGCCGCCGATCATCGCGCCCGTGTAGACGGAGGTCATCGACGCGGCCCGGTCCGGGAAGTCCCTCTTGATCAGTCCCGGCATCAGGACGTTCAGCAGGGCTATCGCGGTGCCGGCCAGCACTCCGCCGCCGTACAGGGCGAAAACGGACGGCAGGACCCGGACCAGAATGCCGACGCCGAGCAGGATCAGCGCGCACAGCAGGACCACTTCGGTACCGAAGCGGCGGGCCAGCCACGGGGCGATCATCGCGCCCACGCCGAGGAACAGCACCGGCACAGAGGTGACCAGGCTCGATGCCGTCGACGAGAGGCCGAACGTGTTGCTGATCTCGCCGATGAGAGGTGACACGCTCGCCAGCGCCGCCCGCATGTTGAGCGACGCCAGCACGATGCCGATGAGCAGCACCACGGGGTGCGCGATCAGCGCGCGCCGTGCGGCGGCCCCCTCGCGGGACGGCCGGACGTCGGCCTCCGCGTCGGGAAGCAGGTGATCCAGATCCGGGCGGGACACGTCAGGTACCTCTCAGTGTTTCTGTTCGTGTGTCGGTGGTGTGGTGCGGGTGGTGTGCGTGAGGCACCTGGTCACGTGAGGTGCCTGGTCAGCGGGCGACCAGTCGGCGGACGACGTCCATCGGCACCTGGAGCAGCGCGCGGGCGGCCTGCTCGGCGGCTGCCGGGTCACCGCTCTCGATCGCGTCGACCAGGGCCTCGTGGGCGGTGAAGTCGATCGGCGGCATCTGCTGGTCGCCGAGCGCGGCGACCAGGGACTCGTGCATCTGGGTCGAGAAGAAGCGGTAGACCTCGGCGAACGTGGTGTTGTGCGTGGCCTCGACCACCCCCAGGTGGAAGGCGAGGTCGGCATCGGCCGCCCGGTCACCGTGCTCGTGGAGGTCGCCGAGGGCTTCCCGCAGCCAGTCGAGGTCTGCCGCGTCCCTGCGGACGGCCGCCAGCCTGGCGGCCTCCGTCTCCAGGGCGACCCGCAACTCCAGGATGTCCAGCACCCCCGCGTGGCCCATCGTGCGGAGCACGGCCGAGGGGTCGGCGGTGGAGCGTACGAAGGTGCCGTTGCCCTGGCGGGATTCCAGGAGGCCGGCGTGCACCAGGACGCGTACCGCCTCGCGGACGGTGTTACGCCCTACGCCCAGCTGTTCGGCGAGGTCGTGCTCGGTGGGAATGCGGTCACCCACGGACCACTCCCCGCCGGTCAGCTGGTCTCGCAGTTGTTGGACGACGGTGTCCACGAGGGAGTGCCGTCCTGCCGCACGCAGTGCCATCTCGTCTCCCCATGTTCTTCAAGCACGGTATCCGGGTCACCCGGTTGCCCAGTCATCCTACAACTGACTTCGAGCGGAGGAAGGCCCTCGGTCAGTCGACCATGTGTTCTGCCCGTCACCCGTCACCCGTCACCCGACAACCGGTCGCCCGACGACCACGGGGCCCGACAACCACGGTCATCCGACGACCTGATGGCCACGGTCACCCCACGGCACGGTCACCCGACAACCCCGCCACCGGATCGCCCAACCACCCGCCGGCCCGGCGGTATAGCCAGCCCTGCTCCACCAGCCCCCGGCTCCACCAGCCCCCGGCTCCACCAGCCCCCGGCTCCACCAGCCCCCGGCTCCACCAGCCCCCGGCTCCACCAGCCTCACCAGCCCCCAGCCGGTTCAGCCCTGGAGCAGCTGTTCCAGGACCACAGCGATACCGTCGTCCTCGTTGGACGTGGTGACTTCGTTCGCCACGGTCTTCAGGGAGTCATGGGCGTTGGCCATCGCCACACCGTGTGCTGCCCAGCCGAACATCGGAATGTCGTTGGGCATGTCCCCGAAGGCGATCGTGTCCGCGGCCTTGAGCTTGAGGCGCCGGGCAGCCAGTGACAGACCCGTCGCCTTGCTCAGCCCCAGCGGGAGGATCTCGACCACGTCCTCGCCCGCCACGACCACGTCCACCAGGTTCCCGACGGACTGCCGTGCGATCTCGGCCAGCGCGTCGTCGCTCAGCTCCGGGTGCTGTATGTAGACCTTGTTGATCGGCGCGGACCACAGCTCGTCCCGGTGCTCGAACCGTGACACCGGGAGCGGACCCTCATTCGTCCGGTAATCCGGGCTCACCAGCACCTCGCCGTCGAGGCCGTCCCGGCTCGCGGCCAGAGCCAGCGGGCCGGTCTCCGTCTCGATCTTGGCGAGGGCGAGGGCGGCCAGCCGGCGGTCCAGGGTGACAGAGGTGAGCAGCCGGTGCTCACCCGCGTGGTAGACCTGCGCCCCCTGCGCACACACCGCGAGCCCCTCGTAACCGAGGCTGTCGAGGATGTGCCGGGTCCATGGAACCGCCCGCCCCGTGACGATGATGTGCGCCGCCCCCGCCGCGGTGGCCGCGGCGAGTGCGGCGCGGGTGCGCTCGGAGACCGAACCGTCGTCACGCAGCAGCGTGCCGTCGAGGTCGGTCGCGATCAGCCGGTAGGGCAGAGCGGGAGTCGTCACTTGGAGACGGGCTCCAGCGTCTCTCGGCCGCCGAGGTAGGGCCGCAGCACCGGCGGGACCCGGACCGAGCCGTCGGCGAGCTGGTGGTTCTCCAGGATCGCCACGATCGTCCGGGGGACGGCGCAGAGCGTGCCGTTGAGCGTCGACAGCGGCTGGACCTTCTTGCCGTCGCGCATCCGGACCGACAGGCGCCGCGCCTGGAAGCCGTCGCAGTTGGACGCCGACGTCAGTTCGCGGTACTTGCCCTGCGTCGGGATCCACGCTTCGCAGTCGAACTTCCTGGAGGCCGATGCCCCCAGGTCACCGGTCGCCACGTCGATCACCTGGAAGGGCAGCTCAAGGCTGGTCAGCCACTGCTTCTCCCACTCCAGGAGCCGCTGGTGCTCGGCGGCCGCGTCGTCGGGGTGGACGTACGAGAACATCTCGACCTTGTTGAACTGGTGCACCCGGAAAATGCCCCGGGTGTCCTTCCCGTACGTACCGGCCTCGCGGCGGTAGGAGGGCGAGAACCCCGCGTACCGCAGCGGCAGTTCGCCGGCGTCGATGATCTCGTCCATGTGGTACGCGGCGAGCGGGACCTCGGAGGTGCCGACCAGGTAGTAGTCGTCCTTCTCCAGGTGGTAGACGTTCTCGGCGGCCTGGCCGAGGAACCCTGTGCCCTCCATGGCGCGCGGGCGGACCAGCGCAGGCGTCAGCATCGGGATGAACCCGGCCTCGGTGGCCTGCGCGATCGCCGCGTTGACCAGCGCCAGTTCGAGCAGCGCGCCGATGCCCGTCATGTAGTAGAAGCGCGAGCCCGAGACCTTCGCGCCGCGCTCGGTGTCGATGGCCCGCAGGGCCTCGCCGAGTTCCAGGTGGTCCTTGGGCTCGAAGCCCTCGGCCGCGAAATCGCGGATGGTGCCGTGCGTCTCCAGGACCGTGAAGTCCTCCTCGCCGCCGACCGGGACGTCGGGGTGGACCAGGTTGCCGAGCTGGAGCAGCAGGCGCTTGGTCTCCTCGTCGGCCTCGTTCTGCTCGGCGTCGGCAGCCTTGACGGCGGCTGCGAGCTGTCCCGTCTTCTTGAGCAGCTCGGCCTTCTCGTCGCCCGAAGCCTTGGGGATCAGCTTGCCGAGCGTCTTCTGCTCGGAGCGGAGTTCGTCGAACCGGAGTCCGGACGACCTTCGTCGCTCGTCGGCGGAGAGCAGGGCGTCGACGAGGGCGACGTCCTCTCCACGGGCGCGCTGGGAGGCGCGAACACGGTCGGGGTCCTCACGGAGCAGGCGAAGGTCAATCACCCCACCAGGCTACCGTTGCCCGCTTCCCCCACTCGACTTGATATTCGCTGCGTCGCATCCGCAGTGACGCTTTGTCCGGATTGATGCACTATCTATGGAATGGTTCGAGTGGTGGGGATATCCCGGCGGTGGCGTCGCCCGCCCCGCGTGGCCGACGGTCAATAAAGGTGACCGATTCCCCGGAACGAAGCATTCCGGCTGAAACCGTTGACTCATTTCCCGTGTGCCGGGCGGGACTTGGGCTTGCTTGTCCACAGGGATCCACAGCTCGGATTAGTTATCCACAGGCTGTGTGGGAAATCTGTGGATGGCGAAGAGGATGGTTCCGAAAGCCTCACAGGCAACCGACTGTTTGCTGGAATTTCCCCTTCAGGCACCCCGAGGGCACTCATTCAGGGGGGAATTGATCGCTCTAAAGAGTTGATCGACAGAATTGGGGTGACAGCACCCCACCTGCAGGACTGTGGACGGATGTGCCGTCACTAGGGCGATTTGTCGACCATGTCGTCTTGCCCTGTCGACTTGTCCCCAGGTCGAGACGAGCCCTGTGGATAACTTTTCCGGATTGCGGAAATCAGGACGTACGACGATTACGTGCACCGATGACGTAGGACGGACCCGCGTGCGCCGATGACGTCCGACGGACCCGCGTGAGCCGACGACAGGCCCGGTCGGGTCCCGGTCAGACCCGGCCGTCCTCGCTGCGCGCCAGCCAGTCCGACGCCGCCACGAACTCAGCGTCCGACGTGCCGGACCGCAGTGCCCTCACGTCCTGCGCCGTTACCCCGGCCCGCGGATACGAACCGAGGAACCGCACCTCCGGGCAGCTCCGCTTGAGCCCCATGAGTGCCTCGCCCACCCGGCGGTCCGAGATGTGGCCCTCCGCGTCGATGGCGAAGCAGTAGTTGCCGATGCCCTCGCCCGTCGGCCGCGACTGGAGCAGCATCAGGTTGACCCCCCGCACCGCGAACTCCTGAAGGATTTCGAGCAGCGCGCCGGGGTGGTCCTCGCGCTGCCAGACGACCACCGATGTCTTGTCGGCGCCGGTCGGTGCCGCGGGCCTGGCGGGGCGCCCCACCAGGACGAAGCGCGTCTCGGCGTTCTGTGCGTCATGGATCTCGGTGATCAGCGGTTCGAGCCCGTACGTGGCGGCGGCGAACTCCCCGGCGAAGGCCGCGTCGTACCGACCTTCCTGTACGAGCCGTGCGCCGTCCGCGTTGGAAGCGGACGACTCCCACACTGCCTCGGGGAGGTTCGCCCGCAGCCAGTTCCGTACCTGGGGCTGGGCGACGGGGTGCCCCGTCACCGTCTTCACATCGGTCAGCTTCGTGCCCGGCCGCACCAGCAGCGCGAACGCGATCGGCAGCAGCACCTCGCGGTAGATCATCAGCGGCTCGCCGCCCGACAGTTCGTCGAGGGTCGCCGTGACGCCGCCCTCGACGGAGTTCTCGATCGGTACGAGCGCCGCTGCGGCCTCCCCCGTCCGTACCGCGTCGAGCGCGGCCGGTACGGACACCATCGGGACGAGTTCGCGGGTGGCGGCCTCGGGGAGCGTGCGCAGAGCCGCCTCGGTGAACGTGCCTTCGGGGCCCAGATAGGTGAAGCGAGTGGCTGACATACGGTCACCCTAATGGGCCGAACGGCCCGGGTACCGGCGTCCCGGTGGGAGCAACGGACCACCGGCCGGTGCCGGGCCGTTGGCCCCGCGCTCAGTGGCCTTCGATGAGGCGCTGGCCCACGTACTCGCCGGGTCCGGCCGCCCCGGGTACCGCGAACAGTCCGCTGGCCTCGTGCCGGATGAACGCGGACAGTGCGTCGCCCCGGTCCAGCTTCCGCTGCACCGGGACGAAGCCCTGTGCCGGATCGGCCTGCCAGCAGACGAAGAGCAGCCCGGCGTCCGGTGTGCCGTCCTGGCCGATCCCGTCGTGGTACGAGAAGGTGCGGCGCAGCAGTGCGGCACCGCCGTTCTGTTCGGGGGCCGAGATCCGGGCGTGGGCGTTGTCGGGGATGACGAACTTGCCGTCCGGGCCGACCTTGTCCAGATCCATGGCGGTCGTCTCGGTGCCCCCCGTCAGCGGGGCGCCGTCCTTCTTCCGCCGCCCGATGACCTGCTCCTGCTTCCCCAGCGGGAGCTTCTCCCAGTCGTCGAGGAGCATCCTGATCCGGCGCACGACGGCGTACGAGCCGCCCGCCATCCACTCCGGCTGCGCGCCCGCGCCCTTGCCGGCGCCCACCGGGACGAAGATCCGCCGGTCGAAGTCACTCTCCGAGGGCTTGGGGTTCCCCGTCCCGTCGATCTGGCCCATCAGATTGCGGGTGGTCATCGGCTTGGCCGTCGCGCCGGGCGAGCGGTTGAAACCGTTCATCTGCCAGCGGACCCGGGCCGCCGAACCGGCCTCGTTCTGGAGCGTGCGCAGAGCGTGGAAGGCGACGAGCGGGTCGTTCGCGCCGATCTGCACCCACAGATCGCCGTTGCTGCGCCTGGCGTCCAGATGGTCGGACGAGAAGTCCGGCAGCGGGTCGAGCTGGGTGGGGCGCTGCGCGGTCAGTCCCGTACGGCCGAAGAAGGACCGCCCGAAGCCGAAGGTGACTGTCAGGGACGACGGACCCGCGTCGAGCGCGATCCCGGTGTCGTCGCCGACCGGCTCGCCCGCCATCATCCGCTGCGTACTCGCAGACCAGCGGCGCAGCAGCGCCGCGGCCCGGGTCCGGCCGGCGCCCGCTGCCAGGTCGAAGGCGATCAGATACCCGGTGGACTGGGCGGGTGTGGTGATGCCCGCCTGGTGCGCGGAGTGTGCGGAGGAGTGCGCGGACCTGGCGGAGCCGCTGCCTCCACCGGTCTTCCCCGAGCTGCGGAAGGCCACCTCGGTCGAGCCGACCGTCGTCAGTGCGGTCGCCGGATCCGCCTCGGTGGCTGCGCGCACCCCTGCTCCGCCGGCGGCGCCCACCACGAGGCCGCCCGCGCCCACCGCGCCAGCGGTCCCGAGCAACCGCCTCCTGGAGATGTCGTTCATGCCTGTCAGCCGATCTCCACCGTCTTGTTCACGGTGGTCTCGTCGATGTCGGAGGTCCGCACGGTCACGGCGATGTCCCAGTTGCCCGCCATCGGGATCTGGACGCCGTCCGCGCTCCAGTGTCCGGTGAACAGGTGGTCGGGCACGACGGGCAGCGGCCCGATCTTCTTCGCCTTGAGGGTGAGGGCGATCCTCACCTCGGGGACGTCGTACGGCTTGCCCGCGGGGTCGTCCACGAAGAGGTGCAGTTCGTTGCTGCCGCTGCGGCCCGGGGTGAGTTCGAGCGCCGCCGTCCCCTTGCCCTTGGGGCCGCCGGTGTCGAACGGGAGGGTGATGTCGACCGGTCCCGACGGCACCGCGGCGGCGGCCGGCGAAGAGGTGTTCCGCCCGGCCTCCTCCTCGGTCCTGCCCGGCTCGGTGGTCGTCAGGACCGTCGTCACGGCCAGCAGGGCCACGGCGACCACGGTCTCGGCGAGCACTGACTTCCGGAGCCCGGTGCGGTGCGGGTCGGCGTCCCGCACCCGCCTCTCGCGCACCACGGTCCTGGCGGCCCGCTGCCGGGCGAGCTGGGCGGCGCGCTGCGGATCGGCGGGTACGGTGACCTGCTGCTCCTGCTCCTGCTCCTGCTCCTGCTCCGCGATGCCGATCTCACCAGCACCAGCACCAGCACCAGCGGCCTCAGCACCAGCTTCACCAGGGGCTCCAGCACCAGCCTCATCAGCGGCAACAACCTCACCCACAGCCGTCTCCGATAGCCGCGCCGTCCAGCGCCGGGAGAAGGACGCGATGCAGACGACCACCGCGACGAGCCCCACCTTGACCATGAGCAGCTGCCCGTACCCCGTACCGAACAGCGCGGACCAGGAGCCGACCTGCCGCCACGACTGGTAGAGGCCGGTCGCCGCCAGGGTGCAGACGGCTATGAAGGCGATACGGGAGAACCGCCGCACGGCGGCGCGTTCGATGGACGGTGTACGGAACAGGGCGACGAGCAGCGCGGCCAGCCCGCCGAGCCAGACGGCGACCGCGAGCAGATGCACGATGTCGACCGGCATCGCGATGCCGGGCTGGAGGCCGACCGACGCGTGCTCGGTGAGCGCCCAGGTGGCGGCGATCCCGGCGGCGACGACTGCGCCTCCGACGCCCAGGCCGAAGGTGAGGTCCTTCCGTTCCTTCGCCGCCTCCGGCTCCGTGGAGGCCGTGCGCCGGGCGTACGCCCCGAAGAGGACGGCCACGAAGAGCGCGGAAGCGCCGAGCAGCAGCAGTCTGGAGACGAGCGCGGCGCCGGGCTTGGTCTGGAGTACGCCCTTGAGCGCACTCAGGTCGAAGACGTCCGCGAGATGCCCGGAGCCGGTGTAAGGGGCCCTGAGCAGCAGCAGGACGAGGGTGGCAGCGGTCAGCGTCAGCCAGCCGCGTACGACGAGCCGCTGCAGCGGCCGCTCGTTCGCCCCGCGCTGCCAGCAGGCGACGACGAAGGCGGCGCCGCCGACCAGAACGATGAATCCGGCGTACGCGGCGTAGCGCGCGGCGCCGTAGAGGACACCGACGAGTCCGCCGCCGACGTTCTCGCCGGTGTCGGACACCGTGGTCTTGGACGGGGTGCCGATCGAGAAGGTGAAGGCGCCCGAGACGGGGTGGCTGTCGGCGGAGATGGCCTGCCAGGCCACGGTGTACGTGCCGTTGGCGAGGCCCGGGCGCAGGTTGACACCGTAGGTGACGGTGCTGCCCTTGGAGAGGTTGCGGAGTGTGGCGGTGTCGGAGCGCTTGCCCTTCGGGTCGAGGACGCGGATGGACTTGTTGTCCATGGCGACCTGCTCGGAGAAGGTGAGTGCGACGTCCGCCGGAGCTTTGGCGACCACCGTTCCGGCTTTCGGATTACTTCCGAGCAGGGCGGCGTGCGCGGAGGCGGGGGCGGCCGCGGCGAACAGTGCGCCGAGGATCGCCGCCGCGACGAGCAGCAGCCGTGCGAGCGGAAGACCGGAGCGCGGTGGGGCGGTGGTCGCCGTCATGGAGTCAGCTCCTCAACTGTGCTGCGGGTTGTAGGTGGGCTGCTTGACGGGAAGTTCGGCCTTGAGCACGCCGCCCTTCTCGAAGTGCAGCTCCACGGTCACCTTCTGGCCTTGCTTGGGCTGCTTCTTGAGGTGCATGAACATGAGGTGGTTTCCGCCGCGCTCCAGGTCCAGTTCGCCGTGGGCGGGGACCGGGAGTGACTTCACCGAGAGCATCTGCTGGTTCTTCGTCGTGTGCATGGTGACGTCGTCGGAGAGTCCGCTGGTGACGGAGGTGAGCCGGTCCGCGGTGGCACCGCTGTTGGTCACGGTCACGAACCCCGCGGCCATCCCGCTGCCACCGACCGGCTCGGGCATGAAGGACTCGGTGACCTTCAGCTCGGGCTTGCCCTTGGCCCGGTTGTCGGATGAATCGGACGAGGAACAGCCCGCCAGCGCCAGGGCCGCAGCGGCGGCTATGGCGCAGACGGCGGTCGCCCGCGTGCCCCGGCTCACGGCTTCTCACCCTTGACGATCTTCGGGAGGTCCTTCGTGTAGTCCTTGACGGTGGTGTCCTCGCCGTACAGGAGGTAGCCCTTGTCCGTCTTCGGGGAGAAGGCGATGACCTGCGCCCCGTGCATCGAGACGATCGTGCCGTCCTTCTCCTTGGTGGTCGGGGAGATCCCGATGCCGATCTGGCGGGCCCCCGCCTGGATCTTCTTGAAGTTGCCGGTGAGCCCGATGAACGACGGGTCCTGCGCCTTCAGCCACTTCCCCAGCTCGGACGGGGTGTCGCGGCCCGGGTCGGTGGTGACGAAGACGACCTGGAGCTTCTTCTGCTCGTCCTTGGGCAGCGCCTTCTTGGCCACGGCGATGTTGCCCATGGTCAGCGGGCAGATGTCGGGGCAGTGCGTGTAGCCGAAGTAGATCAGCGTCGGCTTGCCCTTGGTCTCCTTGCGGAAGTCGAACTTCTTGCCGTGCGTGTCCGTGAGGACGAAGTCCGGCTTGGTGAACGGGGTGTCGAGCACCGTCGCCGCCTGCGTCTTGTTCTGGCCGGAGACGTCGGCCACCGGACTCTTGCCGGAGCTGCCGCCGCTGTCGCTGCCGCAGGCCGCGAGGGAGAAGGCGGCCGCCACCGCGAGGGCGGCGGCCGTCAGCGACTTCTTGTACGTGCTGCGTGTCGTGCTGTGCATGGAGGAACGTCCCAAGTGCTGTGGGTGGTAGGGGCCCGTCAGGCGGTACGGCGGCGGCCGGCGAGGACACCGAAGGCGACGCCCGCGATGCCGATGACGATGCCGATGACCCCGAGGATCCTGGCGGTGTTGTCACTGCTGTCCGAAGACGAGGCGGTGGCGGTCTTGGCGGGCGTGCCGTTGTCGCCCGGTGCGGATGCGGCGCCGGACGCGCTGCCCGGTGTGGCGCCGGCCGTGTCGGCGGCCGGAGTCAGCTTCAGTACGGGCGCCGGGTTCTGCGGCTCGTCGGCGCCCGGCTTCTGCTCCTCGATCCAGCGCACGACCTCCTTGTTGGAGTACGTCTGGAGGGCCTTGAAGGTCAGCTGGTCGGTGTTGGTGGGCAGCTGACCGACGGACAGCGGGAACTGCTCGAACTGTCCGGGCTCGATCTTCCCGCCGGTCCAGGTGACCTTGGAGACGGCCTTGTCGATCTGCTTGCCCTCGATGGTCAGCGGCTTGGGCAGCTTCGACGTGGTGACGTGGACCTTCCAGCCCGGCACGGGCTCCGGCATCACCGAGGCGAGCGGGTGGTCGGCCGGGAAGTTGACCTCGACCTTGGTGGTCGACGCGTCGTCCCGCTCGTTGGGCACCTTGAACGCGATCGTCGCGTAGCCGCCCTTGGCCGCGTCGCCCTGCGGCTGGACGGTGACGTGCGCGAAGGCGGTACCGGCGAGCAGCAGGACGGAGGTGGCGGCGACGCCACCGACCACGGCGATGCGGCGGGTCATCCCCGGACGGCCGCTGCCCGGACGGGTGCTGGTCTGACGGGTGTTGCCCAGCGGGTTGACGTTCAGCGGGTTGATGCTCATACGGAACACACTCCACGGTGCGAAAGGAAGGGTGGCAGCCCGCGCGCCGGTGCGCGCGGACAGCACGGCACCCGCTCCCGTCGCTTCTCGCGTGGGGAGGTGCCGCGTCAGGCTGCGAACGCGTACGTGGCGGGCGGACCGCGCCTGATCACCGTGTGCTGGAGTGCTTCGCCCGCCGTCCAGAGCGGCGCGGGGAGAGGGGCGTACCCGGCGCGCGGCCCCTGGGCGGGTGCTCCCGGAAGTCCGGAACGCAAGGCGCGCACCAGCGCGAGCGCGGCGCGCAGATTGCGTACGAGCGCCCCCTCGGCGACACCGTGCGACTGCCGGGTCAGCCGGTACAGCGCGACCTCGCCACGCCGCAGCACCCAGCCGGTCGCCAGGGCCGCCAGCAGATGGCAGAGCACCATGGGAAGGCTCGGCAGCATGCACATGCCCTGCGAGGCCGCGGCCCCCGCCATGTGGTGCGGTGCGGCCTGGGCGGCGCCCGCCGACGGGTCGATGCCCGCCGCGGTGACGATGCTGTGGGCCCTGGCCGCGCTCAGCGGGGCGGCCCCCGCGCCGCAGACCAGCTTTCCCGCGAGCAGGACCAGGGCGGACGTGTCGCCCGCGGGCTCGCCCGTCCCGCCCGTTCCGGCGGTGGCGCCCATGGCACCCATCGCCATGGCACCGTCCTGGCCGAGCCCGAACACGGTGTGCAGCGCGAGCTGACCAGCGGTCAGTGCCGCGGCGATGCCGGGAAGTGAGCGCTCCCGCCCGGCGAAGGGGGCGGCCACGACGAACAGTCCGGCGAATCCGAGGACCAGCGGCCACCACGGGACGGCCGCACCGGAGGCCAGCGCGTGTCCCACCCCGGCCAGCACGACGCAGACCGCGGTGAAGACCGCGGTCCTCAGGAGCCGTGGACCGGCTCCGGCGCGTACGGCAGAGGTAAGCATGGCCGAGTCATCATCGCACTGGGCCCGGGGCCCGCATACGGCAGGTCCGGAAGGTCACCATCCGTCCCGGTGCTCCCGGCTCCCGCCGAAGGGGGTTCCGTGAAACGCCTGCGACAAGCCCGCGAACACCGGCGATACGCGCCCGCCAGGCCTGCGATACGCCGTGCGCCGGGCCTGTGCCGGGCCCCGCAATACACCTGCGCACGGGGTACGCGCGTCCGCCGAATGAGCGTTATCACGTCAAGTGCGTGCTTACGCTCCCCGTAGCCCGGCAATACGTAACCGTAATGTCGGGCCGCAGCCAGGAGGCTGGAGCATGAGCATCTGGTGGTCTCTGCATTTGCGGCGCGAAGCCGCGAGCGTTCCGCTCGCCCGTCGGCTCCTGCTCGATGCCATGGAGACCGCGGGCGTCGACCCCGACATCTCCTTCGATCTGTCCCTCGCGCTCAGCGAAGCCTGTGCGAACGCGGTAGAGCACGGGGGAACCGGAGGGTCGGGCACCACTTCCCCGGGGTACCGGGTGACGGCGTTCCTGGACGGCGAACGCTGCCGGATCGAGGTCACCGACTCCGGTCCGGGCTTTCCCGTACGGCAGAAGTGCCGCACCGCGCCGCAGAACGTACTGGCGCACCCGACGGCGCCGGCCGCGACCTGTGCGGAGAGCGGCCGGGGCCTGGGGCTGATCGCGGAACTCTCCGACCACGCCGATTTCCGCAACAGGCCCGGCCGGGGCGCACTGGTGCGCTTCGACAAGGTCCTGAAATGGCGCGAGGACGCGCTGCTCAGGGCGTCGTGACCGCGGGATTCCGCCGTCGCGTGACCGCCCTGCCCTGAGCGGCGCGCCCCGCCCCCGCCGGTGCGAGTCGACCGGGCCCGCTTCTGCTGGAGTCAGCCCTGCTTGACCGAGGCCATCCACGCCTCGACCTCGTCCGCCCGGCGCGGCAGTCCCGCGGACAGGTTCCGGTTGCCGTCCGCGGTGACGAGGATGTCGTCCTCGATCCGGACCCCGATGCCGCGGTACTCCTCGGGCACCGTCAGATCGTCCGCCTGGAAGTACAGACCGGGCTCGACCGTGAGGCACATGCCGGGCTCCAGCGTGCCGTTGACGTACGCCTCGGTGCGCGCGGCCGCGCAGTCGTGGACGTCGAGCCCGAGCATGTGACCGGTGCCGTGCAGGGTCCAGCGGCGCTGGAGGCCCAGTTCGAGCACCCGCTCCACCGGCCCGTCGACGATGCCCCACTCGACGAGCTTCTCGGCGAGTACGCGCTGGGAGGCGTCGTGGAAGTCGCGGTAGGCGGCGCCCGGCTTGACGGCCGCGATACCGGCTTCCTGGGCCTCGTACACCGCGTCGTAGATCTTGCGCTGCAGCGCGTTGAAGCGGCCGTCGATGGGGAGCGTGCGCGTCACGTCGGCCGTGTAGAGGGAGTGCGTCTCCACGCCGGCGTCGAGCAGCAGGAGCTCACCGGAGCGGACGTCGCCGTCGTTGCGCACCCAGTGGAGGGTGGTCGCGTGCGGTCCGGCGGCGCAGATCGAGCCGTATCCGATGTCGTTGCCCTCGACGCGGGCGCGCAGGAAGAAGGTGCCCTCGATGTAGCGCTCGGAGGTGGCCTCGGCCTTGTCGAGGATCCTCACGACGTCCTCGAAACCGTGCACCGTCGCGTCGACGGCCTTCTGCAGCTCACCGATCTCGAAGTCGTCCTTCACCGCGCGCGCCTCGGAGAGGTACACCCGCAGCTCTTCGTCGCGCTCAGCGGTGGTCTTGTCGGTCAGCGCGGACTCGATGCCCGCGTCGTACCCGCGGACGGCGCGGACCGGCCCGGTGGCCGCGGTCAGCGCGTCGGGCAGCTCGCGGACGTCCTCCGCCGGAATCCCGAGCAGCTGCTCGGCCTCGGCGAGCGAGTGCCTGCGGCCGACCCACAGCTCACCCTGGCCGCTCAGCCAGAACTCGCCGTTCTCACGGTCGGAGCGGGGCAGCAGATAGATCGTGGCGGTGTGTCCGCCGTCCGCGGCCGGTTCGAGGACCAGGACGCCGTCCTGCGTCTGGTCACCGGTGAGGTACGCGTACTCGCTCGCGGCACGGAAGGCGTACTCGGTGTCGTTGGAGCGGGTCTTGAGGCGGCCCGCCGGGACCACCAGACGCTCACCGGGGAAGCGCGCGGAGAGCGCGGCGCGGCGGGTGGCGGTGTGGGCGGCCTGGGCGATCGGCTCCAGGCCGTGCAGCTCGGTGTCGGCCCAGCCGGACTTCATGTTCGCGGCGAGCTCTTCGGACACGGCCGGGTAGAGGCCGTTCTTCCGGGGCTTGACGGTCTCCGCCGCCGGGGTCTCCAGGGATTCCGGGGTCGCCGGGTTCTCCGGGGTGAGCTCCTCAGACACGTTTCTGTCTCCTTGATACGACACTGGGCCCCCTCCATCGTACGGGTGTACGGAAGGGGGCCCAGTGCCGAAAGACCTCTTACCCGGGCTGCCTCGTCCCTGGCCGGAACTCAGTCGAAACGGGCCGCCAGGATCACCACGTCCTCGTCGCATTCCTGCTGCTCCAGGCCGTCGGGCAGCATCGTCCGCAGGACGTGGTCGGCGATGGCCGCGGGGTCGTCACGCAGCGCCCGGGGCAGGCTCGCCGCCGCCGAGTGGAGCCGGGCGAACGCCCGGTCCGTGGAGTCCCCGGTACGGCGCAGCAGCCCGTCGGTGCAGAGCAGAACCGTCTCTCCTGGTGCGGGCGAGAACTCCACGCTCGGCGCTTCCCAGCAGGTGAGCATCCCCAGCGGGGCCGACAGCGAGGTCTCGACGAACTCGGTGCGCCGGTCGCCGGTGATCAGCGGCGGGGTGTGACCGGCACCGGCCAGCACGATCGTGCGCCGTGCCGGTTCGCAGTAGGCGAAGAGCGCGGTCGCCGAGCGGGCGGGCTCGGTGAGCCGCAGCAGCAGTTCGAGGTCGGAGAGGACCGCGACGGGGTCCTCTCCCTCCATGACGGCGTAGGCCCGCAGCCCGGCCCGCAGCCGTCCCATCGCGGCGGTGGCACCGGGGCCCGAGCCGGTGACCGATCCGACGGTGAGGCCGAGCGCGCCGTCGGCCAGCGGGAGTGCGTCGTACCAGTCGCCGCCGCCGAGCGGCCCGGTGCGGTGGCAGGCGGCGAGCCGGACTCCGGGCATCCGGGGCAGCCGGCGGGGCAGCAGCTCGTCGGTGAGGGTGGTCACCCGGGCTCGGGCGCGGGTCAGTTCGACCAGACGGGCCAGGTGCTCGCTCGCGTACCGCGTGTAGAGGCCGATGAGACGGCGGTGGCGGTCCACGGGTTCGGCGGGTTCGTCGTAGAGCCAGACGGCCGCGCCGAGCAGCCCGGCCGTGGCGGCCGAGAGCGGGACGGCGTAGCTGGCCGCGTAGCCGACGCGGGTGGCGACCTCGCGGTGGCGCGGGTCGAGGTGCTTGTCGCCGAGGATGTCGGGGGTGGCGATGCCGTCGGCGGGTGCGGCGCCGCCATCGCCGTCCAGGCCGCTCTCAGTGCCGTTCTCAGTGCTGCTCTTCGTGCTGTTCTCCGCGCCGGAGTGTGCGCCGGGGGGCGCGTCCGTACCGCCTGTTTCGAGGATGCGTCCGTACGCGGTGAGGCTGCGCGGAACCGTTTCGATGTGGCCGAGTTCGGCGTGGGTGAGCCCGAGTCCGACGGTGCGGGCGGGGCAGGGGCCGTATGCCGCTCCACCGGGCGCCGGAGTGCTCGCGGGTTCCAGCACGACCAGGCCGCGGCGGGCGCCGGCCAGGGAGGCGCCCGCCCGCAGGAACTCCTGGAGCGCGTCGTCCAGGGTGCTGGTGGCCGCCAGCCGTTCGGTGAGTTCGTGCAGCGTGGTGAGGTCGAAGACCCAGCCGGCCAGCCGATCCTGGATCAGGGCGCCGGGGGTGGGGGCCGGTACGGGGGCGGGGAGTGGTGCGGCAGTGTGCGCGGGGGCCGGAACGGTGGAGTCGATTCCAGCCACTTTCGGCAGGTGAGGTGCGCTCATGGCAGCCGGCTTTCTGACTGGTGTGTTTCGCTCAATAGCATCGCAAACCCCCATGTGATTCTGCGTAGCTATCAATGAATCCACATGTACACGCAGAAGCGATGAGATGTCCAGCATTGTCCCCTGAGGGCTTCTGGTGTCCACGAGGGATATCTGTCTCCCTCCAGTAGATAACCAACTTGGCCGGAAAGTGCCCCCCTGTGCGGCTATTTGATGTCGACTGAGGTCGTTCGGCAGAGCGTCACACCGACTGCGGTGGGTACGTAATCGGTGATGACCGGGGGCAGTTGGTACGGCCCCGGAACCTGGCGGCAGACCTGGGCGTCTATACCGCTGTGGGTCACGCCCCATCCCCTGATGGCAGGGTTCGCGCAAGCGGCACAGTGGCACAGCGGTTCAGCGGCACGGCGATTCACCGGCACAGCGCACAGCACGGACAGCAAGCACAGACAGCACGGGACAAGTACGCGCCACGCACGCGCCACTCCTGGCCATGCTTGAGCAATGAACTCGGACCAGGCTCCGCCCTGCCGGTCACCCACACCGCAGGCCAAGAGTTCGTGTACGTACAGCGACGCGGCATATCCATGGCGCGATGCGGACCTCGGCGTTCAACGGAAAGGAACGAGCGCTCATGCGCGAGATCCTCGGAAGGCGACGTGGACTCCGGTTCCGGCGCAGCGGGAGGCACGCCCAGCTCGATGCGGCGCTGACCTGCGCAACCGGCTGGCAGTGGCCCGTCGTTCCCGGCGTGGGGCACACCGCCTCCGCCGGCCGGGAGTGCGGCTGCGGCTGCCCCGACCCCGAGTGCGCCGTACCCGGCGCGCACCCCTTCGACCCAGGACTCCTCACGGCGACCACGGACGCGCGCATGGTGCGCTGGTGGTGGACGAGCCGCCCCGAAGCCCCGGTGGTCATGGCGACGGGAGGCCGTGCGCCGTGCGCGCTCAGCCTGCCCGCCGTCGCGGGCGCACGCGCCCTGGTGGCGCTCGACCGGATGGGTGTGCGGATCGGGCCTGTCGTGGCGACGCCCACCCGCTGGTCGCTGCTGGTCGCCCCGTACTCGCTGGAACGGCTGGGCGAACTGCTGCACGCCAAGGACTGGGTGCCCAGCTCGCTGCGGTTCCACGGCGAGGGCGGCTATCTGGTGCTGCCGCCCTCCGAGACCGGCAAGGGCCCTGTCTGGTGGGAGCGGGCTCCCGCCCCTTCCCCGGCAGCACGGCAGCTGCCCGGCGCGGGAGGCTCCGGCGGCGTCCGAGGTGCGGCGGCGCCCTGGCTGCCGGATGTCGAGACGGTGGTGGACGCGCTGGTCGAGGCGAGCACCGGTGCTCCCGGCGGCGGCAGCAAGCTCGCCTACTGACGACGGGGTGCCCTGCGCACTGACCGCCCGGGACAACTCCCGGAGGAGTGCACGGGGGCGCCCCTGTGCACGTACACCCGGGCGCTCGGGCCGCGTACGCGTACACCCGGATACGTACGCACCGTGAGGGTGCCGGACGGCCTGACCGTGGTGCCGGGTCACGCGGTCGGCTCCGTGGAGGGGCTCGCGCCCCGCGTGAACCGGCGCGCGGGACGCACACGGAGTGTGGGGCTGCGGCTCGTGGTGTGGGGCGGACGGCGCCGGGGCGCTGCGCTGCCGCTGTGCTCCGGCAGCAACTCCGCGCCCCCTGCCGGGCATTGACAACCCGGGCATGGAAGGACCCGGCCGTTGGCGACGGGGGATGCACCAACGACCGGGCTACTAGAACGGTAACAAGAGATCGGCGGTTCGCAAATTCGATCTCATGTATTCGGACAGCGACTTACCCGTGCGTATGGGCAGTTGTGACCGGAGTCACCTACCGTTCCACCCGGGGCGTCACTCTCAGCTGAGCGTCACCTGGCGGTTGGTGAGACCGCCGCGAGCACGGCGCTCCTCCGGAGTGAGCGGGGTCCCGGCGGCCAGAGCCCCGGCGAGGCGCTCCGCGAACTCGGCTGCGGGCTTCTCGCATTCCTCGGCGTTCATCGCGCTCGGCAGGTCCCAGACCGGGACCGTGAGGCCGTGCGCCCGGAAGGACCCGACCAGCCTGGTGCCGACGCCGAGCGACGAGGTGCCCGCGGCGTGCAGCCGGGCCAGGGCGTCCAGAAGCTGCTCCTCGGGGTGGAGCATCACCCAGCGCAGATGGTTCTTGTCGGGGGTCTCGCACCAGTACGCGGAGTCCACCGAGGTGAGCTTCACGGTGGGGATGGCCGCCTCGTTCGCGCGCTCCAGCGAGGCGGTGACCTCCGGGGTGGCGTTCTCCGAGTCGGGCACCCAGAACTCGAACCCGGGGTGCACCACCGGCTCGAAGGGGGCGCCCGGGTCCAACAGGTCCTGCAGCCGGGGCCCGTCGGGTGCGGTCTGCCGGCCGGCGACCGGGGTGCCGGGCTCGGCGGCCAGCGCCCGCTGGAGGGTGTCGGCCAGGTCGCGGCTGAGGTCGCCGGACGGGGTGTCGTTCTGCAGGCCGAGCAGGACGGAGCCGTCATCACGGCGCAGCGCGGGCCAGGCCATCGGCAGTACGGTCGCGAGCGTCACGGACGGCACGCCATCGGGCAGCCCGCCCTTGAGGGTGAGTTCTCCGGTCGCCGCCGGTACGAGCTCGCGCAGCGCGACCCAGTCGCCCTCACCGGGCAGCCCCTCGAAGGGGCGCTGGACCAGCTCGGCCACCGCGTGCGCGGCGGCCCGGCCGTGGCAGGCCTTGTACCGGCGGCCGGAGCCGCAGGGGCAGGGCTCACGGGCCCCGACCACGGGGACGTGCTCAGCGGCGCCTGCGGAGCGGGCCCCGTTGGTTCCGTGAGGGGCCTTCGTCTGAGGACGCTTCTTCGCCATGGTGCGGCTCTCTCCCGACTGCGCTGGTCCTGTGTCTGGCGCGAGCCTATGGGATGTCCGCCCGTTCGCGCGGGGGCTCACGCAGACCGGACCCCCGGCTCCCCACCCGTCCGGTGCCAGAAGCCGTCCGGCACCGGAGCAGTCGACTCAGTCGAGGACGTCCGAGACCGAGACGTCAGGGAAGTCGGCGACGTCCGCGAACTCCGCGAAGCCCGCGGCAGCCGACACCGCCGGGACGGCGGCGACGGCGGGTGCCGGGAAGTCCGGCCCGGCGGCGGGTCCGCCCGCGGTGAAGTCCTCGCGACGGGCCCCGGTGACGAGCACCCAGACGGTCACTTCGCCCGACGCGTCGTCCCGTACGCCCCACTCCTGGGCCAGCGCACTGATGATGTTGAGTCCGCGGCCGCCCCGTGCCGTGACCGAGGGAGTGGCCGGAACCGGTCGGGTCGGACCGCCCCCGTCCGTCACTTCCACGGTCAGTCTGCCTGCCTTGTCCACGTGCCAAGCGGCGCGAACGTCACCGTCGCCGATCTCTGTCCGGCCCAGCGGCCTGCCGTGCCGGCAGGCGTTGCTGAGCAGTTCGGAAAGGATCAGTACGGCGTCGTCGACGACCGAGTCGGACACTCCGGTCCTGCGCAGCTGATCGCGCATCCGGTGTCTCGCTTCCCCCACGCCCGCAGGGCCATGGGGTACGGCCATGCTCGACGACGCGGGCACTTCCTGTGCCACCACCAACGCCACCCCCGAGACCTCCTTTGCCCCCACGCCACCGATTGGATGCCCCGGTGCACTGGACCGGAAACCGGCCAAAGGGGGCCCGGTGACGCACTCGACGTGCTCGAATACGGACCGAACGCGCCGGTGCACTCCCTGTGACCGCATTAATCGGGATTGAACCGGATTGAAAGCGACTAATGAGCTACAGGCGGCTAATGAGGACTAATCGCCCCTAAGAGCGACCCAGTTGGGACAGGACCTGTTTCGGACGGTTCGTGATGATTGCGTCCACGCCCAGTTCGGCGCAGAGCGCGACGTCCTCGGGCTCGTTCACCGTCCACACATGCACCTGGTGTCCGGCCCGGTGCAGCCTTTCGACGTAGCCGGGGTGGCTGCGCACGATCCGCATGCCGGGGCCGGCGATCCCGGCGCCGGCGGGCAGCCGGCCGTCACGCAGCCGCGGTGAGAGGAACTGCAGCAGGTAGACGGTGGGGATGGCGGGCGCGGCGGCGGCGACCCGGTGCAGCGAACGGGCCGAGAAGCTCATGATCCGCACGGGCGACGAATCACCCGGCGACGGCGAGTCCAGACCGAAACGGGCCAGTGACGCGAGCAGCTTCTCCTCGACCTGGCCCGCCCACCGGGTGGGGTGCTTGGTCTCGATGGCCAGCTCCACCCGGCGGCCCGAGTCGGCGACCAGCTCCAGGAGCCGGTCCAGGGTGAGTACGGACGTACTCTCGCGGTCCCAGTCCGGGGACTCCTCCGGGTCCTTCCAGTCCCGCCAGGACCCGAAGTCGAGGGCGGCGAGATCGGACAGCTCCAGGGCGGAGACCGCGCCGCGGCCGTCGGACGTGCGGTTCACCCGGCGGTCGTGCACACAGACGAGATGGCCGTCCGCGGTGAGCCGCACATCGCATTCGAGGGCGTCGGCGCCGTCCTCGATGGCACGCGTGTACGCGGCGAGGGTGTGCTCGGGAGCGTCCTCGGACGCTCCTCGGTGAGCGACGACCTGGATGCTGTGCTGTCGTACGTGGGTCACCGCGTCATGGTGCCACCGCTGCGGGGTAGGCGAACGCAGAAGGGTACGGGCAGGTGTGTGAAGGTGCAGGCGTCTCACCCCTTCACCCCTTCTCATCCTTCTCATCCGAAATAAAGGATGTGCGGGAAGGGGGCGGGGAGAAGTTCAGTGGGGACACCCCAGTAGGACAACCCACTGAGAAGACGAAGATGCACAGCTCCCGCTTACAGTGCCCCGACGTGCTGTGGGAAAAGCTGTCCGCAGACACTTGCACAGCGGGACTCTGACCGAGACGACGTGGAACCGAGGAGAAAGAGCTGTGAGCACCGAGAACGAGGGCACCGAGGGCACGGCGGCCGAGACCGCACCACCCGCCCCGTCCGCACCTCCCGTGCCGGTTGCCGCTCCTGAGGGCACGCCCGCTTCCGCCACCGAAGCCACTGCGCAGCTCCCCGGGCCGGTGCCCACCAGCACGCCCGAACCCGTCCGGGCCGCGGACGCCGGCTGGCCCCCGCCGCCGTCCCTCCCGGCGTACGGGGGCGGCGGCAACGGCGGATACGGGAACGGCGGCGGCCCCGTATGGGGTGCGCCCGTACCGGCTCCGCCCGCCGCGCCGAAGAAGCGCGCGGGCGGTCTCATCGCCGCGGTGGTCGTCGCGGCGCTGGTCGCGGGCGGTATCGGTGGCGGCATCGGGTACTTCGCCGCCGAGCACAGCGACAACGCCACGGGCTCGACGACCGTGTCGGCTCCCGGCAAGGCGCAGGAGGTCAAGCGCTCGCCGAACACCGTGGCGGGGATCGCCGCCAAGGCGCTGCCGAGTGTGGTGACCATAGAGGCGAAGAGCGGCAACGGCGACGGTGGCACCGGCACCGGCTTCATCTATGACACCCAGGGCCACATCCTCACCAACAACCACGTGGTGGCGGAGGCGGCCGACGGGGGCACCCTGACGGCGACGTTCTCCAACGGCAAGAAGTACGACGCCGAGGTGGTCGGCCGGGCGCAGGGCTACGACGTGGCCGTGGTCAAGCTCAAGAACGCTCCCTCCGGGCTGACCCCGCTCGCGCTGGGCAACTCCGACCAGGTGGCCGTCGGCGACTCGACGATCGCGATCGGTGCGCCGTTCGGTCTGTCCAACACGGTGACGACCGGCATCATCAGCGCGAAGAACCGCCCGGTCGCCTCGGGTGACGGTTCGGGCAGCAAGGCCTCGTACATGAGCGCCCTGCAGACCGACGCCTCGATCAACCCGGGCAACTCGGGCGGCCCCCTGCTCGACGACCGCGGTGCGGTCATCGGCATCAACTCGGCCATCCAGTCGGCCAGCAGCGGCAGCCTCGGCGGCGGCGATTCGCAGGCGGGCTCGATCGGCCTGGGCTTCGCCATCCCGATCAGCCAGGCGAAGAACGTCGCCCAGCAGCTGATCAAGACCGGCCAGCCGGTCTACCCGGTGATCGGTGCCACGGTCGCCATGGACGAGCAGGGCAACGGCGCCAAGATCTCCGACCAGGGTGCGAGCGGCACGGACTCGGTCACGCCCAACGGCCCCGCGGCCAAGGCCGGCCTCAAGCCCGGCGATGTGATCACCAAGCTGGACGGCACGGCGATCGACAGCGGCCCGACCCTGATCGGCACGATCTGGACGCACAAGCCGGGCGACAAGGTCCAGCTCACCTACAAGCGCGACGGCAAGGAGCACTCGGTCGAGGTCACCCTGGGCCAGCGCAAGGGCGACAGCTGACGCGCTAGTCTGGTTCCCGCACCACCCCGGCGGGGTGGTGCGGGGTGGGTTGCCCGAGCGGCCTAAGGGAACGGTCTTGAAAACCGTCGTGGCGAGAGTCACCGTGGGTTCAAATCCCACACCCACCGCTTGCAGGTGTACGGAAGGCCCCTGACCGGTAACTCGGTCGGGGGCCTTACTCGTTGGCGCTGCCGGTCCGGCGCTGCCCGCCGGTACCGACGTCGACCGGGCCCGGCAGGCGTTCCGCATGTTCTGTGTCCGTTCGGTCACCGAGTCTGCCCCTGTGTCCCTGGAATCTTCTCGGTTCTCCGAGTAAGAGTGAAGGCTGGTTGGCTTGCCTCGATCCTGAAGGAATGAACATGGCCTCAAACCGGGAAGCAGACCGGAAAGCCGGGAAAAACCCCACGTCCCAACGTGAGCGTGCAGCTTCCGCCCGACCGGCTCTTCCGGGGATCCTCGGCCTGCAGCGCAGGGTCGGAAATGCTGCAGTCGTCCAGATGCTCCGTCAGGCCGGTCACCCGGCGGCAGAGGATCGGCACCAGCACGGCCCCGGGTGCGCTCATCAGCCGGAGGGGGCCCAGGTGCAGCGGTCCGCGAGCGGCCATGCCGTCGCCCGCTCCCTTCAGGAGGAGCAGCACGCTCACGGTGCCGGCTGCGGTCACGAAGGCACGCAGGACACCGGGCCGGCTGAACAACTGGGCCTGCTCAATGCCGCCATGTCCTCCACGAGTCGTCCGCTGCCCGCACCGCTGCGCAAGGAGGCGGAGTCGTTCTACCAGAACGACCTCTCCTCCGCCCGCCTCCACGACGGCCCGGTGGCTCAGCGTGCCACTACGGCGATGGGGGCTCAGGCCATGACGGTCGGCACTCACATCTTCCTGCCTCCGGAGGCCCTGGGGAACATGTCGCTCATGGGCCACGAACTCGGTCACGTCAGCGAGAATCTCAAGGGCACCCGCGAGACGGGCGACACCAACAGTGCCGGGGTCACCGTCACCGACCCCAACCAGAACTCCGAGCAGAAGGCGGAAAGGGACGGGGCCGCCTTCGCCGCAAGTGTGGGGAGCGCCCCATCCGTCGTCGCCCAGAGAGCGGTGGATGAAGTACTGGACGACACCGTCCAGCGTGCCGTCCCCGGTGGCGCGGCCGATGAGGCTGTTGAGCGAAAGGACGAGGAAGCGGCGGGGTAGCGGCACGAGGGGGAACAAGCGGGACAAGAACGGAGTCCACAGCGGTGTCGCGGGGCAGAGGGCCGGACGCCGGGACAGGGGCGCCACGCGGGTGCTGACCGGAAGGGGCATCTCGGCGTCTCCGCGTCTCCGCGTCGCCGTTTCTCCGCGTCGCCGTTCCTCCGATGGGGAAGTGCCCCTTCCGCTTTCAGCGCGCGTACACCGCCACGAAGTCCCGCGTCGCCTGGTTGTAGTAACGGTCCGGCGGGTTCTCGAAGTCCAGGATGTTGGTCGGCTTCGGGTCGGCGGGGTCGGTCCTGCCGTCGTAGCTCATGAAGGACGGCCAGGCCCGGTTCATGTCCAGCGGCATCGCGCGTACCGCTCCGGCGCGCTGCATCAGGTCCGCGAGCGTGTGGGCCGTGAGCGCCTGGCCGACCACCATGATCACGTCACCCTTGGCGGTGACGCCCACGCCCGAGCGTTCCACGAACATTTTGCTCTGGTCGGTGGCGCCCCACTTGGAGTCGTTGTCGATGTCCGGGACGACCTTCCCGCCGTCGACCATCAGCTCCAGGCACTGGCGTACGCCGACGACGTCCGGTGTCATCCGCACGTCGCGGCCCCAGACGCCGAGCTTCATCGAGCCGTCGCGGTAGAAGACCTCGGAGGCCGCGCCGTCGCGGAGCGATCCCACGGTTCGGCCGTTGAGGTAGAAGCCGCCGTTGGAGCCACCGTCGGAGACCTTGAAGCCGCCGTTCCAGGTGGCGACGAGTCCGGTGCGCTGCCCCTTGGGGACGTTCGGCGGGACCGAGAAGCTGCCGCCGGGTTCCCGCACGCCCGGGTGGAGCTGGAAGCGGGCGTTCTTCGTGCTGATCCAGGCCACGGCCGATTCGTACGACGTGTGCTCCGCGTCGGGCCGCACGTATGTCCCCTGCACGATCGGCCGTCCCTTGCTGTCGCTGGCCAGCGTGCGGTAGACGCCCTCGCCCTTGAGCGCCGGTGAGACGAGCGGGTGCATCGGGGCGCGCAGCGGTACCTCGGGGTGGGTGCCGTGCGGGGGCGCCTGGGCGGCGGCGGTCTGGTTCATACGGGCCTGGGCGTCGGCCGACAGGGCGCCGCCGACCTTCGGTGGGTCGAGGTCGTACCTGACGTTCTCCAGTTTGTCGACCACGACGCCCAGCGAGTGCTCGCGGGCCCAGCCCGCGAGCCGTGCAGCCGTGCTGTCGTCGCCCGGGTAGGTCAGGGCCCCGCCGACGGACCAGCCGAGGGCTCCGACGCAGACCAGAAGGGCCGCGAGCACCGCGCGGGTGGCCTTCCTGCGGGGGCGCAGGCGGCGCCTCCTGGGGCCGGGATCCGTTGCCTGGGACATGACGCTCCTTCACCTGACGCGCACTCATCTGACGTCCCATCGGAACCCGTCAACGGGAATCCGCCCAGCCGGGAGGGGCCAACCGGGTGGTGTTCATCGGAAGAACACCACTTTCTGTGCGTTGATCCCTATCTGTCCCGACCCCATCCGCATGATGTGAAAAGTACGTAGAACGTCCCACCGTAAAAACTGCGGTAGAGCACAGAAATGAGGGGTCGTCATGACCAGCCAGGCCAAGAAGGTGTGGGCCGCCTTCACCACCGCGTTCTTCGCGCTCGTCGCGATGCTCGGATTCTCCACTTCTACTCGCGCCGCCGCTGCCGTACCCGCCGGTGCCGCCGCCCCGGTTCCCGCCGGCCTGACGGGCCGCACTGTCCGTACGACGGGCGTTCCCGCCGTGCGAACGGCTCCGGATGCCGCGGCACCGGCTCCGGCTCCGGCTCCGGCATCGACCCCGGGATCGACTCCGGTATCGGCTCCGGTCACCGTCGAACCGGCGCAGGTCGCCTGGTGGGCGCTGCCCAAGGACCGTGCGCTGCCCCCGACCATCAAGCAGCGCATCCGCGCCGAAGCACACGGGTCCACGCCCAGCACGCGGCACCTCCCGCTCGACACCGACGCCTCGTCGGATGAAGCGGTCGCGGACGCCGCGGTCGGCGAAGCGGTTCTTCAGCCGGCCTGATCGTGCGACCGATGCTGTGGGTCCGAACCAGCCGCACAGGCTCCCGGGACCGCACGGATCGACTCGAAGGCCGCACAGATCGCGCGGACCGCATGGATCGCACAGGCCATGCAGACCGCAGGGACCACGGGCACCGCATGAGTCACGCAGGCCATGCAGGCCGCAAAGACCACGTGCACCGCACAGGTCGCAAGGACCGCACGGAGCAAGCAGGCCACGCAGGTCGCGCAGGCCACACCGATCAAGCAGGCCGCACCGATCGCGGTGCGGGCATCGTCAGGCGGGCTGCCGAGGCGATGGTGGCACGGGCTTCATGCTCGGTGAGTCCGGTACGGACAGCCGCACGGGTGAGCCGGTCGGCGAGTTGGTCGCCGAAACCGTTCTCGTAGGCGCGGCAGGCGGCCCAGAACAGACGGGTGTTGCGCTGCCCCTCATGGGCGGCGAGTACGAAGTGCACCAGGCCATGGCCCTGAGCGGGCCGGCCGGTGGAGTACGGGGAACGCTCAGGAGGCGTGAGCAGACGGAGCAGAGCACGAGGACAGGGCGCGGGCGTCAGATGTGCCGTGCCGGGAGCGAGGCGGTAGACACCGTGGGCCGTGAGTGAACCGGGCCCCACGAGATAACCACCGGCGCCCCGGATGTCGATGCCGGGAGCGAGCCGGCTCACCGAGTTGGGGACGACCCTGTCGGGTGGTCCGGTCAGCCAGAGATGGCTGCCGCCGCTCGGGGTGAGCACGGTGACGGTTTCCGGGATCGTGAACAGATGCTTGAGCGCGAGGCGTTGCAGAGCGGCCGTGGAGTCGGTCTCCGCCTTGGTGTCGAGGTCGATGCCGATCAGATGGTGCGGCGGCCGGCCGCAGGCGATGCCGTAACCGGTGGCCCAGGGGGCGGCGGCGAACAGCGCGCGCACGGCTGCGGGGTCGGCCGTGGCGTCGTGGACGCCGTGTCCCGTACGGCCACAGGCGCCGCGACAGCGGACCGGGCCGGCTTCCCCGTGATGCGGCGAGGGGATCGCCGGGAGCTTGGTGCGGGACAGGGGGATGACGGGGAGCCCGAGCTCGGCGGCGGAGAGCGCGTGGGCGAGGGCCAGGGTGGCGTCGTGCCTGTCGATGGCGGCCATGTGTTCATTATCGTGCATGTGTTCGAATAGGGAAAGTGGGGCGGAAAGCTCTTTCGCGCCCCGCCCGGAAGAAGTGCAGGAACGCTTCACCTCCTGGGGCGCCCGGGTTCTCCGGGTGGGCAGCGGTCGCTGCGCAGGTTCGTGTCGTGATGGGGGTTTATCGACTTAACGTCACGCTTGCGAGGGAATCAGGGCTTCCAGGCTGGTTCGGCGGGGGTCTGGTGGGCAACTCTGATCTCGCGACAGTCGTGAATCACTTCGCCGGGGCGGTCGGCCAACTGCCCCGGAAACAGCCGCACTTCTGGTTCCTGGAGGAAATGACATGGCACACATCCGTACCGTTCGCGTCCTTGCCGCCGTCGCCGCCCTGCCGCTGGCAGCGGCCCTCTTCACAGGTGTGGCAACCGCGGACAACGGTGCTGTCGCGGGCAGCGGATCCAACGCCAGTGTTGCCGGGGTCGTCGGCAGTGGCGTCGGGCACAACAACAACGGCAACTCGACCACCACGCAGCAGGTTGCCACTGGCTCCGGCGCGTCGAACCAGAACAGCACGGCGAGTGTGAACGGCTCGGCGTTCACCTCGATCGACCAGGCCCACTACACGGTGAACTTCACGCGGCTCTGGTGACATCCGGCCCGATGGGGGTCGGGATCGTGGGGGTCGTGCGGGAACCGCACGCGTACTGCACAGGGTGAGTGAACGTCCGGGCGACGGTGCTGAGGCATCGCCGCCCGGGCGGTTTTCTGCGTGCTGCTGCGGCAGTTGGGGCCGGGCTCCGGTCTTGACACCCGACCTGTATCTGACGGACAGTCAGAAACCCTGATCCGGATGCCAGGGAGGCCGCCGACGTGCACCTCGCCCCGACGGAGAGGCAGTTGGAACTCCGTGCCGAACTCCGTGCCTATTTCAGTGAAGTGATGCGACAAGGGCCGGGAGCCGGGGGTGACCCCCCTCCGGGCCCCGGCGCACACGCCGCGGAACAGCGGGCGCTGCTGCGACGCGTCGGAGCCGACGGGATGCTGGGGCTGGGCTGGCCCGTCGAGTACGGAGGCAGGGGGCGCGGCCCCGATGAGCAGTTCGTCTTCTTCGACGAGGCGTACCGCGCGGGTGTGCCCGTCTCGATGGTCACGCTGAACACCGTCGGCCCGACGCTGATGAAGTACGGGACGCCGGAGCAGAAGGACTACTTCCTGCCGCGCATTCTGTCCGGCGACGTCGTCTTCGCGATCGGCTACAGCGAGCCGTCGGCCGGTACTGATCTCGCCTCGCTGCGCACGCGCGCGGTGCGGGACGGCGACACGTGGGTGATCGACGGGCAGAAGGTCTTCACGTCCAACGCCCAGAACGCCGACTGGATCTGGCTCGCCTGCCGGACTGATCCGGATGCGCCCAAGCACCGCGGTATTTCGATCGTGCTGGTGCCGACGGACGCCCCCGGCTTCTCGTGGACCCCGATCGAGACGGTGGGCGGCCAGACCACGACCGCCACGTACTACGACGGGATCCGGGTGCCTGCGGGGAACCTGGTCGGCGCCGAGAACGCGGGCTGGAAGCTGATCACCAACCAGCTCAACCATGAGCGGGTGGCGCTGGCCGCGATCGGTATGCAGGCGGAGGACTGCTATGCGGAGGTCCTGGCGTACGCCCGCACACCCGACCCGGAGACCGGCGTACGACCGGCCGACCGCGCGTGGATCAGGGCGCGGCTCGCGGAGGTGCACGCCCGGCTCGCGGCCGTCAGATTGCTCAACTGGCGGCTGGTCGGGGACGTCGGAGCCGGGACTCTCGCGCCGGGCGACGCAAGTGGGGTCAAGTTTCTGGGAACCGAGAGCGCCGTAGAGGTGTATCGAATGTGTCAGGAAATTGCGGGGGAGACGGCGCTGATCCGGGCGGGGGCTCCGGGGGCTTTCGGGGACGGGGAGCTGGAGCGGATGAACCGGGCGGCGCAGATCAACACATTCGGGGGCGGGGTGAGCGAGGTGCAGCGGGAGATCGTCGCGACGATGCGACTCGGGATGAGGAGCCGGAAGAGGTGAGCGGTGAGGTGGTGAGGGACGGGACGGTGAACGGCGGTGCGGTCAGCGGCGGTGTGGTGAACGCCGGTGCGGTCAGCGGTGGGGCGGTCAGCCGTGCGGAGCCGAGCGGCAGGGATCGGCTGTACGAGCGGCTGAAGGCGTACGAGGGGCGACCGGCCGCGACCTCGGGAGTGGGCAAGGACACGGTCAACGAGGCGATGATCAGGCACTGGTGCGAGGCGATGGGGGACGTGAGCCCGGCCTATCCGGCTGTCGCGCCGCCCACCATGCTCCAGGCGTGGACGATGGGAGGGCTCTCGGGGCATACGGGCAGGACCGCCGCCTACGACGAGCTCTTCGCCCTGCTGGACGGTGCGGGCTGCACGGCGGTCGTGGCGACCGACTGCGAACAGGAGTATCTGCGGGATCTGCGGCCCGGCGACCGGATCACCTTCGACGCGGTGATCGAGTCGGTCTCCGAGCGCAAGAAGACCGCGTTGGGGACCGGGTATTTCGTCACCACACGGATGGACGTCCGGGGCGAGGGCCAGCTGGCGGGGACGCACCGCTTCCGGATCCTCAAGTACGCGCCTGCGGCGGGGGCGAGGACACCGGCTGAGGTCGGCGCCGAGTCCGGCGGCACGGCTGCCACCGGGTCCCGCAGCACGGTCGCTTCTGATTCTGGTCGTACGGCCGACGGCGCGGCCCCGGGCGGGACGACGGGCGGGGCGAAGGGCGCGCGGGCGGGGCGGCCGGGGGCGAGGCGGCCGCGCCCGGTGGTCAACCGGGACAATGCCGGGTTCTGGGACGGAGTGGCCCGCCACCAGCTGCTGATCCAGCGGTGCACGTCCTGTTCGGCGCTGCGGTTTCCCTGGCTGCCGGGCTGCAACGCGTGCGGGTCGCCCCAGTGGGACACGATCGCGGCGAGCGGGGCCGGGACGGTCTACTCGTACGTGGTCATGCACCATCCGGCCTTTCCGGCCTTCGATCCGCCCTATGCGGTGGGCCTGATCGAGCTGGCCGAGGGGGTGCGCATGGTGAGCAACGTGATCGGAGTGCCGTACGACAAGGTGCGGGTCGGTCTGCCCGTGAGCCTTGAATTCCTGCGGGTGGAGGAGGACGTGGAGCTGCCGGTGTTCAGGGGAGGCGGGGGCTGACATGGACTTCACACCGACGGAGGAGCAGGAAGCCGCACGGGACCTGGCCGCACGGATCTTCTCGGACCTGGCCACGCACGAGCGGCTGACAGCGGCCGGCACCGGGACGGACGCCGAGTTGTGGAAGGCGCTGGGCGCGGCGGGGCTGGTGGCCGCGGCCGAGGAGACGGGGTTGCTCGGCCTGGTGCTGCTCCTGGAGGAGCAGGGCCGGTCCACGGCCCAGGTCCCCTTCACCGCGACCTGTGTGTACGGGCTGCTGGCGGTCACCGCCCATGGCACGGACGAGCAGCGCGGGAGACTGCTGCCCGGGCTGCGGGAGGGAACGGCGGTCGCGACGGGTGCGTTCCCGGCACGGGGAGGCGTACGGGCCGATGCGGACGGCAGGCTGAGCGGGATCGTGCCGTTCGTGCCGTGGCTGCGGGACGCCACTCTGGTCCTGGTCGCCGACCAGGATCTCGGGCTCTGGCTGGTACGGGTGGCGGACGCGCGGACAGACCGGGTGGAGAGCACCGCGCCCTGGTCGGGAGGACGGCTGACCCTGTCCGGTACGCCGGCCGAGGCGCTGGGCGGTCCGGGCGCGTATCAGCAGGTGCTGGCCGTGGCGCGGATCGCGTTCGCGGGGCTCCAGGCTGGTGTCTGCGCGGGTTCGCTCGCGCGGGCCGTCTCGTACACCTCGGAGCGGGAGCAGTTCGGGCGGCCGCTCTCCACCAACCAGGGGGTGCTGCTGCGGGCGGCGGACGCGTACATGGACACCGAGGCGATACGGGTCACGGCGTACGAGGCGGCCTGGCGGCACGACGAGGGACTGCCGTTCGCCACCCATGCGCTCAACGCGGCGTGGTGGGCGTCGGAGGCGGGCAAGCGGGTCGTGCACGCGGGCCAGCATCTGCACGGTGGGCTGGGATCCGACCTCGAACATCCGGTGCACCGGCACTTCCTATGGGGGCGGCAGCTCGACGCGTATCTGGGCTGCGGCAGCGAAGTGCTGGACGAGTTGGGCACGTTGCTGGTGGACGGTGACGCGGGAACCGCAGAGATGGAGGAGCCGGTATGAGAGTCGGCGATGAACTGGCGCCGTTGGAGATCCCGATCACCCGCACGCTGATCGTCGCGGGCGCGGTCGCCTCCCGCGACTACCAGGACGTCCACCACGATGCCGAGGCCGCGAGGGAGAAGGGCTCCCCGGACATCTTCATGAACATCCTCACGACCAACGGACTGGTCGGCAGATACATCACCGACCATTTCGGCCCCGGATACAAGCTGCGCAAGGTCGCGATCCGGCTCGGGGCTCCCAACTATCCGGGAGACACCATGGTGTTGACGGGCACGGTCACTGCGGTGGAGGGGGACGAAGCGGAGGTTCGGATCGTCGGCACCAACGGGAAGGGCCGCCATGTCACAGGCAGCGTGACCGTCACAGCTTCGGGTGCGGAGGGGAGCACGAGCGCGGAAGAGGCTGCGGATGGGTGCGATGCCGTGAGTACCGGCCCCACCGCCAGCTCCGGCTCCGGCCTCACCACCGGTCCCACCACCGGCTCCGGTGCGGATTCCGGGAGCGGGGTGGCCGCGTGAGCAGGAGCAGGCCCGACTCGCTCGGCGGGAAGGCCGCCATCGCCGGCATCGGTGCGACCGAGTTCTCGAAGGACTCCGGACGCAGCGAGCTCAAACTCGCCGTGGAAGCGGTCCATGCGGCCCTCGACGACGCGGGTCTCACCCCCGCCGACGTGGACGGTCTGGTCACCTTCACCATGGACACCAGCCCCGAGATCACGGTCGCCCAGGCCGCCGGGATCGGGGAACTCTCCTTCTTCTCCCGCATCCACTATGGCGGCGGCGCCGCCTGTGCCACGGTGCAGCAGGCCGCGCTCGCCGTCGCTGCCGGAGTGGCGGACGTGGTCGTCTGCTACCGGGCATTCAACGAGCGCTCCGGGCGGAGGTTCGGCTCGGGGGTCCAGCACAGGGAGCCGTCGGCCGAGGGGGCGGCGCTCGGCTGGGCACTGCCGTTCGGGCTGCTCACGCCCGCCTCCTGGGTGGCGATGGCCGCCCAGCGGTATCTGCACACGTACGGCCTCTCGTCGGAGGCGTTCGGTCATGTCGCGGTGACCGACCGCCGGTATGCGGCGCGCAACCCTGCGGCGTACTTCTACGAGAAGCCGATCACCCTCGCCGATCACGCCGCCTCGCGGTGGATCGTGGAGCCGCTGCGGCTGCTCGACTGCTGCCAGGAGACCGATGGGGGACAGGCGATCGTCGTCACCAGCGCCGAGCGCGCCCGTGATCTGCGCCGTCCGCCGGCGGTGATCGTTGCTGCGGCGCAGGGGGCGGGCCGGGCACAGGAGCAGATGACCAGTTTCTACCGGGACGATCTCAGCGGGCTGCCCGAGATGAACGTGGTGGCCCGGCAGCTCTGGCAGACGTCCGGTCTGCGGCCGTCCGACATCGACGTGGGCATCCTCTACGACCACTTCACTCCGTTCGTGCTGATGCAACTGGAGGAGTTCGGCTTCTGCTCCCCGGGCGAGGCGGCGTCCTTCGTCGCGGAGGACGCGCTCCCGCTGAACACCCATGGCGGCCAGTTGGGGGAGGCGTATCTGCACGGCATGAACGGCATAGCGGAAGGCGTACGGCAGGTGCGCGGCACCTCGGTGAACCAGATACCCGGTGCGGCCACGACCCTCGTCACCGCGGGTACCGGCGTACCCACATCCGGGCTCATCCTCGGCACGGACGGCTGACACTGCGGCGTGGGTCCTGGGCGGTCCGGGCCGGCGGGCCGTTCACTGCGCCCTATGCAACGACAAAAGATGTTCTTGTCCCATCTTCTCGGCGCGGCCGCCCTCCTGCTGCTCGCGGCTCCGGTCGCGGACGCCGCACCGGACGTCACCGCTCCCCCACCCGGCACGCAGGCCGGTCGGGCAACCGGCACCCGGGCCGGCGCCCAGAGCGGTGCCCGGACCGGTGAGAGGGGTGCCGTGACCCCGGCGTCGGCTGTCGCCGCCGACACCGACCGGTTCGACGGCTATGGGTTCGACACCTGCGTCACCCCGTCCCTGGACACGATGCGTGCCTGGAAGTCGTCCCCGTACCGGAGCATCGGCGTCTACTACGGGGGCCGGGGCCGGGGCTGTCCGAACCAGCCCGAGCTCAGCAAGAGCTGGGTGTCGAGCGTGTACGGGATGGGCTGGAAGGTCCTTCCGGTGTACGTCGGCTCGCAGTCGCCGTGTGTGGCGGCCGAGGGCAAACGGAAGGTCACGATCGGCTCCGACCCGGCCGGCCAGGGAGCGGACGAGGCACACGACGCGGTCGAGCGGGCCGGGGCGCTCGGCATGGTGAAGGGCTCGCCGCTCTATCTGGACATGGAGGCGTACGACCAGAGCGACGGCGACTGCGCCGACACGACCCTCTCCTACATCCGCTCCTGGGACCGCGAGGTGGCCCGCCTCGGCTACGTCTCCGGCTTCTACAGCAGCTCGGACTCCGGGGTGGCGCAGCTCGGGGCGGAGCGCAGGGCGGGTACGTCGGACCTGCCATCGGTGATGTGGTTCGCCCGCTGGAACGGCAAACCCTCGGTGACCGGGGAGTCGTCCCTCCGGAGCCAGGACTGGTCGCCGCATCTGCGGATCCACCAGTACGCGGGTGATGTGACGGAGGAGCACGGCGGCCAGGAACTCAACATCGACCGGAACCGGGTCGACGCCCCGGTGGCCCGCATCGCCGACTAGCGCACCTGCCGGACCGGACTGCTTTTCCCCGGTGCCTCACCCGGTGCCCTCCCCGGAATCCTCCCCCGGTCCGGCACCGGAACCCCGACGAGGGGAGCCCGTCCTCCACCTTCAGGAGGTGGAGGTACCACCCCTCCTACAACCTGAGGGGGATTCGCCTTCGGCACCTCTGGGCGATCTGCTCACGGTGGTTCGGCTCCTAGCGTGGAGCTATGACCACGCCAGTCTGTACCAGCGCAGCGAAGGTGGCGACGCCGTACTCGTCGTTCGCCACCTACATGCGCGCCCGGGGGCCCGTTCTGCTGCGTACCGCCCGTTCGCTGACCGCCAATCCGAGTGATGCCGAGGATCTGCTGCAGACCGCGCTGACCAAGACCTATGTCGCGTGGGAGCGGATCGAGGACCATCGCGCGCTGGACGGTTATGTCCGGCGGGCGCTGCTGAACACCCGCACGTCGCAGTGGCGCAAGCGCAAGGTCGACGAGTTCGCCTGCGACGACCTGCCCGAGCCGGGGACCGCGCCCGCGCCCGATGCCGCCGAGCAGCAGGCGCTGCGTGACGCGATGTGGCACGCGGTGATGAAGCTCCCCGACCGGCAGCGGGCCATGCTGGTGCTCCGCTACTACGAGGACCTCAGCGAGCAGCAGACCGCCGAGGTGCTCGGGGTCTCGATCGGTACGGTCAAGAGCGCGGTCTCCCGAGCCCTCGGCAAGCTGCGCGAGGACCCGGAGCTGTCCCCCGTCTGCTGAGTCCGCCTGCTGACTCCGTCTGCTGAGCCGGCCCATGTCAGCGGATTTCCTGAGGACGGGTAGTGACATACCGAGTGGTATGTGCGCAGAATTGCGGCACATTACTCAGGCGTAGGCAACGCTGCCCCACCAGGAGGACGCCGTGCTGAGCACGATGCAGGACGTACCGCTGACAGTGACCCGCATGCTGGTGCACGGGACTCTGGTGCACGGGGACTCTCACATCACCACCTGGACCGGCGACAGTCAGCACCCGCAGCGCCGTTCCTTCCGCGAGGCGGGTACCCGCGCGGTCCAGCTCGCCAACGCCCTGCGCGACGACCTCGGAGTAACCGAGGGAAGTGTGGTGGGGACGTTGATGTGGAACAACGCCGAGCACGTGGAGGCGTACTTCGCCGTCCCGTCCATGGGCGCCGTTCTGCACACCCTCAACATCCGGCTCCCCGCCGAGCAGCTGATCTGGATCGTCAACCACGCGGCCGACCGCGTGATCATCGTCAACGGCTCACTGCTGCCCCTCCTCGCGCCCCTGCTGCCGGACCTGCCGACCGTCGAGCACGTGGTGGTGAGCGGCCCGGGCGACCGCTCGCTGCTCGCCGGGGCCACAGCGGCCGTGCACGAGTACGAGGAACTGATCGCGGACCGCCCCACGACATTCGACTGGCCCGAGATCGACGAACGACAGGCCGCCGCCCTCTGCTACACCTCGGGCACCACCGGCGAGCCCAAGGGCGTCGTCTACTCGCACCGCTCGATCTACCTGCACTCCATGCAGGTCAACTCGGCGCAGTCGATGGGGCTCACCGACCAGGACACGACGCTCGTGGTCGTGCCGCAGTTTCATGTCAACGCCTGGGGTCTGCCGCACGCGACCTTCATGTCGGGCATCAACATGCTGATGCCCGACCGTTTCCTGCAGCCCGCGCCGCTCGCCGAGATGATCGAGCAGGAGAAGCCGACGCACGCCGCGGCCGTGCCCACCATCTGGCAGGGGCTGCTGGCCGAGGTGACCGCCCATCCACGCGACCTGAGCTCGATGAAGAGGGTCACCATCGGCGGCGCGGCCTGCCCGCCCGCGCTGATGGAGGCGTACGACAAGCTGGGGGTCCGGCTCTGCCACGCCTGGGGCATGACGGAGACCTCGCCGCTGGGGACGACGTCCAACCCGCCCGCCGGGCTGACCCCGGAGGAGGAGTGGCCTTACCGCGTCACGCAGGGCCGCTTTCCCGTCGGCATCGAGGCACGCCTGGCCGGACCGGGCGGCGGCATCCTGCCCTGGGACGGCGAGTCGGCCGGCGAGCTGGAGGTCCGTGGGCCGTGGATCGCCGGTGCGTACTACGGCGGCGCGGGCGGCGAGAACTTCCGGCCCGCCGACAAGTTCAGCGCCGACGGCTGGCTGAAGACCGGCGATGTCGGCGTCATCAGCCCCGACGGCTTCCTGACGCTCACCGACCGCGCCAAGGACGTCATCAAGTCCGGCGGAGAGTGGATTTCGAGCGTCGACCTGGAGAACGCGATCATGGCGCATCCTGCGGTCGCCGAGGCCGCGGTGGTGGCCGTACCGGACGAGAAGTGGGGCGAACGGCCACTCGCGACGGTCGTGCTGAAGGAGGGCGAGAGCGTCGGGTACGAGGAGCTCAGGGCCTTCCTCGCCCAGTCCGTCGCCAAGTGGCAGCTGCCGGAGCGGTGGGCGATCGTGCCGTCCGTGCCGAAGACGTCGGTCGGGAAGTTCGACAAGAAGGTGATCAGGAAGCAGTACGCGGACGGCGAGTTGGACGCGACCCAGCTCTGACCCCTGCCTCTGCCCCGGCCGGCCCGGTCCATGGCCGGCGGGGGCCCTGCCTGAACCGGCTCCGTCCGTCTCAGTTGGTGCCGATCTTCGCCAGCAGGTCGACGATCCGGCCCTGGACCTCGGTGCTGGTGGAGCGTTCTGCCAGGAACAGCACGGTCTCGCCCGAGGCGAGTCCGGGCAGTTCGGACGCGTCCATCCCGGCCGACGTGTAGACGACCAGCGGGGTGCGGTTCAACTGTCCGTTCGCGCGGAGCCAGTCGACGATCCCGGCCCGGCGGCGGCGCACCTGCATCAGGTCCATCACCACCAGGTTCGGCCGCATCTGGGCGGCCAGGGTGACGGCCTCCGCGTCCGTACCGGCCCGGGCCACCTGCATACCGCGCCGCTCCAGCGTCTCCGTCAGGGCGAGCGCGATCTCCTCGTGCTGCTCGATCAGCAGGACGCGCGACGGGTGCTGCTCGGTGTCGCGCGGGGCCAGTGCCTTCAACAGGACGGCTGGATCGGCCCCGTAGGCCGTCTCCCGGGTCGCCTGCCCGAGCCCCGCCGTCACGAGGACGGGCACCTCGGCCGCCACCGCGGCCTGGCGCAGGGACTGCAGCGCCTTACGGGTGATCGGTCCGGTCAGCGGGTCGACGAAGAGCGCTGCGGGGAACGCGGCGATCTGGGCGTCGACCTCCTCCCGGGAGTGCACGATCACCGGGCGGTAACCGCGGTCGCTCAGTGCCTGCTGGGTGGAGACGTCGGGCGCGGGCCAGACGAGCAGCCGGCGCGGGTTGTCGAGCGGCTCGGGAGGCAGCTCGTCATCGACGGGCTGCGGCTGAGGCCGGTTGGACACCTCGACGGCACCACCGGGGCCGTCCAGCGGCTCGGGCCCTTCCGATCCCTCGTCGGGGGCGCCTATGGCGTACGAACGGCCCTCCGACTGGGGCGAAAGACGCTGCTGAGACTGCTGTTTGGGCAGCGACTGCGGAGACTTCTGCGCCTGTTGGGGAAGCTGGGGGGCCTGAGCCTGCTGGGCCTGCTGGGGGGCCTGAGCCTGCTGGTTCGCCCCCTGAGGCGCGTGCCCCTGCGGGAGGCGAGCCTGCGGCTGGTGCCCCTGCGGGGAGTGATTCGGCTGCGGTGCGCCCTGCTGCGGTGCGCCCTGCTCCCCGGTGGTCTGCGGATGCGGCCGGGCGGCCGGTTCGGGGCGTTCGCCCTCCGGCGGGGCCGCGAGCTTGCGCCGCCGGCCGGAACCCAGCGAGTGCGGCTGGTTCTGCGCAACGATCTGTTCGGCGAACGGCACGCCCTGGCCGAGTGTGCGCACGCTTATGGCACGTCCCTGCGTGCCGTCGGCGGGGACCGGCTCCTCGGCGGGCAGCGGCTGGCCCGCGCCCCTGTCGGCGACCGGCCGCTCGGTGACGGAGGGCCAGCCCTCGGGCGACGCGTACAGCGTGCCGTCCTTCGCCACCTCCTCGCTCGCCCCCGGATGGTGCTGCGGCGCGAACGGATCGGTCCCGGAATGCCCGGCTGTCCGTACGGAGTCGTGGCGGCCCGGCACCGAAGCGCCCGGCCCCATCGAACCGATCGGCCCCATCGAACCGTCGGCCGGCACGGGCGCCGCTTGCGGCTGTTCCTGTACGCGGTCGGCTTCCGCGGGAGGAAGCGCGAACGGCGTACGCGGGCGCTCGGCCTCCGCCGCCGCGGCTGAAGCGGTTGCCAGAGCCCGGCGTGCCCGGCGGCCGGGGGGCGGTGTCTGTGTCTGGCCCGGCTGACCGTGTGCCGAGGTCCCCGGCTGCGGTGCGGCGGGTGCGGGTCCCAGGGCGGGGCGGGCGTTCTCGATCTCGCGCACGCCCTCGGGGCGCCGCGCACGCCGTCCGGAGGGCGCCGGCGCATCTGCCGGTACGCCCTGCGGCGGTACGGTCGCCCCGCGCTGTGCGTGCCCCGTACCGGGCGCGCTCGCCCGGGCGTTCTCGGCGGAGGTCACCACGGACCCCTCCGACGGCAGTCCGCCGGCGCCCGCGGCCCCGTCCACCGGTTCCGTCCGCCCGCGCCTGCGGCCCGTCCCGCTCTCACCGGCGCTGTTCTCCTGCGCGGGAATCGCCGGGCCGGGACGGCCTGCGGCCGGTCCGCCCGCGGCGCCCGCTCCCGCAGGACCCACACCGGAAGCGCCCGCGTGCGTCCCGTCCGTACGGGCCGCACCCTGAGCCGTCCCCGCGGCGCCCCCCGGAGCAGGAGCCGACGACTGAGCAGGAACAGGAACAGGAACAGGTGCAGACGCAGCAGACGCAGGAGCCGCAGGAGCCGCACCGGGACCGGCTTCCCCACGACGCGCCCTGCGGCGCCCCGTGGGCGGCTCCGGCGCACCGGCACCCGTGGCGTCTGCCGGGCTCGCGCCCCCGTCGCCACCGGCGCCATCCAGGAACGCGTCGGTGGACGAGCGCCTGCCCCGTCGCCGCCCGCCGCCCGATGCGGCGTTCGGCTGGTTCGTCCCGTCGGGCGCCGGACCGTCTGCCTCCGACGCGTCGGAGGCCGCAGCGGCCGGAGCCACCGTCCCGGAACCGCCCCCGAGGGGCAGCTCCAGAACGTACGCACTGCCGGTCGTCCCCGGCACCTCATGGGTCTGGAGCACGCCACCGTGCGCCCGGACGATCCCGCGCACGATCGGTTCGTGCACCGGGTCGCCGCCGCCGAACGGCCCGCGCACCTCGATCCGTACGACCTTGCCGCGCTGCGCGGCGGCCACCACGATCGTCGAGTCCACATAGGCGCCGCCGGGGGCGACCCGCGCCTTGCCCGTGGCGTCCACGCCGGCCACATCGGCGATCAGATGCGCGAGCGCGGTCGCCAGCCGCCCCCCGTCGACCTCGGCCTCTATGGGCGGCGCGTGCACCGCGAACTGCACCCGGCCGGGGCCGATCAGCTCGACCGCGCCCTCCACACCCGCTGCCACCACGGCGTCGAGCATGACCTTCGTCCTGGTCAGCTCCTCCGTTCCGGCGGCGAGCCGCTGGAAGCCGAGCACGCTGTCGACGAGCGTGGTCATCCGCGCGTAACCGGCGGCCAGATGGTGCAGGATCTGGTTGGCCTCGGGCCACAACTGACCTGCCGGGTCGGCGGCGAGCGTGCCCAGTTCGGCCCGGAGCTCCTCCAGCGGCCCGCGCAGCGCGTCGCCGAGCACGGCGGTCAGCTGCTGCTGCCGCTCTTCGAGCGCCTCGTACTGCTCCGCCCGCGCCGACAGCTCGGCCGCGTGCTGCTCGTCCCGGGCCGCGAGCTCGTCCGTGTGCCGCGCCTCGGCGGCGGCGTTCCGCTCGTCCTTGGCCCGGAGTTCGGCGGCGTGCTGCTTCGCCTGCTTCTCGTAAGGGCGGCGGTCCGCGAAGGTCAGCACCGCGCCGACGAGCTGCTCGCCGTCCCGGACCGGCGCCGTGGTCAGGTCGACCGGTACGGGGCTGCCGTCCTTCGCCCACAGCACCTGCCCGCGCACCCGGTGCTTGCGCCCGGACCTGAGCGTGTCGGCGAGGGCGCTCTCGTCGTACGGGAAGGGCTCACCGTCGGCGCGGGAGTGCTGCACCAGCGGGTGCAGCTCCCTGCCGCCGAGGTCGCTCGCCCGGAAGCCGAGGATCTGCGCGACGGAGGGGTTGACGAGTACGACGCGCCCGTCGGTGTCGGTGCCCACGACGCCCTCGGACGCCGCGCGCAGAATCATCTCGGTCTGCCGCTGCGAACGGGCCAGTTCGGCCTCGGTGTCGACGGTGCCCGACAGATCCCGTACGACGAGCATCAGCAGCTCGTCACCGGTGAATCCGCCACCGTAGGAGTCGTAGGCCTCCCGGCCGTCCTCCAGGTTCGCGCTGGTCACCTCGACGGGGAACTCGGCGCCGTCGGTACGCCGCGCGAGCATCCGCGTCGGCTTGGTCCTGCCCTGCTCGTCCGCGCCTTCGGGCCGCCGCATCGAGCCCGGAATCAGCCGCGAGTCGAACTCCGGCAGCAGATCGAGCAGTCCCCGGCCGACGAGCGCCGTGCCCGGCGTTTCGAAGGCGTCGAGGGCGATGGAGTTGGCGTTGACGACCGTTCCGTTGCAATTGACGAGCAACAGCCCGTCCGGGAGGGCGTCAAGTATGGCTGCGAGGCGAGCAGCGCCTCGGGATGGCCTGCTGCTCACGACGACGCTTCCTCCCTGAACTACTGCACCTTGCTGACAACCTGGCCCATCTTGCCTCTCGGGCCTTGGCGTGTCACTGCTGGAAGTCTAAAGGCAGGCGCTCCGGACATGCGGCGGATGAGGGGGAGCTCTCACCAAGGTTGTGTGGAAGAACGGCTCGGCCGGCCTCAGGCGACGGTGTCGGGAAGCACGGGTTCGAGGGCGTTCCAGCGGGCGATCTCGCACCCGTTCGTCCGCCGGAACGTCGCGTCGACGGGCTGTCCCCGCCAGACTCCGGTGATGTGCGCGGTGGCCGGACCGCCGTACTGCATCGTGCACATCATGGTGGTGGGAACGGGCGCGAACGGCGACCGCTTGTCGGCGGCGAGCTGGTCCAGCCGGTCGCAGGCCCGCTGCGGCGAGGCGTGTGTCCCCCCGGCCGGTGCGCAGTCCAGTCGGCGTGTGCCGTCGGCGGCGCGGCTGCCGGAGTCGGAGACGGTGATGGTGAGCCGGTCACGGACCTGCGGACCGGGAAGCCGGTGCCCGGGGTACGGGAAGGGGACGGGCACCGCGCCGGTGGTGGCGGAGGCGGCGGTCGGCACAGGCCCGGCGGGGGCGGCGGACGCGACGGGGGCGGCGGCGAGTGCGGAAAGACAGGCGACGGCGGAGAGTGCGAGGCGGCGCAGCATGACGAAACTCCTCGGCAGAACGGATCAGCCGACCCGGGTCAGCGGATACGGGTCAACCGACCCGGATCAGCAGACATGGACCAACGGATACGGATCAGCGGACACAGAACCGCGGACACAGATCCGCGGACCCGGCCAGTGGTACCGCTGAGGGGCGGCGCCCCTCAGCCCGTCTAACGCTCCTGCGCCCCGGGCGTTGCGCGACACGAACGACTTTGCTCTGCCACCCCACGGCCTAGTACCGTGGGGCGCGATTGGTGACGGCCCGCAAGGCTGTGTCATCATCTGCACGCACCACTTCGCGCTCGCGCGACTGTGTTCGGTGTGCTGGAGGCGTCGCCTAGTCCGGTCTATGGCGCCGCACTGCTAATGCGGTTTGGGTTTTACGGCCCATCGAGGGTTCAAATCCCTCCGCCTCCGCCAGAAGGATCACTGAAGCCCCGTCCGCGATGGACGGGGCTTCAGTCGTTCCGTGACGGTGTCCACAGAGCGCAGCAGGACGCGTTTTCGCAGTTCAGAGGGGGTGCGGCCAATGGATTTCACCTGACGCCGCAGGTCATGTAATGTTGTTCTCGCAACGCAGACGGGGCAGAAAAGCCCGGAACGCCAAGCACTCGTAGCTTAACGGATAGAGCATCTGACTACGGATCAGAAGGTTGCAGGTTCGAATCCTGCCGAGTGCACACAGGTCAAAGGCCCCCTGGACATGGTCCAGGGGGCCTTTGACATCAGCGGGTGACATCAACGCGCCCGGAAACGTGGCTCAGGCGTCGGTCTCCGATCCGGTCTCGTCCCCCGTTCCGCTCTCTGAGTCGTCGAACTTCAACGCGTCGTCCATCTGATCAGCAGCGGCCCGAAGCGTCGTGCCCATCACATGCGCGTATGTGTCCAGGGTCATCGTGATGGTGCTGTGCCCGAGCGTCTCCATGATCGTGCGTGCGTCGACCCCCTGTGCCAGCAGCAGCGATGCGCACGTGTGCCGCAGGTCGTGCACGCGCACCCGCCGTACCTTTGCGTCCCGACACAGGAGGGTGAGCATCCGGTTCAGGCTGCGGGGGTCGGTGACACGGCCCGTCACCGTGGTGAAGATCAGGCCCGCCGGGTGTTCCGGGATCGGCTGCCACTTCCGGCCGGCCACTTTGCGCTCACGCTCCTGCTGCTCGCGGTGCTCGGCGAGAGCCCGTACACAGCCCTTGGGGAGAGCCACTGTGCGGACAGATCGCGTTGTCTTGGGGGTACCGAAGATCAGCTCACGCCGGATGCGCTGAACGTTCCGCCGCACACGGAGCTGTCCGCCCGAAAGGTCGACGTCTGACCAGGTGAGCCCGAGGGCTTCGCCTCTCCTCAAGCCGGTCGAAACGAGCAGCAGCCAGAGGGCGGACAGGCGGTGAGACTTCGTGGTGCGGAGCAACAGGCGAACTTCCCCGGCGTCCAACGGACGTACCTCCTTGGTATCGACTGTGGGTGTTTCCACGATCCGTGCGACGTTCCGCGCGATCAGCTCCTCGCGCATTGCCTGTTGCAGCGCGGACCGCAGAACCGCATGGATGTACTGGACCGTGCGGGCCGAGGGGCGGCGTTTGCAGCAACGGCCGACCGCGCAGCAGTTGCGTTTACCCTCCGGCCGTTCCTTGTCCGCCCCACGGAGGCAGCACAGGCAGGAAGACTTGAACTCTGCGAGAAACCGCCGCACATCAGCGGGCGACAACCGGTTCAGCCTCTTTTTGCCGAGCGCGGGGCGAATGTAGAGGCGTGAGAGCCCCTCGTAGCTGTTCAGCGTCGCTGGCTTGAGGCGTTCCGGTGCGACTGTTGCCAGCCAGTAGGTGAGGTAGTCCCCGAACGACATCGTGGAAGACGCGGCGGGGATGCCCTGCCGCGTCTTCTCTTGCAGCTCCGTGAGTTTGCTGCCCACCTCATCACGGGTCTTGCCGTAGACGAACTTCCGCGTCCGGGTCCCGTCCGGGCGGAAGACGTACGCGGCTGCGTGATAGCGGCCGTCCTTGCGCTTGGTGATCGTTCCTTCGCCGTTGGCGCGACGCTTGGCCATCAGGCGGCCTCCTCGACTTGGTCTTGGATGTACTGGTTCAGGGCGTCGACCGGGACACGGCGAGCGCGTCCGACGGTGAAGCTGGCGAGCTGCCTGGATCGGAAGAGGTCGTAGACCTTGCTGCGGCTGAGGCGCAGGGCCTCCATCACTTCTGGGACCTTCAGGGCCTGGGGAGTGGCGTACAGGGGAGCGCTCATGGGTCGCTGCCTCCTCGGCAGGGCGTGAGGGGGGTCCGGCCCCCCACCTGTCAGGTCCGCTACTTCCGCTACCTCCGCTACCGCGCTGGTCAGGGGCATGATCGAGGTAGCGGATAGGGGTAGCGGTAGCGGATGTATCCGCTACCGGCCCGGTGCGGTGAGCTGTCGGGCCGGTAGCGGCAAAGTGGTGCGGGTAGCGGCCAGGTAGCGGCTTGCCGCTACCTGGAAAGGGGCTCTGAGCTGGCCGGTAGCGGAGGTAGCGGAAGTAGCGGACTTTCAGCGGGGGGAGGGCAGTACCGCTGCCACGCGTCGTGCAGGTCGGTGGCGTAGTAGCCCTTCATGACGCTCGTCCCGGCCTTGATGTTGCGGGCCGCGATCGGGGCGTTGTCGCCGGTCATGTACTCGCGGAGCATCTTCGACAGGCCTCGGGGGTCGAGGGGCTTGCCGCCCATGTCGGCCCACGGTGCTTCATCAAGGCTGTGGAGCCGGTCCAGGATGGCGACGGTGGGCAGTCGGTCGATGCCGTTGAACACCTGGTCGCGCAGATCGGTGAGCAGCCGGATACCGACGCTTCCCTTGTCATCGACCTTGGCGGCGTTGACCAGGTCGACGCATGCTTGCCGTGCTCGCTTCGGCCAGTCCCCGCCCGCAGCGTCTGCCACGGCCAGGAGCGGTTCCCACACGTCGGCGGGCCGGTCGGTGACCTCGTCCGGCATCTGCGGGAACGCGCCGTCGACCCGTTCACGCACGCTGTCCGCCCAGCGGGCGAGCTGGTCCCGCAGAGCGTGGCCTTCGCTCTCGTGGACGCGCTGACGGAACGGCTCGACGCGCTCGTTCCGGGCCCGCCGGCGCATGCGGATGATGACGGAGCGGGTGAGGATCGTGTCCGGCAGCGACCCAAGCCCCGCGACGGCCACCGCGCAGAAGCTGGGGAACTCCTGGACCTGCTGGTTGGAGCCGTCTCCGACGCACCGGTACATCACTCCGGAGCGCCGGTGTCCCGCGTTCAGGAACCCACGAAGCTGCTCGTTCTCCCCCGCTTTGGGACCGAACACGGTGTCGATCTCATCGAAGAGGATCGTGGGCCGTGCCTCCAGTCCGGACACGGCCCGGAAGAGAGCGGAGGCGGACGCGTTGACCGCGACCATGGGGTAGGGCACGAGGGTTTCCACGATCTCCAGTGCCCTGCTCTTGCCGCTGGCCGGTTCCGGGGAGAGGAACGCGAGTCGCGGGGTGGCGTCGAAGCAGTCGAGAAGGTGGGCGTGCGCGTCCCACAGCGTCACCGCGACGTAAGCGGCTTCCACGGGGAAGGCGTTAAAACGGCGATGGAAGGCTTCGACTTGGTCGAGCAGGGTCGCGCCGTCGATGTCGGTGCCGGTCATGCGGCGTCCCTCCGGTTCTGTGCCGGGGCGTTGTGCGGGCAGTGGCCGACGCGTACGCGGGTGGTCAGTTCGGTGACGGCCTTGCGGCCGCGGGCGCGTTCGTGGTGCCCGCAGGCGCAGAGCCAATCGGCTACGGGAACCTCGCCCCGGTCGAGTCCACGCAGGTGGAGTCCCGGGCCGATCCCGGTCACGGTGATCGTGCGCGGGTCAGGGAGAACAGCAGTGGGGACGCCTTCGGCGACGACCTTCAGCGCCCCCTGTCTGGTTGTGACCGGGGCCGGTTCGGCGGGGCTGGGGCTGGTGGGGGTGGTGGTCAGGCTTTTCAGGAGGGGGGTGTGCTGGGGGCTCATGCCGTTGCCTCCTGCTGGGGCCGGCAGGTTCGGATGGACCAGTTGAGGGCGCTGCGCACGGTCGCCCGGCACTCTGCAGCCGGGAGTCCGGCCGCTTCGCCCGCTCCCTGAAAAGCTTCTTCGGCCACGTGCCGGGGGATGTCGCCCCATGCGACAAAGCGGCCCACGGCGCGGGCGCTGCGCAGGAGCTGGGAGTTGCGCCCCCCTTCCGAGGCGGCAGCAACGGCAGCGGTCTCGCGCTGCAAGGCGACTTCGGCGGCCCGGGTGCCGCACCGCTGTACCCGGATCTCTACCGGCCGTGACCGGTGAGGGACGGGTGAGAGCGCGTCGGCCAGCCATGCGGGGAGTTCCACGGGCGGGGTGGGGTCGGTGACTTCGTAGGTTCCGCTGTGGGTGGTGCTGCCGGGGGCGACGACGTAGCCGCCCCATGCCCTGGTGTCGACCAGCGGGGCGAGGGTGCCCGCCGTGTTCCCCAGCCGGGGCCCGTCGGGGGCGGTGAAGTACAGGTGCTGTCCGCCGCTCGCAGTGCGGACCCGGTAGGTGGCGGGGACGGCCTGTCCGGCGCGCTCGCAGAGCGCCTCAAAGGTCGTCACGCCGGAAGGCGTGCCCGTACTGCTGGTGGGCTTGGGCATGTCGAGGTCTACGACGATCAGCCCGGACGGGCCGGTAGCGATCCCGATGTTGAACGGCCTGTCGGCCCAGGCACGGCGGATCCGGTCCGGGGCCAGGGTGGCGCGCTGTTCCCACTTGCGGTGGCCGCCGGCGCAGTCACCGAGACCGGGGCAGACGGCTTGACCGTGCAGGGCGGGGCGCTTGTCACCGGGGCGGAGCGGGAAGACACGCCAGCCGCGGGCGGCCGCCGCCAGGGCGGCGTTCAGAAGGTGGTTGGTCATGCCGCGGCGGCCTTTCCGAGCGTGTGGAACTGGTGACCGATCCATTGGCTGTAGGCGGGGGGGTACGGCCTGGCGGGCTTCGACGTTGCTCATCCAGGTGCAGCCCATGGCGTCCGCGTAAGCGCGCTCACCTTTGTGTGCGAAGACGAGGAGGTCTTTGCGGTGCCAGCACGGTGCGACCAGGTCCCCGCCGCCGCCCCAGGAGGATTCGAAGACGCGGTGGCGGCGGACGTTGAGTCCGAACTGCGTCCCGCACAGGAGGTAGTCGGGGCGCAGGGTGCCGTCCCAGGCGGCTTCGGGGACGTTCTCGATGACCCAGGGGCGCCCGCAGGCGCGCTGCAATTCCCCGCCGGGGGTGATGAGGTCGGGGTGGTCCTCGCGGCTGCCGCGCCAGGCGGTAACGCGGGCCTTGTTCTGGCAAGGCCAGGAGGCGTGCACCAGGTCGTAACGCTGGATCTCCCCGGACGCGGTGAGGGCGGCCAGGTAGGTCAGGGCGTCGGCCTGGTGGAAGGTGAAGGGGTAGTGGGGCTGGGGGCGGTTGTCGACGCCGGTCACGTCGAACCCGGCCAGGTGGTACCCCATGGAGAGGCCGCCTGCGCCGCAGCACAGATCGAGGACCCGCAGCCCGTTGGGGCGGCGCAGGGGGAGAACGGTGGCGTTCATGCCGCCACCCCCGCCGGGTGGTTCACCTGGTGGGCGAGCCCGGCTCCGATGTGGTAGGTGTAGGCGGGCGGGATGCATTCGCGGATGCCGTCGCGGTTCATCCACGCAACGCCCATCACGCGGCGGGCGTGGTCGACGCCGGAGAAGTTCCCGATGAACTGCCCGTAGTGGCCGGGCGGGACGGGGCGGCCCATCTTCGCCTGCGGCACCAGGTGCAGCGGGTGTTCCGGGGCGGTGAGGGTGGCGCCGCCGCCGGTCTCGAAGTACCGGTGGCGGTAGGTGGCCAGGCCGAACATGGCCCCGCACAGCATCACCGGGGCGTTCAGCTTGGTGAGGGCACCGCGCACGTTCTCCAGCACCCACGGACGCCCCGTGGACTCCAGAGCGGCCCGGGTGGGGCCGATGAGGTCGGGGTGGACGCGGCCTTGGAGGCGCTGGCAGTCGCTGTCGAACTGGCACGGCGGGGATGCGTGGATGGCGTCGTACTCGTGGCCGTGGGCGCGGATGTACGCGACCGCTTCGGCCTGGATGAACCGATAGGGGTAGCGGGGCTGCGGGGCGATGTCGATGCCGGTCACGTCGAACCCGGCATCGGTATATCCCTTGCCGGCGCCGCCCTGGCAGCAGAACGCGTCGAGCAGGCGCGGCCGGTCGGGCACTCGCCGGATAGGGGTGGGTTGAGTCATGCTGAGATTCCTCCAGTTCTCTGTTGGGTTCTGGCTGGCAAGGGCGGCCCCGTTTCTTTGGCGAGATGTGGGGGCCGCCCTTGGCGTAGCTAGAAGGGGGGTTCGTCGCGGTAGCCGTTCGGGGCCCACGGGTTCGTGTCGCGGCTGGTCCCCCACTGGCGGCGGCGGGGCAGCGGCAGCAGGGCCCATCGGCGGTTTTCGTCCCAGCAGGGGCAGGGCTCCCACTCGGTCCCGGCGTACTCGCCCGTGTGATCGCCGTAATCGTGGTGGTGCCCGCCCTCTCCGCCGCACTTCCAGCAGTTGGGGCGGGGGGTGTCAGTCAGGATGAGCGCGGGGCGGGGCCAGTCAGCGCGCTGAAAGCGCAGGCGTGCCATGGGGATCTCCTCGTCTGGTCAGTTGTGCAGGTGGGTGTGGGAGCGGGCGAACGTGCCCTTGGTGTGGGTGGTCACGTGTGTGTTCGTGGTGACCGGCCCGTTGTAGACGGGCTTGGAGACGCTGGACTTGGCACGGGAGAGGGCGGCCCCGATGCAGAGCGCGGCGAACGCGATGCCGGTGAACAGGGCGCCCATGGCGACGACTCCGGTGACGCTCATGGAGGCGAATCCCTTCAGGACGAGCCAGGCGCCGCATCCGATGCCGGTCGTGCCGGCGCCGATGCCGATGGAGGCGACCGCGGCCCCGGCGGCCCAGGCAGGGACGATGCGGTGGTCTTCCTGATGGACCGGTACGGCCTCCGTGGACGACTGAGACGGTGATTCGTCGCGGAAGTGGGTGGGGATCGGCTGGGCGGGAGGGGTGGGTCGGTAGATGTCGTTGATGATCCGTTGGGCTTCGGCGTTGGCTTCGGCGTCGCTCATCCGCGGCCCCCATGCCGCCATCGGCTGCTCGTAGTCGGTCATGATCGGGACCTCCGTGAGTTGGGGTCAGGAGATGTTGTGGGCCGCGTTGATGAGCGCGTTGAGGACGGCGCGTATGGCGGTGGCGGCTCCGGTGTCGGCGACGAAGAACCCGAAGAGGAACACGGTGAGCGCGGTGAGCGGGCCGACGGAGCGGCTGCGCAGCAGGGCGAAGGTGAGCACTCCGAAGAGGGCAACGGCGGACAGGGTCACGATCATGAGCGGCCTCCCGAAGACGTCCGGCGGGCCACACCCGAAGAGGGGTGCGGCCCGCCGGTGGCTTGTCGCGTTGCTTGTCGTCTGACTTGTCGTGCGGCTTGTCGCTTGTCTTGTCTTGTCGCTTGTCGCCTTGCAGGTCACAACCCGTTTTCGGCCCTCACGGACCCGTATGGAGGTGTTCTCGGGTGGGATGGGTGACAGGCGACAAGCAGGGGCCGGGTCAGATGTGGTTGCGGTGGACGTAGCGGGTCTTGGTGCCCTCCCCGACACGAACCGCTTCGCCCTTCTCGGCCCATTCCTTCAGCCATCCGACGATGGTCTGGCGGGTGGTGCCGTGCTCGTCGGCGAGGGCTCGGGAGATCGCGGAGGCGCCGGTGCCCTCGGATCCGGCGTCCATGAGGATCTGGAGTGCTGCCTGCCGGGCGTCACTGTCTCCGGCCCGCAGCGCGGACAGGTTCAGCCCTGGTACTGCCGGGCGCTCCGAGGTGGCCGGGGGTTCGGGTGCGGTGCCGAATTGCTGGTCGATCTGCTCCATGAACGCCTGCACCGCCGCGTCAGTGTCGGCGTCATCCGCGGGCGACGGCTCGTTGCGCAGAGCCGATAGGTTCAGTCCTCCGCCGGCCGGGGCCTGCCCGCCTGATGCGGGCGAGGCAGTGTCGACCGGGGTGGCGGTCCCGTCACGCATCCACGCGGTGCGGTCGGTGTTCCACCGCTCCGCGTAGATGGCGCCGGCTGCTTTCGCGGACGGGCCGTCGAGGGTGGGGTGGCGGTCGGAGGTGGCGGCGACGATGTCGCGGATCTGGTTGGGCAGGATCCGCCACGACTTGAACAGCCCCGCCTCGCTTTCCGGAGTGCCCATGAACCCGGACCCCTTGTACGGGGCCTGCTCGGGCTTGAGTCCCCGGGAGCCGGGGAACTGCTTACCCAGGTCCATGCCTTCCTTCTCACCGCCGGTCAGGGCGACGCGGACCTTGGCTTCACGGCGGATCATGAGGTTGCCGAGCACGCTGCTGGTGGCGCCGAGCGCGGTCAGGACCGTGCGGATACCCATGGCGCGGGCGATCCGGATGACCTCCAGGATCCGGTCAGCGAGCTTGCGGACTTCGCGGTCGTTGCTGGCCAGGATCTCCGCACCCTCGTCCACGACGAGCATGATCTGAGGAATCCGGGGGCTGATCGGCAACAGGTCTGTGTTCGCTTGGGACATGAGGTCTTGGTAGGCGGTCTTGCGGTGCTTGGCGATCCGCACGAGCGCCTCCAGCATGGCCAGTGCCTCCTTGTGCGAGGCGGCCAGCCAGTCAACCCCGGGCCGCAGCCCGTCCACTGGGTTCCCGTGGGTATCGAAGGCGGGGCGGACCCAGGGAAGGCCCGCCGACCCGGCGTTCAGGTCGATGGCGAAGGTCAGGATGTCGTCGGCGCGGGCGAATCCGGCGAGGATCGTGTGGACCATGTTCGTCTTGCCCGACCCGGTCGGCCCGACCACCAGGGCGCACTGCTCGCGCAGGAACGCCTGGATCTCCTCGGCGTTGGTGCGCAGGCCCCACGGGATGCCCGTGTGGATGGACAGGCGGCTGTAGTCGGAGGGGTAGAAGACCTCCTGCTCCAGCACGTTCTTCGTGGTGACGTCGATGAGGACGCGGCCCTGGTCGATGCCGGGTCCGGCGGTTGCGGTGCAGCCGTGCGGGAGGCGGGCGTCGGCGGAGAGCTTGGCCGACTCCTGCGCGATCCGCCCGTACGTCGTGCCGCCGGGCGGGAGTTCGGCGTCGATCGTGAAGCCGGTCCCGGTCGGCCACATCTCCACCGCCAGGACGCGCAGGGTGATCCCGCAAACCCGCTGTACCCGGTCCACCCACTCAGCGGCGATGGCCCTCCGGTCGGCGGACAGTTCGGCGTCGACCTGACGTTCAGCGGCGGCGAGGGCTTCCAGCTCCCGGGCTTCCTCGTGGAGGAGTGCGGTGCGGGTGGTGGTGCCGATCCCGACGCCGATCACGGCGAGGGAACCGAGCGCGGCCCAGGTCAGAGGGCCGCTGGTCATGGCCCATGTGGTCCATCCGGCGCCGACGAGCCAGGAGGCGGAGCGCATGGCGATGGTGCGGGCGGACAACCGGTCCCGCAGAGAACTGATGGTGTGGCCGATGGCGCCGGCGGCGCCGACGGCGAGGGCCCAGCCGGGCGGCATGCCGGTGGCAGCTCCCGTGGTGGCGAGGGCGAAGGCTCCGGTGGTGGCGGACAGGGCGCCGGTCACGGGTCCGTGACCAGCAGCCCAGTCCCACACCGGACCACCCGAGTTGTTCTTGGTGGCGGTGTTGGTGGTCATGTCAGACGTTCCAGCCCTTCTCAGCCTCGGGCCCATTGCGCGGGTCCTCATGGCGGGCGATGTCGGCCTCGTGAACCCGGCGGAAGATCGGGCCCATTTCCTCGGCGACGGACACGGCGGCCATGACGGCGCCGAAGCAGTCGCGGAACGTCTCGGCTACTGCTTTCTCCAGGGGGAATTCCGAGTCGGAGCGCTCACCAAGGATCTTCATGGTGTTGGCGACCGAGGTGAGTGCGTCGGGGAGTCCCTCGATCATGGCGAGGATCTCCATGGACCCGTCGGGGTCGTAAGAGGCGGCGGCAGCTTCCATCTCGGCGGCGGCCTCTTCGAACTTGAAACCGGACATGTTGACGACCTCCACAGGCGTGATGTTCGTGGCAGGAGCAAGGCGGAACGGGCGCTGAACGGTGTCGCCGATCTCCGCGGTATCGCCCGCGGCGGCGGCGTCGAGGGCTTCCTTCTCAGCGGCCAGCCGCTCTCGTGCGGCGGCGTCGCGGGCAGCGCGGCGTTCCTGAGCGGAGCGCATCATCCGCTGGTACAGGCGCCGACCGGGGTACTGGAGCCACGCCCAGCCGAGCTTGCGCCCCAACGGCGTGGTGAGCGCGCCGAGTACACCGAACGGGGCGGCCAGCAGCGCGGCGAACAGGCGCCGGCCGTGCATACGGGCCGCGGAGCGCCACAGCGCCGAGCGCGCCCGCCTGCGGGCCACCGCGTGACGCACCGCCGCCCGGTTGTTGTCGACGCGGCCCTGAGTGCGCCGGTCAGCAGCCTGGCGGGCCCTGCCGATGGCAGCGCGGCTTATGCGGCCCGCACTTCGCAGGGTCCTGGCGGCGGTGCGGGCCACCGCGCCCCGCGAGGATGCCCCGGCAGTACGTCCAGCCGCATGGGCTCCCCGGCGTGCATCGGCCACGTTCCTGCGGTTGGCCGTGCCCTGGGTCCGGGCTGCAGAGCGGGTCGGGGCCTGCTGCCTCTGGGCCTGCCGCAGGGCTCTGACCTGCCCGATCCGCCCACCCGCACCACCTGGAGAACGGCCGGTCGAGCGGCCCAAACCGAGTGCCGAACGGCCGGCACCGGCACCGCCCCGGCCACCGGAAGCGCCGCTACGCTGCTTGGCTCCACCGGCCGTACCGGTCGTGCCCGTCGAACGGCCTTTGCTGCCAGATGACTTGAGCAGGCTGTGGCCCGAGCGGCCGGATCCTGAGCCGGTGCCCCCGCCCTTGCGGCCAGAAGAGGGGATACGGCCGGCCGAGCTGGACCGCATGGCACGGGTCAGGCCTGCGGCGGACATGGTCCGCCCGGTGCGGCCGACGTTGCGGCGGCGGGGGCTGTTTTTGCGTGCGGTGCGGGTGGAGCGGATGGCAGCGGCGGTGCCCAGGGCGGCGGCGCCGGTCGCGGCGACCGCGGCTGCGACCGGCCCACCGGCCACCGCTGCGGCCGCGATGATCCCAACCGCGCTGTTCGTGCCGGTCACCGCGAGCGGGAGTACCGGCCAGCCGCCGGGGGTGTGGTCCACCGTGGCCGTGGGCGGTGCGGGCTCCGGGGGCTTTTCGACGGGAGGAGCGGGGGTGGCCTGAGGGGCCACTACCGCTTCCGTGTAGGTCTCGGTCATGCTGATGTCACTCCTTTGGGAGGAGGAGGCCCGACCGACGCTTTGGAAGGTTGGCGGTCGGGCCTCCGAGCTGAAACGGGACTCACAGGTCGTTGCGTTCGAGCGAGAAGAAGACGACGACCGCGCCGGCCATCGCAGGGTTCTGCGAAAACACCAGGTCCTTGATGGCCTGGAACTCTCCCTGCCGGGTGGCACCCGGGGCCGGGGTATAGGCGGAGTGCCAACTGCCCACCCCGACATTCGGCTTGTCGAGGCTGATCACCCAGTGATGCGACGGGCGCCCGGCAGGCGCGCCGCTGGGGGTGTTGGAGTTGGTCTGTGTGCTCATGGCGGGTGTTCCTCCGGTTCAGGCAGCGAGGGCGGGAGCATCCGCGCAGGCGACGCAGACACCGAGCGAGGCGGGGATCGTGTATCCGGCATCGCGCCGGCAGTCAGGACAGATGCGGCGGGCGGCATTCGCCTTCGCGAGAGCCGCCCACTTCGCGGCCGTCATCGGCCGAACCGGCTTCGCACGGTCGATGCGGTAGAGGTAGGCGACCAGCGGACCCCGGCGACGCCGGGGGCGCTCGATCTGCGCGGCCACGTCCTGCCCGCCGGGCCGAAGGCCCATGGATCGGAGTTGGCGGTAGGTGGCGTAGCCGTCCGGGGCCAGGCGCCACCGGTAGACGGGCAGCGTGGTCACCGCGTACACCACCGGCAGGTGGGCGAGCAGAGCAGCTCACGCCGCTCGCGTACCAGCGGTTGTTCGGGGGTGATCATCCGCCCGCCTTGGTCATCGCGAGTTCCTGCCGACGGGAGGACACCCACCCGATCGACCACCCGGTCTCGTCCGCGAGTTCACGGATCGTGCGCCCGCTGCTCACTGCAGCCGCGATCACCGCACGGGCCTGCTCCTGGGTGAGCTTGTCGTCCTCGGCGGGCTTGATCGTGTTCACGACCGGAGCCGAAGGAGCGTCGGTGTTCACGGCCCCGTCATCCGTGAACACGGGGGCCGTGTCGGTGTTCACAGCGGCGGTCGCCGTGTTCACGGGGGGCTCATGCTGTTCACGGGCCGACTCCGCCTCGGTGGTGAGCCGGACGCGCTCAGCTTCCTTCGCCTGCTCGGCAAGCTGCTGATCCCGTGTTTCCCGGGCTTCGCGTTCACGCCGTTCCTCTTCGCGCCGCTCCCGCGCCGTCTGTGCGTCTCGGTCGGCCTGACGCTCAGCGGCCTCCCGTTCGGCCTGCTCACGGGCCATGACCACCGTGTGATCGCGGGCCTCCCGGGCCTGCTGTGCTTCATGGGTGCGGCGCTCGCGCTCCAGGCGTTCGGTACGCTCCTCACGCTCAAGACGCTCCGTGCGTTCACGCTGTTCACGGTGTTCACGCTCTTCGCGGTTCTTCCGTTCACGGACCTCAGCCGCTTGTTCACGGGCGCTCTTCTCGGCAGCCCGTGAACACTCGATCCGCTCCACCGCACGGCCGATCGCACGCCGCCAAGCCAGTCCGGCATCCGCGATGACGATCAGGATGAGCGGGATCACCGCGTGAACAGCGACCCCGGTCGTGTCCCCGTTCAGCGCGGAATCGCCGACGTTCAGGCCGAGCGTCATCGCTCCGCTCATCCAGCGCAGCAGCGTCGCCCACCCGCCGGCCTTCTCACCGAGCCGGGCCACCGTCGCGTCCAGCTTCACGGACGTGATGACCGCCGCGTCCACGACCAGCGGCAGCAGAGGTGCCGTCCACGCCCATCCGGGCGGAGTGACCCGCGCGACGAGAGGAGTGACGGTCAGGACGGAGTAGGCAACCGCACCGGCGGTGATCCCCCACGTCCCAGCGGACAACGTCCGCTCAGCCGCGGCGATCTGCCGGGGCGACAGTGTCGTCAGGAGGGTCACCATTCCTCACCTCCCAGCGGGAGCGGCTGGATACGCCACTGGGTCTCGCAGGCCGGGGGAACGGCGGCGCCCGGGGCGTGATCGGTCCACCCGCTGCGGGGCGCACCCTCGGCCTCGGCTCCGAGCTCCGCCGCGTCCTGGGTGGTGTAGACGCCGTGCAGCCGCCCGTAGCGGAACAGGACATAGACCCGGTCGGCCCGCCCGCTCTGTCGGCGGGCGGCACGCAGCAGCATCCGGAGCGTGACGCGATCCTCAGCGTCCAGCAGATGCTGCGCCGCCAGGACAGCGGCCTCTCCCCGGGCGCCGGCCGCATCCGTCTGCGCCCGGGCGAGCGCCTGGCGAAGCGTCTCGATGGTGTCCTCGGCCCGGATCGCGGAATCCGTCGCCAGCGCGGTAGACAACCGGTGTTGCTCGGCCTCGGTCTCGGCGGTGCTCTTCACCTCGGCCAGGTCTGTGCGCAGGGCCCGCAGGGTGCGGGTGCGGACGAGCGCGATCATGCTGCCACCGCCGCACCGCTCGTGCAGACCTGCACCGGACGACGAACGGTGCGGCGCGGGCGCCGCACGACCGGCCGGCCGGTCTTCAGCGGGAGCGTCCGCAGCAGACCCTCCGCATACGCGGCGGTCTCCAGGTCACTCTCACGCAACTCCGCGAGGACCTCGTGAGCGACGTCCAGCCGCGCGGCCCGCTCCATCGCGGACTCCGTGGCCGAACCGGTGAACAGCTCCAGATCAATACCGAGAGCCAACTCGGTGAACTCGGTGGCCGTAACGGCCACGTGACCAGCAACGATGTACTTCATGGGTCGTTCTCTCCTCAGGGTGGACGGCCCGAAACTGCGGCCCCGGTGCTCGAACACCGGGGCCGCGGGCCGTTGTGGGGTGGATCAGGGGCGGGACAGGACGCGTCCCGTACTGCCGATCAGGGCATCGGCCGCGGATACGGCCTGCTCACGCATGAACACCAGAACCTCCGCGCTCACCGCGCCGCGCATCTCGTAGACGGCACGCACAGCGGCTTCCACGTCGATGCGGACCTGAGGCAGCAGGGCCACCAGGGCGATCTGCGGGCCGGTGACAGCGGAGCGGGTGACGTGGCTGGCCTCACGGGCAGCAGCGACATCTGCCGCAGCTGCACCGGACAAGCGCAGATCCTCGCGAACCCACATCGCACGGCGGTGATCTGCCAGTGCGGTGCTCAGCTCGGTCAGCGCAGTCAGAGCCCGGTCGCGCAGGGCCTGACGACGCTGGGACCGAGCCGCGTAGTACTGCTGGACACCGACGACACCAGCACCAACCACGGTGCCGATGACCGCGACAACCGCAGCAGCGATCTCCATAACTCCCCCTCTCGGGGCCAGACCTTCCGGCTCCCCTCAGCCCCGCCCGTACAGCCCCCAGGAGGGGCGGACGGGCGGAGGAGGCAACCGGCCGCACTGCCTCAAGCAGTGCGGAGAGTGCGTAATCGGGGCGCCATGTCTCTGCCTGGCGCACAGCAGGGCAACTCACAGCGGGTGGCACCCCCGAGGGGTGTTCTCCAGAGCCGGTGTGCGGTGCGTACCGAGCCGACGCCCGGTACCGCTGCCGACGAACATCACCCGGTCGCCACGGGGACGGGGACTCTCACCCCTTCTGAGTTCACTGTTCAGTTCTCAAGGAACGACCAGCTCAGGGCCCGATGGCGTACGCCCAAAGTCGCCTTCCAACAAGCAATCCCAAGCCAGCACAATCCGAATCGACCTGACCAACCTGGCTAGCCCGGTTCGGATGAGAACAACGTAGCCATCCTGGCTAGCCATGTCAACATCTGGCTAGCTTGGCTGCCCTAATCGAGAGAAGAGGCCGTACCATCGACGGCATGACGTTCACGCCTGAACCCCTGGACCCGGACGACGATCGGCCTCCGTACGAGCAGGTGGCGAGCAGCCTCAGCGCCGCCATCCGGACCCGGAAGCTGGGCCCTGGCGACAAGATTCCTTCGCAGAAAGAGCTAACGGAGGCGTACGGATTCGCCCGCGCGACGATCCAGCGCGCGCTCCGCGAGCTGGAAGATGAGGGCTTGATCGTTTCCCGCAAGGGCAGCGGCGTGTACGTACGAAACCGCACCGAGCGGCCGGCGGGCCTCCGTCCGTACGTGGAACACGCCTTCGCCAGTCAGAACGTGTCAATCGACTTCGCCGGATTCTCCAGCGAGACCCTGCACGGGGCGCTTCAGGAACCAATCGACAAAATCCGTATCGGGCGCCTGACCCCGTCGAGCATCAACATCCGCATCCTGGTGCCGGACATGTCAGTCCCCCAGGCCGCGCCCGTCAGGCGCGAGGACGGCGTAGACGATCCACGCCTCCGGGCCCGCATGCACGACATGATGGTCAGCTTCACCCGAAGCATCGCCAACACGATGCACGAACTCAGCGTGCTCGGACTCGTCAGTGAGGCGAAGGTGAGCGTGCGTGTCCACAGTGGAACGCAGTTCTTCAAGCTCTACGTGATCAACCAGGAAGACGCCTTCTTCGGGTACTACCCGATCCGGCCGAACAAGGTTGTCACCCAGGGCGAAGCCATTGAGATCTACGATTTCGTAGGCGCGGACGCCACCCTGTTCCACTACTCGCTGAACGAGGGCGAGTCGTCCAGTGGGGCCCAGCAGGTGGACCAGGCACGCATGTGGTTCGACAGCGTGTGGGAGACCATCGGAAGGGACTTTGACCCGGATGGGAAGTAGCGCCCTCTCCGAAGTCCTCGAAGCCACCCGAGCAGTCCTGTTCGACTTCGACGGTCCTATCTGCGACGTGTTCGCGGGGAGCCCGGCGCCAGATGTCGCGCGGCATCTCGCGGAGACTCTGGCGGAGTACGACGCGGCTCTCGGGACCAAGGCTCACGGCACCGACGACCCGATGGAAATCCTCCGTCTCGCCCCGCAGGGTGGGGAACCCTCCCTGCGGGTGATCGAGGAGGAACTGACCAAGGCCGAGGTGACGGCGGTAAGGCTGGCGGGGCCACCTATCCCTGGTGCCGTGGCCGCGCTCGAAGCGGCCCGATCGTCGGGCCGGAAGGTCGCCATCGTGAGCAACAACTCGACGGCGTGCGTCCGAGCGTTCCTGATGCTGCACGGCCTCCGCCATCTCGTGGACACGGTCGTCGGCCGGGCACCGTACTGGCCGGACGCGATGAAGCCCGACCCTCACTCGCTGCTGATGGCAGCCAGCCAGTTGGAAACACGCCCCCGTGACTGCACCCTCATTGGCGACTCAGTGACGGACGTCGAAGCCACGAAGGCCACCGGCGGGCGCTCCATCGGCTTCGCCAACAAGCCTGGCAAGGATCGCGCCTTGGCAGATGCGGGCGCCGATGTAGTCGTCACCACCATGGCCACAGTGGCCGAAGCTTTGGGTTCCCCGTAAGGGCCGGACTGACGTAACCCGGCGCCAGTTGCACACCCGCCCGCCTGGGCCCTGTACGCCCCGGCGCACAGTCTCAACCGCAGTCTCATCCGTGCTGGTTCGGGGGCGTTCAACAGCCAGCAGATACCGGGTTGAGGCCAGCGGCTGAACGGCCCTGAACAGTCACGACCTCACTCGTGCAGAGTTGGAAAGCGTGCATGGCTGACAGCGGCATCATCAAAGCCGAGACAGGTGATGCCGCTTTGCCTACGGTGTCCTTCATGCCTCAAGGACGTCCGGCCATCCCGCAACCGATGCAGCGCCAGGTGCGCGTTGAAGCCGGCCACCGTTGCGCAATCCCAACTTGCCGGGCCACCCCTGTGGAGCTTGCGCATATCCGCCCCTATGCCCAAGTCTTGGAGCACACGTTTGAGAACTTGATCGCGTTGTGTCCAACCTGCCACACGCGCTTTGACCGCGGCGACATCGACGGAAGATCGATGCGTCAGTACAAGGCGAACCTGGGTCTCCTCTCGGGTAGGTACGGCCCTTTGGAATTGCAAGCTCTTCAGTGGTTCGCTGACGACACGGCCCGTCAAGAGATCGATATTCCCCGCGGGGTCGACTGGGCGTTCGGCAATCTGACCCGTGATGGGCTGGCCGTGGTCGTAGACCGGCCACCCACGTGGGACTCGGTGTCAGACGGGTCGATCGGCACCGTCGGCCTGCAGCTCACAGATACAGGACACGATGCCGTGCGGAGACTGCTGGACGCCCAGCCCCTGGAGTGAGCGCGCGGGAACTACTGGGCAGATCTTGTTGGCCAAGCTTGGATGTCGGTGGGCGCTCGTATGCTCCCCCCATGACTGGGGTGGAGATCTTGGCAACCGAAGTTGGCGGCAGGGCTTGGTCGTTCCTAATCGCGGGCGCGGAGCGGCAGTTCCAGGGAAACACGGGCTACGAAGATGTCGTGGAGGAGTCCTACAGCTACGACTCGACCGTGGGGAACCATCTCCGCGTTGCCATCGGTGATCTGGTGATCGTACGGAGCGGGCATGAAGCCCTTGGCGTCGGTTTCGTGGAAGCTTTGGAAGTGCTGCCGGGTCAGGAGAAGCTTCGTAGCCGGTGCCCTCAATGCGGCAGTACAGGCTTCAAGGAGCGCACCACAGAACGGCCCCGCTTCCGATGTAGTCCCTGCACCACCACGTTCGACGAGCCGACCGTCGAGACACTGCGGGTCACGGGCTACAGGGCTCACTACGGGGGGACCTGGCAACCCCTTGAGGGCTGCCTGGACAAGACGCGGTTGGCCGAGCTCAGCTTGAGCAAGTCCGATCAGCAATCCATCAAGGCGATGGACAGGGAGCAGACTCTGGAAGCAGTGGCTTCCCGAGGTGTCCGACTCCCTGGTCAACGAAAGGCCTCGGGTGCCGATCGTCCTTACCCTTGCGAGCTGCCGGGAGGCCGCCGGAGAACGACAGCGGCGGCTCGACGTGGCCAGGACGCCTTCCGGCGAGCTTTGATCCGTCAATACGGGCTCATCTGCGCCATCACAGGCGCGGCTCCAGCAGAGGTCCTTGAGGCAGCCCACCTCCGCCCTTTCGCCAGCACGGAACGCCATCGTGTCGAAGAAGGGCTGATGTTGCGCTCGGACATCCACCGACTCTTCGACAGCGGGCTGCTCACCATCGCGCCCGGCTGGGTCGTGTGCGTCGCGCCGAGCCTGGCCGGCCACACTCTGTACAGGTCGCTGGGGGGATGTCCTCTGCACATCCCAGAGGACGCTCCGGTGGATCGCGAAGCAATCGCAGAGCACCATTCAGCGACTATCGCCACTTGGTGAAGCTTGGAGCTGTGACCGTGCGGCCAACCTGCGGCCAGGAAGCCCTCCACGGGACATCAACCGGTGACATCAACGTGGGTGTACTCGGGCGGACAACCAGGCACCGTTGTTGAGTTGGAAACGCGGGTGGCCCGCCCCCTGCCTGGAGGGCAGTGACGGGGCATCGGCGATGCACCCGCCTACGGATCAGAAGGTTGCAGGTTCGAATCCTGCCGAGTGCACATACTGAGGAAGCCCCCTGGAGATCATCCAGGGGGCTTTTTCGTGTGGGCTGCCAGCGCTGCGGAACCGGTGATTCCTGTCGCCTATCGAGTGAACCTCCCTTTTTTCAGGCGGAGTTGAATATGCCTGCGGCTAGGTTCCGGGGCGGAGGTGGTGCTCGATGCGTGAGCAGGACACGCCGGAGGACGAGCCGATGGCGCACTGTCGGGACGCGGTCGACGTCAGCGATTTCGTGTACGCGGCGACGGGTGCGCGCGTGCGGCGGCTGACGTTGCCGGACGGGGCGCACTGGTTTCCGGCGGTGGATGTCGCGGGGAATCTTGGTTACGCGAACACCCGGCAGGCTCTGCTGCTGCATGTCTCCGTGGACTGCCGGCAGAGTCTCGGCGATCTTGCACGAGGTGTCTACGGGGCAGACGCTTCGCGCCGGATCGCTGGTCACGGCCTCAAGAAGTCCATGCAGATGGTGACGCTCGCCGGGCTCGTCCAGCTCGTCAACGGCTGTACGAAGCAGGAGTGCGCGCCCTTCAGGAGATGGGTGGCCGACGTGGTGGCGGCGGTGCAGCGTGATGGTGCGTACGAACTCGTGCCGGCCGCGGTGCAGCCCGCGCACGATCTGCGGACCGCTTACGTCATGCCGGAGGAGATCGTCGACGCGCTCGTGCGGCTGGAGGAGCGGAGCATCCGGGCCGAGGAGGCGTGTGCGGCCAGGGACGCGGAGCGTCATCTGCTTCTGCGCGAGGCCAACCGGGGGCACGATCTGCTGACCCAGGCCTTCCACCGGATCGCCGACTCGCTGGACCGGCTCGCCGAGCGGGCACAGCCGGGCGCCTCCGGGGCCGCCGGGCCGGCCGGCACGCCTCAGGAGCTGCTCGCCCGCTGGCAGGAGAGGAACCTGGTCATCACCGAGGACGTCCGTACGGTCGCGACCGTGCTGGCGCCCGGCCTCGTCGAGGGCGCTGCCCGCTGCAGTGCCGAGGAGATCGCCACGCGTACCGGCCTGTCGCACGCCCGGGTTCAGGACTGTGTCCGGCATCTGCTGCGGCGTGGATGCATACGGCAGTCGGGGTGCGCTCCCGACGGTGCGCCCGTCTACGTACTCGTCTGAGGCGGGCGGGCGGCCCCTGCCAGGCGTGGAGAGCCCACTGTCAGTGGTGGGTGGCATGCTGCGAGTGACGCGGATTCACCGTCCGTGCACCGGCGGATCAGAGAAGGGGGCGCAGCGGTCATGTGGCGTTCCGGTGGGCTGCGGTGGGGGGACGAGGGGCCCCGGCTCGCGTGGGAGGGGCGGGCCAGGGCCAGTCCGCTTGTCTACGGGACCGATGTCGGCTTCCGGGTCGAGGAGGCAGGGGAGCGTACGTGTGTGGGGGCGCGGGGGCACCCCTGTCCGGTGGGGGCGCGGGTGTCGGCCCGCGGTACGCAGGCGCGCTGCGGGGAGTGCGCGCGGCTCGACCGGGCGCACTCGGTGGCGGCCGACACGATCGCGGACGATCCCCGGGTCTACCGCGTCTATCTCGCCTGGTTCGGGGCCGGAATGGTCAAGGTGGGGATCACGGCGGAGGAGCGCGGTCCGGCGCGGCTGAGGGAGCAGGGGGCGGTGGCTTTCAGCTGGCTGGGGCGGGGGCCGTTGATGGCGGCGCGGCGGACCGAGGAGCTGTTGCGTACGGCGCTGGGTGTGCCGGACCGGATTCCGTACGCGGACAAGCGGCTGGTGCGGTCCCGGCTGCCCGGGCGGGAGGAGCGTGCTGCCGAGGTGCGTGAGGTGCACGCACGGGCGGTCGCGCTGACCGGCTGGCCGGATTCGCTGGAGCGGCTGGTGTGCGAAGTTGCCGATCACGGGGAGGCGTTCGGGCTGGCGGGGCTCGGTGACGCGGCGGGGGTGGTGAGCGAACTGGTGGCCGGTGGGGCGGTCGCCGGGCGGCTGGTGGCCGCTGCGGGGCCCGACCTGCATCTCGCCGGGGAGGACGGTGCGGTGATCGTCCTCGACACGCGGCTGATGGCCGGCTGGGGGCTGACAGGCGCGGAGCGGAGCGCGGGGGTGACCGTGCCGGTGCGGGTGGCCCCGGCGGAACCGGAGGTGGAGCAGCCCGGGTTGTTCTGAGGCGGGGGTGGTGTGACCCGGTCTGGTCGGAGGCCTTGCGGGGTGGCTTGGGCGGCTTGGGCTGGGGTGGCGGGTGGGGCTGGTGTGGCGCGTGAGGGCCGGCCCGCTTGGTCAGGCTGCTGCCAGTGCCTTCAGCGCTGCCTTGAGCTGTGTCGTGAGTTCCGGGTCGGTGATCTCACCTGTGTCCCGGTCGAGCCTGGCGCTGACGGTTCCGACCTTCAGGCAGGCCTCATCGATCACGGTGCCGGTCATCATCCGGAGTGTTTCGCGCAGTTGGGCATTGGCGTAGTCGCCGCCCGTCGGGCTGGGTGAGGCGGTGATCACACCGACCCTGCGGTCGACGAACTCGCCGCTGCTGACCAGCCAGTCCAGGGCGTTCTTCAGTACGCCGGGCACGCCGTGCGCGTACTCGGGGCTCACGACCAGGACCGCGTCCGCCTCGGCCACGGAGTTCCGCAGGGCCGCCACCGGGGCCGGGGCCGCAGCGCCCTCGCCGTCGAGATCGGGGTTGAAGTGGGGCAGCCCGCCGATGTCGGCCGTCGTGACAGCTGCCCCCTCGGCTGCGGCCAGGGACCCGGCCGCACGCAGCAGAGCGCCATTGGTGGAACGGGCCCGCAGGCTGCCCGGCAGGGTGAGGATCCGCATGCGGCGACCGTACGTCAGCCCCCGGCCGACGGGACAGCCCGGGCCGACCGGGCGGCATGTCCCGGCCGGGCAGGTGGTGGGAGGTGGAGGCAGGTGCGTGTCCCGTCGGTGGGCGGGCGTTTCTCAGGAATTTCACAGGTTGGGGAAAGGGGTCTCTCAGAGGTCGCTCGGAGGCTGGGCCCATGACTACGACCTCGCCCCAGGGGCGTACCGAAATGTGCAGGCCCGACGGCAGCGCGGTGCGCGTTCTCGTCGTGGACGACGAGGACGCGCTCGCGGAACTGCTCTCCATGGCGCTGCGCTATGAGGGCTGGCAGGTGCGCAGCGCCGGTGACGGGGCCGGAGCCGTGCGGACCGCGCGGGAGTTCCGGCCCGATGCCGTCGTGCTCGACGTGATGCTCCCCGACATGGACGGTATCGCCGTGCTCGGCCGGATGCGCCGCGAGCTGCCCGATGTGCCGGTGCTCTTCCTGACCGCCAAGGACGCCGTGGAGGACCGGATCGCGGGTCTGACGGCGGGTGGTGACGACTACGTGACCAAGCCGTTCAGCCTGGAGGAGGTCGTGGCCAGACTGCGCGGGCTGATCCGCCGGTCCGGTACGGGCGCTCAGCGCAGTGAGTCGATGCTCGCCGTCGGTGACCTGACCCTCGACGAGGACAGCCACGACGTCACCAGGGGCGGGACCAACATCCATCTGACGGCCACCGAGTTCGAGCTGCTGCGCTTCCTGATGCGCAACCCGCGCCGGGTGCTCTCCAAGGCGCAGATCCTCGACCGGGTGTGGTCGTACGACTTCGGCGGCCAGGCCAACGTCGTCGAGCTCTACATCTCGTACCTGCGGCGCAAGATCGACGCGGGGCGTACGCCGATGATCCACACCCGGCGCGGGGCCGGATATCTGATCAAGCCCGGGGAGTAGCAGGTGTCGGCGCGGCGGCGCTGGTCGCTGCGGACGCGGCTCGTCGTCTCGGCCGTGGCGCTGATCGCCGTGGTGGTGGCCGTGATCGGTACGGTCACCACGATCGCCATGCACTCCAACCTGGAGCGGCAGCTCGACAAGCAGCTGACGGCGGCGGCGCAGCGGCCCGACCACGACCCGATGGGCGGCGACCGTTCCATCGTCCAGCAGCCCGGGCTGCCGATAGGGGCCGTCGGCGGGCGCACCGTCGTCGGCAGCGACGACCTGGTCGACGGGGTGAAGAGCGTGGCCGTGCCGGGTGCCAGACCCGACAGCGTGCCACTCGGCGGCGGTCAGCTCGACGCCCTGGAGTCGGTCCCCAGGGACGGTTGTCCGCACACCGTCTCGATCCCCGGGCTCGGGGACTTCCGGGCGACCTACTCCAGCAGCGGCACGTTCGTGCTCGGCTTTCCGCTGACCGGTGTCCAGTCCACCGTCACCACCCTGATCGTGGTCGAGGTCTGTGTCACCGCGGCCGGGCTGCTCGCGGCCGCCATCGCGGGGACCGCGCTGGTCGGGATAGCGCTGCGGCCGCTCAGGCGGGTCGCGGCGACCGCGACCCGGGTCTCCGAACTCCCCCTGCACAGCGGTGAGGTGGCCCCGCTGGAACGGGTTCCCGATGCCGAGGCCGATCCGCGGACCGAGGTCGGTCAGGTCGGTGCGGCGCTCAACCGGATGCTGGGCCATGTCGGTTCGGCGCTGGCGGCGCGACAGGAGAGCGAGACCCGGGTACGGCAGTTCGTCGCCGACGCCAGCCACGAGCTGCGGACCCCGCTGGCCTCCATCCGCGGTTACGCCGAGCTGACCCGGCGCGGCCGCGAGGAGACCGGCCCGGACACCCGGCACGCGCTGGGCCGTATCGAGTCGGAGGCCGGGCGCATGACCGGTCTGGTGGAGGATCTGCTGCTCCTCGCGCGACTGGATGCCGGGCGCCCGATCGCGTACGAGAGCACTGATCTCTCCCCGCTGGTCGTCGATGCGGTGAGCGATGCGCGGGCGGCGGGCCAGGACCACATCTGGCGGCTCGAACTGCCCGACGACCCTGCGCCGGTGCCGGCCGACGGGCCCCGCATCCAGCAGGTTCTGGTCAATCTGCTGGCCAACGCCCGTACGCACACCCCTCCCGGCACGACCGTCACCGCACGGGTACGGCGGGACGGGGGCTGGATGGTGGTGGAGGTGCTGGACGACGGCCCGGGGATTCCGGCCGAGTTGCTCCCGTACGTCTTCGAACGGTTCGCTCGCGGGGACGCCTCACGGTCCCGGCACGCCGGTTCGACCGGGCTCGGTCTCGCGATCGTGCAGGCGGTCGTGGGGGCGCACAGCGGGGCGGTGAGCGTACGGAGTGTGCCGGGGCACACGGAGTTCGCGGTCCGGCTGCCGGCGGTTCCCACGGCCCCGGCGGTTCTCACGACCCCGGCGGTTCCCACGGCTCCGGCGGTTCCCACGGCCCCGGCGGTTCCCACGGCCCCGGCAGTCCCGGCGCGCCCGCCCCACCACCCGCACGTGCCCAACGGCCCGTACCCCCCGACCCACACCTCTCCCCCGACTCACAGCTCCGCCACAGGCTGACCACACAGGGGTGACAGCGCCGCTGGCGAGTGTCGTCGGTATGCGAACCGACACTTCTCCGGGCACCCTGCCGGCACGGGAACCTCTTCCCGTGACAGCGGCCGACGCCCCGGTGCTCGATGTGGTGATCCCCGTGTACAACGAGGAGAAGGACCTCGAACCGTGTGTGCTGCGGCTCCGTGACCATCTCGCCGGGACGTTCCCGTACAGCTTCCGGATCACGATCGCCGACAACGCGAGCACCGACCGGACGCCCGAGGTGGCTGCCGGCCTGGAGGCCATGCTGGACGAGGTACGGGCCGTCCGGCTCGACCAGAAGGGGCGCGGGCGGGCGCTGCGGAGTGTGTGGTCCGCGTCCGACTCCCCCGTTCTCGCCTATATGGACGTCGATCTCTCCACCGGGCTCAACGCGCTGCTGCCGCTGGTGGCCCCGCTGATCTCCGGGCATTCCGATCTCGCCATCGGCTCCCGGCTCGCGCGCAGTTCGAGGGTGGTGCGCGGTCCCAAGCGGGAGTTCATCTCGCGGGCGTACAACCTGATCCTGCGCTCGTCGCTCTCCGCCCGGTTCACCGACGCCCAGTGCGGGTTCAAGGCCATCCGCCGGGATGTCGCGCAGCGGCTGCTGCCGATGGTCGAGGACACCGGATGGTTCTTCGACACCGAGATGCTGGTGGTCGCCGAACGGGCCGGGCTGCGGATCCATGAGGTGCCGGTCGACTGGGTCGATGATCCGGAGTCCACCGTGCACATCGTGCGGACGGCCGTCGACGACCTCAGGGGCGTCTGGCGGGTGGGGCGCGCGCTGGGTGTCGGTGCGCTCCCGCTCGACCGGCTCGCGCGCCCTTTCGGGGACGATCCGCGTGACCGCGAACTGACCGGGGTGCCCGGGGGACTGGCCCGACAGCTGGTCGGCTTCTGCGTCGTCGGTGCGCTCTCCACACTGCTCTATCTGCTGCTGTACTCCCTGTTCCGTACGGGGGTGAGCCCTCAGATCGCCAACGCGGGTGCCCTGCTGGTCTCGGCGCTGATCAATACCGCCGCCAACCGGAGACTCACCTTCGGGGTGAGCGGGCGCGACAGCGCGGTCCGCCATCAGGCCCAGGGGCTGGTCGTGTTCGCGATCGGTCTGGCCCTCACCAGCGGATCCCTCGCCGCGCTCGGCGCGGCGTCGGACGACCCCTCGCACGGCACCGAGCTCGCGGTGCTGATCGCGGCCAACCTCGCAGCGACGGTGCTGCGTTTCCTGCTCTTCCGCGCCTGGGTGTTCCCCGAGCGGCGCACCGACGACCCGAGGACTGCACGATGACCACCATCCCCACCGATCCGATCACGGCGGCCGGCGCACCGCCGTTCCGTCAGCCGCGCCTCGCCCGGCTGTGGCGTGGACGTGCTGACGACCCGCGCTGGGTGCGTCCCGCGTTCCTCGGGGTGCTGCTGCTCACGCTCGTGGCGTATCTCTGGGACCTCAGCGCCTCCGGATACGCCAACTCCTTCTACTCGGCGGCGGCCCAGGCCGGCGGGGTGAGCTGGAAGGCCCTCTTCTTCGGCTCGCTCGACTCGGCCAACGCCATCACCGTCGACAAACCACCGGCCTCCCTCTGGCCGATGGCGCTCTCGGTTCGGATCTTCGGGCTGAGTTCGTGGGCGATCCTCGTCCCGCAGGTGCTGATGGGAGTCGGCACGGTCGCCGTGCTGTACGCGGCGGTACGGCGCCGGTTCAGCGCGGCGGCCGGGCTCATCGCCGCCGGGGTGCTGGCGACGACCCCGGTCGCCGCGCTGATGTTCCGCTTCAACAACCCCGATGCGCTGCTCGCGCTGCTGATGACGGTCACCGTCTACTTCGTGCTGCGTGCGCTGGAGGACGGGCGGACCAAGTGGCTGGTGTGGGCGGGCGTGGCGGTCGGCTTCGCCTTCCTGGCCAAGACGCTCCAGGCGTTCCTGATCCTGCCGCCACTGGCTGTCGTGTACGCGGTCTTCGCGCCGACGACGGTACGCAGGCGGCTGGCCCAGATCGGCCTGTCCGCAGGGGCGATGGTCGTCGCGGGCGGCTGGTGGACGGCGATCGTCGAACTGTGGCCCGCGTCCTCACGTCCGTACATCGGCGGCTCGCAGAACAACTCGTTCCTGGAGCTGACCTTCGGCTACAACGGGCTCGGCCGGATCAGCGGTGACGAGACCGGCAGTGTCGGGGGAGGCGGCGGTGGCGGCGGCCGGGGTATGGGCGGCTGGGGGGAGACCGGTCTTGACCGGATGTTCAACTCCGAGATCGGCAGCCAGATTTCGTGGCTGCTGCCCGCCGCGCTGATCCTGCTGGTCGCGGGGGTCGTCATCACCTGGCGGGCGAAGCGTACGGAGACCGCACGCGGGGCGTTCCTGGTGTGGGGCAGCTCCCTGCTGATGACACTGCTGATCTTCAGCTTCATGGCCGGGATCTTCCACCAGTACTACACGGTGGCACTGGCGCCGTACATCGCCGCCCTTGTCGGGATGGGCGTCACGGTGCTGTGGGAGGAGCGCGGCCGGGTCGCGTGGGCGGCGGTGCTGGGTGTCGCGGTCGCGACGACCGCGGTCTGGGCGTACGTGCTGCTCGGCCGGACGCCGGACTATCTGCCCTGGCTGCGCTGGGCGGTGCTGGTCGTGGGGCTCGCCGCGGCGCTCGGCCTGGCGGTGGCCGGCCGGCTGAACCGGACGTTCGCGCTGAGCGCCGCGGGTGTGGGTCTGGTGGCTTCGCTGGCCGCGCCGTTCGCGTACACGGTCTCCACGCTGAACAGCGCACACACCGGGTCGATCGTCACGGCGGGTCCGGCGGGCGCGAGCCGGATGGGCGGTATGGGCGGCGGTCCCGGCCGGGGTGGCGGTGGCTGGGGCGGTCCGAGGACGGGACAGACGCCCACCGGGAAGGGCGGTCAGGCAGGCCAGACAGGTCAGGCGGGTCAGGCAGGGCGGAACGGCCGGGCCGGGGCGAACGGTCAGGCTCCGGCGAACGGCCCCGGCGGCCGGCTGGGCCAGCCGCCGGCCGGCGGGCAGGGGTCCGGCCAGCAGGGCAAGGGATGGCAGGGCCGGGGCCAGGCGCAGAACGGGCGCGGCCAGGCGGGCCGCGGACCGGGCGGCTGGATGGCCGAAGGCGGCTTCGGGGGCGGCGGTATGGGCGGTCTTCTCGACGGCCAGCAGGTCAGCGCCAAGGTCAAGACCAAGATCAGTGCGCACGCCGACGATTACACCTGGATGGCCGCAGCCATCGGCTCGCAGAACGCCGCGAGTTACCAGCTCGCGACTCAGATGCCGGTCATGGCGATCGGCGGCTTCAACGGCAGCGATCCCTCCCCCACGCTCGCGCAGTTCAAGAAGGACGTGACGGACGGGAAGATCCACTACTTCGTCGCAGGCGGCGGGATGGGCGGCGGGATGGGGCGCGGCGGCTCCGGCAGTGGTGCCGCTTCGAAGATCACGTCCTGGGTCGAGGGACGGTTCGTGAAGGTGACGGTGGGGTCGGCGACGCTGTACGACCTGACACAGGTGAAGGCCGGCACAGGCACATCCGGCAGCTGAGGCCGGCACAGCCACATCCGGCAGCTGAGGAGCGAGCGCGGCCGGTCTGTGCCGGAGGGCGGGGCCGGTCCGTGAAGGGGTGGGGCGGGGAGAGCCATCTCCCCGCCCCACCCCTTTCCCGCTCGTCGCGCTTCTCCGCCACCCGCCCGCCTACCGCCGTGTCAGCGACACGTCCGCCACGATCGGCCGGTGGTCGGACGCGAGCGTGTCGGGCACCTCCGCGCCCCGCACCGCCACTCCGCGCGAAACCGCCACGTAGTCGATCCGCTGCACCGGATTCAGCGCCGGGAACGTCGGTCTGCCCGGCTCCACGTCCCTCAGCTCGTGCCACAGGGGCGCCAGCTCCGGTGCGTCCGGGGTCGCGTTGAAGTCACCCAGGAGGATCTTCCGGTTCCGGTCCTGCCCCATGATGCGGCGCGTTTCGGCCACCTGGGTCACCCGTACGGAGGGGTCCGCGCGGTAGTCCAGATGCGTCACGTACACATGCAGCGGCACGCCTTTCACCCGCAGCTCCACCTCACCGAAACCGGGGGCCGGTGCCGGTACCGGGTTCGGATCCTGGGTGGAGAGGCGGGTGATCTTGTGGTTCGTGGCCTTCAGGATGCGGTACTTCGAGAGCACCGCCACCCCGAACTCCCGCCCGCCGACGCTGTATATCGGCGCGAAATACACGTGCATCCCGAGCCGTTTCGCCAGCTCGCCGGCCACATCCCGCCACTCGCTGCGCGCGGCCCAGTGGACGTCGACCTCCTCAAGCCCGATCACGTCGGCGTGCAGCGCGCGCAGCGCCGTCTCCTGCCGGCCGAGGTCGAAGACGTTGTCCATGCCGGCGCCCGCATGGATGTTGTACGAGGCGACCCGCAGCGGAACAGCGCGGCCGAGGCCGCGAGCGGTGGCCCGCTCGGGCGCCCGTACCTGCGCCGCCGCCTGCGCCCGTGCCTGCGCCGGGGGCGCGACCATCGCCGCCAGGACGCCGGAGACCAGAAGCACTTCAGCAACACGACCAGTCAGCTTCATCGGACGTAGCTACCCGTAAGCGGCTCGGCGCAAAACGAATTTACACCGTAGAAGGATTGCCTTTACGGTGTAGAACTCCACGGTCGATCCGACCCGGCCCAGGCCTGAATCGACCCGACCCGACCCGACCCGACCCGACCCGGACCTGCCCCACCAGACCCGGACCTGCCCCACCCACCCCTGACCGCCCCGCCTCGCCCGTCCACGAAACAGGAGTCGGCATGACGGCCACCGCCGCCGAGCACGAGAGCGCCATCACCCGTCACCCCCAGCGCTGGGTGATCCTCGGGGTGATCTGCCTCGCCGAGCTCACCGTGCTGCTCGACAACACCGTCCTCAACGTCGCGATCCCCTCGCTCACCCGCGATCTGCACGCGTCCACCGCCGACATCCAGTGGATGATCAACGCGTACTCGCTGGTGCAGTCCGGTCTGCTGCTCACCGCGGGCAGCGCCGCGGACCGCTACGGCCGCAAGAAGATGCTGATCGCGGGCCTCGCGCTCTTCGGGGCCGGGTCGCTCGTCGCCGGGCTCGCCCAGTCCACGGCACAGCTGATCGCCGCCCGCGCGGGCATGGGCGTCGGCGGCGCCCTGCTGATGACCACCACCCTCGCCGTCGTCGTCCAGATCTTCGACAACACCGAGCGCGTCAGGGCCATCGGCCTCTGGTCCACGGTCAATTCACTCGGCTTCGCCGCCGGGCCGCTCATCGGCGGAGCGCTGCTCGACCACTTCTGGTGGGGCGCCATCTTCCTGGTCAACATCCCGGTGGCCGTCATCGCGCTCGCCGCGGTCGTCGGCCTCGTACCGGAGTCCAGGAACCCGTCCAGCGAACGCCCCGACCTGCTCGGCGCGCTGCTCTCCACCGTGGGCATGACCGCGGTCGTGTACGCGATCATCTCGGGCCCCGCGCACGGCTGGACCTCCACCCATGTCCTCGCCTCGGCCGCCATCGGCGTCGTCTTCCTGGCCGGGTTCGTCGCCTGGGAACTGCACATCCCGTTCCCCATGCTGGACATGCACTTCTTCCGCAACCAGCGTTTCGTCGGCGCCGTGGCCGGGGCGATCCTCGTCGCCTTCGGCATGGGCGGCTCGCTCTTCCTGCTCACCCAGCACCTGCAGTTCGTGCTCGGGTACGGGCCGTTGGACGCGGGGCTGCGGACCGCGCCCCTGGCGCTCACGATCGTGGTGCTGAACCTCACCGGGGTCTCGGCCAAGCTGCTGCCCAGGCTGGGCACGCCCGGCACCATCGCCACCGGGATGACCGCGCTCGCCGCCGGGCTCGCGGCCATCGCGCTGCTCGGCGGGGACAGCTATCCGGGGATGCTGCTGGGTCTTGTGGTCATGGGGGCGGGGATCGCCTTCGCCATGCCCGCGATGGCCAACGCGATCATGAGCGCGATCCCGCCGGAGAAGGCCGGGGTCGGCGCGGGCGTCAACGGCACCCTCGCCGAATTCGGCAACGGCCTGGGCGTCGCCGTGCTCGGCGCCGTACTCAACTCCCGCTTCGCCGCCCTGCTGCCCGCCGCGCTGGGCGCCGCCTCGCTGCCCGCCGCGCTCGCCGCCGCCGACGGGCCCGGCGAGCGCGGCCGGGTCGCGGACGCTTTTGCCTCAGGTGTGCAGACCAGTCAACTGGTCGGCGCCGCAGCGGTACTTGCGGGCGGGCTGCTCGCCGCGGTGCTCCTCCGGCGGGCCGAGCGGGCGGATCCACCGGCGACGGCGGCCTAACATCGGTGTCGGTACCGGTTGATCCACACGTTCCGTAGGAGGCGCGCCATGGTGACTGCGGCCGACCGTGCGAAGGGTTCCGCACGGACCAGTGTCTGGCTGGGCGGAAAGGCGACCCGTACCCGCAGAACGGACCAGCCGGCCGGGCTCGACCTGGACAAGATCACCGCGGCGACGGTCCGGCTGCTGGACTCCGAGGGCCTCGCGAAGTTCTCCATGCGCCGTCTCGCCGCCGAACTGGGCGTGACCGCCATGTCGGTCTACTGGTACGTGGACACCAAGGACGACCTCCTCGAACTGGCCCTGGACGCGGTGATGGGCGAACTGGTGCTGCCCACAACCGAGGACGAGCCCGAGCCCCGGCCCGACGGCCGGCCCGCTGACGAACCTGACGAACCTGACGACGCACACGCGTCCACCGGATCCACCGGCGCACGTGCGTCCACCGGATCCACCGGATCGGTCAATTCCACTGGACCGGCCGATTCCACTGGACCGGCCGATTCCACCGGCCCGTTGGACCCCACCGATCCGGCCCGCTCGACCGATGGCGAAGCCGACTGGCGGCTTCAGCTGCGCCGCCTCGCCGCCGGATACCGCGGCGTCCTGGTGCGTCACCCCTGGGTCTCGCCGCTCGTCGGTGTGTTCCTCAACATCGGCCCGCACGCGGTGAAGTTCGCGGCGGCGTCCCAGGACGTGATGCGCAGTGCCGATCTGCCGCTGCGCGGCCAGACCGGCGGCCTCGCCGCCGTCTTCCAGTTCGTCTACGGATTCGGCACCGTCGAGGGCCACTTCAGGGACCGCTGCGCACGGGCCGGGATGACCCAGGACGAGTACCACCAGCACGCGATGGGCCACATCAGCGAACAGCCCTCCCTGCGCCGGACGTTCGAACAGGCCCAGGACGTGATGGCGGCACGCGGCGGTGACACGGTCGAGGAGATGCGGGAGCGCGACTTCGACTTCGCGCTCGACCTGCTGATCGCGGGCATCGAGGCCAAACGCGGAGAAGGCTGAAGAACAGCTGCCCCTCCCGGTGGTGTCAGCTGTCCTCGGCCCGGTGGTGTCAGCTGTCCTCGGCCAGCCGGGCCGGGAAGCCGCCGGTCGCGATCGGGCTCCACCGCTCCGGCGTGATCCGGATGATCGACTTGCCCTGCTTGACCATGGCCGCGCGGTACTCGTCCCAGTCCGGGTGCTCACCGGAGATGGTGCGGAAGTACTCCACCAGCGGTTCCACCGAGTCCGGCGAGTCGATGACCTCGCCCGCTCCGTCGACCTGGACCCACGGGCCGTTCCACTCGTCCGACAGGACGATGACGCTCACCCGGGCGTCGCGCCGGACATTGCGGGTCTTGGCGCGCTCGGGGTAGGTCGACAGGACGATCCGCCCCGCGTCGTCCACCCCGCAGGTCAGCGGGGAGCCCTGGGGGCGGCCGTCGGAGCGGGTGGTGAGCAGGATCGCCCGGTGCCTGGGGCGTACGAAGTCGAGCAGCTCGGGCAGGTCCACAGGGGTGTTGGTCGCGATGTTGGGTGCCATGGCTGCACGATACGTCGCACCACGCGGCCCGGCCCGGCGGACGCGGGCAGCGGAAAGCCCGGCCCCGCAGCGCAAGGAGTGACGCGCTGTGGGGCCGGGCGAAGTCCGTCAGGACCGTGCGGTCCGTGCGGTCCGTGCTGGACCGTCGATCGGGCCGGTGCCGCCGGTCACACGGCCGGCAGCGAGTCGCCCTGGACGGCCTGGATGTCCAGCTCGACCTTGAGCGTCGTGCCGATGGCCGAGATACCCGCCTGGACGACCTGGTTGTAGTTCATCCTGAAGTCCTCGCGGCGCAGTTCGGCCGTCGCGTGGAAGGCCGCGCGCACGCCGCCCCACGGGTCGGGGCCCGTGCCCAGGTAGCTCAGGTTCAGGTCGACCTCGCGGGCGACGCCGTGCAGGGCCAGTTCACCGTGGACCGTCCAGCGGTCCGGTCCCGCGGGGGTGATCCCGGTGCTGCTGTAGGTGATCTGCGGGTAGCTCTCGACGTCCAGGAAGTCCGCGGACTTCAGATGGCCGTCGCGCATACCGTTGCCCGTGTCGATCGAGGCCGTCGCGATGACCGCCTCCACCCGTGACTTCTCGACGTCCTCAGCGATCTCGATGCGTCCCACGAACTCCGTGAACCGGCCGTGCACGCTGGAGATCCCCAGGTGCTGGGCGACCGCGCCCACCGACGAGTGCGCCGGGTCCAGCGTCCAGGTGCCCGGCGGCGGGAGTTCCACGCCGCCCTGCCTGGCCAGTACCACGGTGCCGACATCGGCACGGCCGCTCGCCGTGACGAACGCCGTGGACGCGGCGGGCGCGTAACCGACGGCCGTCACGATCACGGTGTGCGGGCCGGGGGCCAGGGCCGCGTCCGCGCTCACCGTGCCGTCCTCGCCCACCTGCGCCCGCAGTACCTGGGCGCCGGTCATGTCGGTCACGGTCACCACGGCGTGCTGGACCGCCCAGCCGTCGCGCGTCCGTACCTGTGCGCGAAGTCCCATTCCCGTTCTCTCTCCTTCAAAAAAGTGGGCCCCGGGCGGTGGTGGCGGGCCGTCCCCTGCCCGCCACCACCGCGTCCGGGGCTTGAAGGGGCCCGGCCTGACCGGGCCCCTTCGCGCCCCGCATCCGCTGGGGCAGCCTGGTGACTACTCGCCCGGGTGGGCCAGTTCGATGTCGTGTCCGTCGGTGCCGCTTCCCGCGACGGTCAACGAGCCCGCAACCGGCGGGTAACCCGTCGCGATGACCGTGTACTCGCCCGAGTTGAGGTCGGCGAAGCCGTAGGCTCCGTCGCTCCCGGTGGTCGCGGTGGCCACCACGTTGCCCGCGGCGTCCACGAGCGTCACCCGGGCGTCGGGCAGCGGGCGCCGGTCGGCTCCGCCGCGTACGACACCCTGGACCAGCGAGCCGGACTCCAGCGCGACCTCGATACGGGTCACACCCTGGCCGCCGACGTCGACCGGCAGGGCCATCGGCCGGAAGCCGGTCGCGTTCACCGCGACGGTCACCGGGCCGGGGATCATCTCGCTGAACGTGAACTCGCCCTGCGCACCGGACTTGCCGGTGGCCAGCACGTCGCCGCGCACATCGGTGACGACGACCATCGCGCCCTCGACGTTGCCGCCGTCGGCGGACCGCACGAATCCGGCGAGACCGCTCGTACCGGAGAGGAGGATGTCGTACGACAGCGCCTCGTCCCCGACGGACACGGTGGAGGCCTGCGGCTGGAAGCCGTCGGCGGAGGCGATCAGGACGTACGAGCCGGAGCTCGGCGCGTCCACCGCGTATCCGCCGTCTCCCTGCGCGACCGCGCGGCCCAGCTGGCGCCCGGCCAGCGAGATCAGTGTGACGGCCGCCTGGCCGACCGGTGCGCCCTCGGCGCCCCTGACGACACCGTGGATTGTGATACCTGGAGTGGGGGCGGACTGCATCGGCATCGTCTCCTCAGTGGTCGGGCCACTCCAGGACGGAGTGGCGGGGGCCGGTCGGGGGCCGGCCGGAACGGCGTTGACAGGAACAGTCTCCGCCACCGCCGCCGGGACGGCGTCGGCGGGTACGTCCTGCTCGGGTGCGCCCACGGCGCGAGTCCGCAGCGGGACCTCCTTGATGAAGAGCGTCACCAGGAACGCGAGCAGCGCGCACGCGGCCGCGTACAGGAAGACATTGGCGACGCCGTGTCCGTACGCGCTCTCCATGATGGAGCGCAGCGGCTCCGGCAGGGCCTTGAGGTTGGGGACCGATCCGTCGCCCATGCCCTTTCCGGCCAGTGCCGCGCCCTTCGGGCCGAGGTCGTGCAGGCCGTCCGTGACGAAGTGGGTGACCCGGTTGGCGAGCACCGCGCCCAGCGCCGAGACGCCGACCGCACCACCGAGGGAGCGGAAGAACGAGACGGTGGAGGACGCCGAACCGAGGTCCTTCTGGGAGACCTGGTTCTGCGTGCAGAGCACCAGGTTCTGCATCATCATGCCGATGCCGAGACCCATCAGGGCCATGAAGATCGCCACGTGCCAGTACGTGGTGTCGTACCGGATGGTGGAGAGCAGGCCGAGCCCGGCGGTCACCAGCACACCACCGCTGACCAGCCAGATCTTCCACTTTCCGGTCCGGGTGATGAACTGCCCCGAGACGGTCGACGAGATGAACAGACCACCGATCATCGGGATCGTCATCACACCGGACATCGTCGGCGACTTGCCGCGCGCCAGCTGGAAGTACTGGCTGAAGAAGACGGTGCCGGAGAACATCGCGACACCGACGAACAGCGAGCCGATCGAGGCGAGGGTGATCGTCGGGTTGCGGAAGAGCCGCAGCGGGATGATCGGCTCGCTCGCCTTGGTCTCGACGAGCATGAAGAGCAGCCCCAGGACGATCGAGCCGCCGACCATGGCGGCCGTCTGCCAGGACATCCAGTCGTACTTGTCGCCGGCGAACGTGATCCAGACCATCAGCAGGGACACGGCGGCGGCGATGAAGAACGCGCCGCCCCAGTCGACCTTGACCTCCCGCTTGGTGACCGGGAGCTTCAGGGTCTTCTGCAGAACGATCAGCGCGATGATCGCGAAGGGCACACCGACGTAGAAGCACCAGCGCCAGCCGAGCCAGCTGGTGTCCGTGATGACACCGCCGAGCAGCGGCCCTGCGACGGTCGCGACGGCGAAGGTGGCGCCGAGGTAACCGCTGTACCGGCCCCGCTCACGCGGGGAGATCATCGCGGCCATGACGATCTGCGCGAGGGCGGAGAGACCGCCGACACCGATGCCCTGGACGACACGGAAGATGATCAGCGTCGACGAGTTCTGCGAGAGCCCGGCGGCGGCCGAGCCCAGGACGTAGATGACCAGGGCTATCTGGACGAGCAGCTTCTTGCTGAACAGGTCCGAGAGCTTGCCCCAGAGGGGGGTCGTCGCCGTCATCGCCAGCAGGGAGGCGGTGACGACCCAGGTGTACGAGGACTGGCTGCCGTGCAGATCGGAGACGATCTTCGGGAGCGCGTTCGTGACGATCGTCGACGACAGGATCGCGACGAACATCCCGAGCAGCAGGCCCGACAGGGCCTCCATGATCTGCCGGTGGGTCATCGGCGCACTGCCGTCGGGGGCGGGATTTCCCCCGTGGGGGGCGGGATTCCCCCCGTGCTTGGCGTGGCCGCCCCGCACACCGGCCGGTGTGGTCGTAGCCATGGAATTCCTTTGCTTCTACTGACGCGGTGATACGCGTTACGCGGGTGATACGCGGGTCTGTGCGGATGTACGGGTCTGCTCGTGCGCCCGGATCTGCTCGTGGTGTCCGGCCCAGGCCCTGCAGTTGCCGAAGCTGGCGCGCAGGCGTTCCAGGAGCACGTTGAGCTGCCCGACCTCGTCGTCGGACCAGTCGCTGAGGGTGCGAGCGAGGGATTCGATGTGTCGCTCGGCGAGCACGCCGAGCATGTCGTTGCCTGCGGCGGTGAGCCGCAGGATGCGGGAGCGCCGGTCGGCGGGGTCCGGAGACCGCTCGATCCAGCCGCGCTCCGCGACGTGAGCCACATGGCGACTGGTGACCGACATGTCCACGGCGAGCAATTCGGCGAGCCTGCTCATCCGCATCTCGCCGTGCCGGCCCAGCAGGGACAGCACGGCGGCCGACCCGGTCGGGCATTCAGGCGGGAGGATGCGGGAGAGACCGCGCTTGATGGCGCCGATGGCACTCAGCTGCCTGGCCAGTTCTTCGTACTGACTCTGCGCTGCCACGGGCACCTCCCTGTGGGCTGTCTGTGAGCTCTCTATGTTGTTGCTTCAGGCAACATTAAAGCCGTTGGTTGCTGCAGGCAAATGAAATAGTGCCAGGAAGGGCAAAGGGAACGCAAAATATCCGCAAGCGTGAGGTCAACGAGGTGACGGAAGGGTGTTCGGAAGGTGTCGCCCTCCGGCCTGGGGTTGGGCGGAACCGCAGGGTTCGCTAGGGTCCTGCCTCATGGCACACAACCCCCAAGCGCCCCAAGGCCCCGAGGGCAACCACGATCCTGCGGGCAGCACTCAGATGTTCCGCGCCTTTGTCGACGACGGCGCACCGCAGGGCGCCGCCCGGCCCGCGGCCGCTCCGCAGCAGCAGTCGGGCCCGAGGATCGGCGTGATCGCCGGGGTCATCGCGGTGATCGTGGTGCTGGCCGCCGTCGCGTTCCTCGCGCTGGGCTGAGTCTTCCAGCCGTCCCGTTTCCTTCGCCGCAGGCCCGGGCGCGTCCCGACTCCGGTCCGTCCGGGGTCATTTCCAGCTGACCGAGACCTTCCGGGTCTCTATGTGCATTCCCAGCGGTACCCGCCAGTCGTCCACGCACACGGTGTACGTCTTCGACTTGGCCGCACCGGCGGCGATCGGCCCCGGCAGCGGCTGAGCCGACGTCCGGGTCGCCCAGTCCACTCCGAGCCCGCCGATGATGTGCGTCGAGAAAGTGACCGTGCCCGAAGCGACCGGTGAACCACCGGTGTTGCTGAAGCGCACGGTCACTTTCTCGCACCAGCGCTTGTCCGTCGCGGCACGGGACGGAGCGCCGGCCTTGAGTACGGCGGGCCCTGCCGGAGGGGTGGGCGAGGTGCTGCCCGGTCCGCTGCCGGACCCCCCGGTGGAGCCCGAAGAGGGTTTCCCGGAGCCGGACTTGGGCGGGGTGGGGGCGCTGCCGCCGCCGGTGTGGCCGGGTGGGCCCGGGGTGGCTGGTCCGTGTGATCCGTCCGGACCGTCCGGTGTCCGCGAGGCGCCTGCTGCTCCTGTGCCGCCCGAGGTTCCCGCACCGGCCGTATCCGGCTGCTGGTGCGCGGAGTTGGCCCCGCCGGGCGCGGAGGGGCCCTGTGCGCCCTCACCGGCCGCGGAGTCACCGGGGCCGGGGGTCGTCCTCCCCGCGCTGTGCCCTGCGGGCGCTCCCGGCCCGTCCAGGGGCGTCAGGGTGACGTTCCCGGAGGGCGGTACGGGTGTGGTGAGTGCCTGCCCGGCGCCCGCGGCGCCGACGGCGGCATAGCCGTGGTGTGCGGTGCCGCCCGCGCAAGCGGCCACCAGGCCGCCCAGGCAGAGGGCCGTTGCGGTGGCGGCGATGGCCGCGTGCTGGCGTCGCATCGCGCCAGTGTCTCTGACGGACCGTCAATTAGGAACCCGGCGGGAGTGGGAGAAGCGGAGGAGCCCGGAGACGGCCGAGCCCCGCCTGTTCCTGTGCGTTCCCGCCGGATTCCGCCTACTCCCCGATCAGGCCCTCCCGCAGCTGTGCCAGCGTCCGCGTGAGCAGCCGGGACACATGCATCTGGGAGATGCCCACCTCTTCGCCGATCTGCGACTGCGTCATGTTCGCGAAGAACCGCAGCATGATGATCTGCCGTTCCCGCGCGGGCAGTCTGGCCAGCAGCGGCTTGAGGGACTCCCGGTACTCGACCCCCTCCAGCGCCGTGTCGTCGTAGCCGAGACGGTCCGCCAGGGACCCCTCGCCCCCGTCGTCCTCGGGGGAGGGCGAGTCGAGCGAGGACGCGGTGTACGCGTTGCCCACCGCGAGCCCGTCGACCACGTCCTCCTCCGATACGCCCAGGGCCAGGGCGAGTTCGGGAACGGTGGGTGAACGGTCGAGCTTCTGGGCCAGTTCGTCACTGGCCTTGGTCAGCGCGAGCCGCAGCTCCTGGAGGCGGCGCGGTACCCGTACCGACCACGAGGTGTCGCGGAAGAAGCGCTTGATCTCGCCGACGATGGTCGGCATCGCGAACGTCGGGAATTCCACGCCCCGTTCGCAGTCGAACCGGTCGATGGCCTTGATCAGGCCGATCGTGCCGACCTGGACGATGTCCTCCATCGGCTCGTTCCGGCTGCGGAACCTGGCCGCCGCGTAACGCACCAGCGGCAGGTTGAGCTCGATCAGTGTGTCCCGTACGTAGGTGCGCTCCGGGCTGTCCGGTTCCTGGGAGGCCAGCACGGCGAGCCGCAGGAAGAGGGAGCGGGACAGAGTGCGGGTGTCGATGGCGCCTGAGCTCGGCAATTCGGAGCTGAGTGTCTCCGGTGCGTCTTTCGTGAGCACCTTCGAGCTGCCCTGTTCTGCGGACATGCCACCCCCTTGAGGTCGCGGACGGTCGCGGCGGACGCTCCCGTCGGAGGAACGCAGCCTCCACCTGAATACCGGAGGGTGGACTGCGGCAAACGCGGTTCCAGCAGAATGTCACATGTCGGCAACGCGCTGTAGCGCCAAGTCGACAAATCTGCGCCGGAAAGAGGGGGTGTGGGGCATTTGTGCTTCAGGTGCGGATCACCCGTACCGGTTACGCTTCGATCCGGTTTGCGGATCGCAGCCGGGCGAAGCTTCTGGCCAGCAGTCGGGAGACATGCATCTGGGAGACGCCCAGTTCCTGGCTGATCTGCGACTGCGTCAGATTGCTGTAGTAGCGCAGCATCAGGATCCGCTGTTCCCGTTCGGGCAGCTGGACGAGCAGATGCCGGACCAGGTCGCGGTGTTCGACTCCGGCCAGTGCCGGGTCCTCGTAACCGAGCCGGTCGAGCAGCCCCGGCAGCCCGTCGCCCTCCTGGGCGGCCTCCAGCGACTGTGCGTGGTAGGAGCGGCCCGCCTCGATGCAGGAGAGGACGTCCTCCTCGCTGATCCGCAGCCGCTCGGCGATCTCCGCCGTCGTGGGGGACCGGCCGTGCATCGTCGTGAGGTCCTCGGTGGCCCCGGTGACCTGCACCCAGAGCTCGTGCAGCCGGCGGGGGACGTGGACGGTCCGTACGTTGTCGCGGAAGTAGCGCTTGATCTCGCCGACGACGGTCGGCATCGCGAAGGTCGGGAACTGCACCCCGCGCTCCGGATCGAACCGGTCGATGGCGTTGATCAGGCCGATCGTGCCGACCTGGACGACGTCCTCCATCGGCTCGTTGCGGCTGCGGAACCGGGCGGCGGCGTACCGGACCAGCGGCAGATTCGCCTCGATCAGCGCCGAGCGCACCCTGGTGTGTTCGGCGCTGCCCGGTTCGACCCCCTTGAGCCGGCCGAACAGCACCTGGGTCAGCGCCCGGGTGTCGGCACCCCGGGTCCTGGCGGGCGGGGTCTCCTCGACCGGGGCCCGGCTGCTCCGGTCCTCACCGTCCTGGTCCGTACCGCTCTGGTCTTCACCGCCCTGGTCCTGGCTGCTCCGGTCCTGGGAATCCCGGGCCGGGCTGTCCGGGGTCTGCGGGCTCTGGTCCTGGCTGCTCGTGGGCTGGGAGGCCGGCGTCCGGTTGTTCTGGGGCAGGGCGGTCTGGGGCGGTACTTCAGGCGCAGTACTGGCCGGCACGGTCACGCCACCCCTTTTTGGTCGACTTTTTGGTCAACTCATTCGTCAAAAGCGGTCATAGCATCACAAGACATGTGCACTGTGTGCAAGCACCGCATAACGTCGTGTTGACGTTAAAAAGGGCTCCAAACTGGCCTAAACGCCCAAAAGCCCCCCATCGAAACGATGGAGGGCGTACGCCCGAAGGGCTCAGGCAGGGCGCAGGGGCGGCTCGGGGATCGGCTCAGAAGGGGTAGTCGGCGATCACCCAGGTGGCGAACTCGCTCCACTGCCCGACGGCCGCCTGGTGGGCCGGGTGCTCGATGTACCGCTTCAGTGCGTCGGTGTCCTGGACGGCCGAGTTGATGGCGAAGTCGTAGGCGATGGGCCGGTCGCTGATGTTCCAGGCGCACTCCCAGAACTCCGTCTCGGGGATCAGCCCGCCGAGCTCCGCGAACGCCTTGGCGCCGGCCACGACCCGGGGCTCGTCACGTGAGACGCCCTCGTTGAGCTTGAAGAGGACCAGGTGGCGGATCAAGGGGCACTCCCTACGGAACGGATGTACGAGCTCAGCTCACCAGTTCGGTCATGAACTGACCGACACTTTTTGCGGCATTGGAGATTCCTTCGAACCCTACCTGCACGAGGTCGGCGGACCTGGCCGGCGAAGTGATGATCGTGTACAGCACAAAGACGACTGCTATATAGAGAATGATCTTCTTCACTGGCACCGTTCGGCCCTGCTTCCCCTGAGGTCCCTGAGCAGTCGCGAGAGTCTAACCGGACGGGGCGCCGGTGGATCAAGGGCCAGTGGGCGGAGCGGTGTTGGCCCCGGACGCCCGAAGGGCCCCGGTCGACTGCCGGGACCCTTGGAGCGACGGGCGTACGGAGGGCGGCGCCACAGGGGCCGAACGCCGGTCGAAAACGGCGCCCGAACGCCGGTCGAAAGGGGGCGCGAGCCTGTCTGCGCGGGCCGGGCGATGGGTCATGACCGCACCCACTCGCGGCATACGGCCCGCACTCGCCCGCGCCATGCGGGACGGATCAGCCCACGGCACACGGCTCTCCGCCCGGCACACACGGCCCCGTCCGGCCAGGGGCGTCCGCAGCGGAGCCGGGGCCGGGCCGGGTGGGTTATTTTCCCGCGCCGACCGGGTCGACGGAGATGACCGGGGCGGACTGGGAGGCGGGGATGTTGATGTTCTGGGCAATGGTGTGCGCGTGGGTCTCGTTGGGCGGCGTGACGATCAGGCTGGTGAACGTGACACCGGAGCCGCCCGTGTGGTTCGGCGGGTAGTGCAGGGTGAAGCGGGTCTCCTGGCCGGGTGCCACGCTGACGTCGCGCGCCGCGAGCTTGCTGCGGGTGGCGCTGACGGTGCCGTAGCGCCCCTTGAGGTCCACACCCGGGAAGCCGTGCAGCGTGCAGGTGCCGGCGCCGGTGTTCTTGAGGTTCACGATCAGTTCGCCCTCCGCCATGCCGCCCGAGGTGGTGAACCCCAGGTCCGCGGTCCGGCAGGCGCCGGCGGAGGCGTGCCCGGCGGCCGACTCCGAGCGGGAGCTGTTGACGACGCTGGTGCCGACCCCGCTCGCGGAGACGGAGTCGGTCCTGGCCGAGCCGGCCTGGCTCCGGCTGTCCGAACTGCCGGCCGACGAGCTCACGGGGGCGCTGGAGCTGTCGCTGCCCTTGTCGCAAGCCGTGAGGGAGAGGCCGGCAGCTACGGCGACGAGGGTGAGGACCGAGATCTTCTGAATGCGCATTGCTTCTCCCTGGGTTCGGATGTCCCTGCCGGGCGGGCTGTTCTTCTTGGTCCGATACGGCTGGCGCCGCCGGGGTTCACGATGCGGTGCCACCAAGACACTTCTGTGACACGGGAGTGGGGCGGCCGTGACACAGCGCGGAGATCTGAGGGAAAATCACCCCCTATGCGGAGAGGGGGGGGAGAAGGCGGGAGACGACGCGCCCGGTGCGCGGGTGGCCGCACGCAAAACACCCTCCTGACCGCGTTTCTGCGGATCAGGAGGGTGTGAGAGCGGTAGCGGTGGGATTTGAACCCACGGTGAGTTTCCCCACACTCGCTTTCGAGGCGAGCTCCTTCGGCCGCTCGGACACGCTACCGAGAGAGAGCTTAGCCCAAGGTCGGCCGTGGTCAGAAATCGGCCTTCGGGAAGGGGGCCGCAGCGGTCGCTCAGGCCCTGTCCGGCCGGACCTGGCGGTCGCGGAAGAAGGACGTCAGCTGGTCCGCGCACGCGTCCGCGAGTACCCCGACGACGACTTCCGGGCGGTGGTTGAGCCTGCGGTCCCGTACGACGTCCCACAGCGAGCCCGCTGCTCCCGCCTTCTCGTCGACGGCGCCGAAGACGACCCGGTCCACCCGCGACTGGACGATCGCGCCCGCGCACATCGTGCACGGTTCCAGCGTGACGACGAGCGTGCAGCCGGTCAGCCGCCACTCGCCGAGCGACGCCGCGGCCCGGCGGACCGCCAGGATCTCGGCGTGTGCCGTCGGGTCGCCCGTCGCCTCGCGTTCGTTGTGGCCCGCCGCGAGCGGCGTGCCGTCCGGGGACAGCACGACGGCGCCGACCGGCACATCGCCGGCCTTCGCCGCCCGCGCGGCCTCGGCCAGGGCCAGCCGCATCGGCGCGGCCCAGGGATCACGTAGGGGATCGGTCATCTGCTCGTCTGTTCGATGGTGTGCCCGATGACGGTGTGACGGCGGCGGTGTGTCCGGCCGTCGGGCACCTGAGATAGGTCAGCGGACGGTTTCCAGGACCTCGGCGGCGCCCAGTGCGTCGGCGATGTCTGCCAGTGCGTCTGTGCCGAGTGTCAGGAGCTCCTTCTCCGTCACGCCGAGGTCGGCGAGGATCGTGATGTCCCCGAGCGGTCCCGGCGGTACGGCTTCGCTCTCGTCGGCCGGGTCGTCCCCGTCCTCCTCCTGCTCACCGTCCTCCGTGCCGTCGAGGTCGACAAGTTCTTCCAGGGCGTCCGGGTCCTGTGGGTCCCGGCCCATCAGCTCGTCGGTGAGCAGGATCTCTCCGTACGAGGAACGGCTTGCGGCTGCGGCGTCCGAGACGTAGATCCGTGGATCGTCCTCGCCGTCGACCCGGACGACGCCGAACCAGGCGCCCTCCTGTTCGATGAAGACGAGGACGGTGTCCTCGTCCCCGGAGGCTTCCCGGGCGAGATCGGTCAGATCACTGAGGGTTTCCACATCGTCGAGCTCCGTGTCGCTCGCTTCCCACCCGTCTTCGGTGCGCGCGAGCAGTGCGGCGAAGTACACCGTGACTCTCCCACTGGTCTTGGGGGTGTCTATCGAAAGGGCGCGCTGTGCGCCCGCCCAGTGGGAATCGTGGCAGAAACATGGCGTTCGCGAGAGGTCTTCGGGCTCAGGTCTGCGTGTTGCTTCCCGAAGCCGGTAAAACCTTGGTAGCCGCTACCAGCGGAACGTACGCATGCGCATGGCCTGTCGCAGCCTCGCGACCTTGGCGCGCCTGGGCTGCACACGGTCGCGCAGTTCCTTGGCCTCGTTCAGCTCACGGAGAAACTGCGCCCGGCGCCTCCGCCGGTCGGCGGCACTCTCCGGCTTGTCGCCGGCCTTGCTGCGGGCCGCGTTCGCGGGCTCGGACTCGGGCATGGACCACACCACCTTCGTAGCGTGCCGCCTTCCCCGCGGCCGGCGGGTTGATGCCAGCGCGGGCCGGTCCGGGGCCCGGTTACCGTTGTCGTATGCGTATCCACGTCGTCGACCACCCGCTGGTGGCGCACAAACTCACCACGCTGCGCGACAAGCGCACCGACTCCGCCACCTTCCGGCGCCTCGCCGACGAGCTGGTCACCCTGCTCGCGTACGAGGCGACCCGCGATGTGCGCACCGAGCAGGTCGACATCGACACCCCGGTGACGGCGACCACCGGCGTGAAGCTGTCGTACCCGCGCCCCCTGGTCGTGCCGATCCTGCGGGCCGGGCTCGGGATGCTCGAAGGGATGGTGCGGCTGCTGCCGACCGCCGAAGTGGGCTTCCTGGGCATGGTCCGCGACGAGGAGACGCTGAAGGCGTCCACCTACGCGTCGCGGATGCCCGACGACCTCTCGGGGCGTCAGGTGTACGTCCTGGACCCGATGCTGGCCACCGGCGGCACGCTGGTCGCCGCGATCCGCGAGCTGATCGCGCGCGGCGCCGACGACGTCACGGCCGTCGTGCTCCTCGCCGCGCCCGAGGGTGTCGAGGTCATGGAGAGCGAGCTCGCGGGCACGCCGGTCACGGTGGTCACCGCCGCGGTCGACGAGCGGCTCAACGAGCAGGGCTACATCGTGCCGGGGCTCGGCGACGCGGGCGACCGGATGTACGGGTCGGCCGAGTAGCTTCCCGGCGTCAGCACTTTCCGGCGGACGCCGGCTGGGGGTGGGCCAGTGCGGTCAGCGCCCTGGCGGCGTCCTGCTTCGTGTCCAGGGCCTTGAAGCCGGTGCCGATGATCAGGTCGACGTCGCCGGTCTTCCGGGTGTCGGTCTTCTGGGTGGCGCCCTTGACCTGCGTGCCGAGTACGGAGAACGACGTGCCCGGGGTCCTGGCCGAGCCCAGCAGGAGCGCGGTGCCGGGGATCTTCTTGTCGAAGGCCGCCGGGGCGTTGCCCACCTTGCCGATGGTGAAGCCGCGCTTCTTGAGCTCGTCGGCGGTGGTCTTGGCGAGTCCGCCGCGCGGGGTCGCGTTGTAGACGTTGACCTTGATCTTCGCGGGCTTCGGCAGCGTCTTCGGCGGCGCGGTGGAGGCGGGCGAGGCAGCGGCTTTGCAATCGTGCTGCTGGCCCGCGGCCGACGCCTTGCCGGAGTCGCCGGTGAAGAGATGGATGAGCTGCAGCGATCCCCAGCCGACCAGGCCGAGGGCGACGACTGCGGCCACGATCCCGAAGACGAGTCGGCCACGCCGTCGGGGGCGGTGCATCCTCGGGTACTTGTCGCCCGTGATGCGGTACTTTCCGCCCATGCCGGGGGGTGTGAGCATGCTCATGAGCGCAGCGTAGTGCGGCGGGGCAGCGATGCGAACTGAACGATCATCTGATGACCGCCGGATGAGCGAAAATGAGCCCAAAAGGACCAGTAGACGGCTCTGGCCAGGGTGGATTGCCGACCCCGCGAGCCATCGGCCGTGAGGGGTCAGCCCATGTCGAGGACGCGGGCGTGCAGGACCTGACGCTGCTGGAGTGCGGCCCGCACGGCCCGGTGCAGTCCGTCCTCCAGATAGAGGTCGCCCTGCCACTTCACGACGTGCGCGAAGAGATCCCCGTAGAACGTGGAGTCCTCCGCGAGCAGCGTCTCCAGGTCCAGCTGGCCCTTGGTGGTCACGAGCTGGTCCAGCCGGACCGGGCGCGGCGCGACATCCGCCCACTGGCGGGTGGATTCCCTGCCGTGGTCGGGGTACGGGCGTCCGCTTCCGATGCGCTTGAAGATCACACGGAAAGCCTACCGGGGAAGCGCCTCCGGGCGCAGCCATGGTGGGGTGGCGGTAGCGCTGCCCAAAGCCCCTATCCCGTGACAAATCGGGAGTGAACCGAGGGTGGCCCGGGAGTGAACCAGGATCGGAACCACTCCCTCCGGTGACCCCGTGGCCAAGATTGCCGACGGTTACCCGGCCTTCACCGGTCCTGCACTCGATGGGCGTGTACTCGATGTCAGCGGCCGCACGTCGGATGCGTACGTCCCCACGGCGTCGGCCATGACGGCGATGTTGATGCCGAACGCCTTCATGTTGATGTTCTTCAGGGTGTCGCACGCAAGGTGGTAGCAGGCGTCGAGCGCGGCTCCCGCCGTCCCGCCGAACTTCTTGGCCTGCTCGGCGGTCTTGATCTCCTCCGCGCCGGTGAAGGTGCCGCCCGAGGGGATGCCCGCGGTGATGAACGGGCCGTAGTCGGAGCGGCCGTCGAAGTCCGCTCCCTCGTGCGGAACGTGTCTGCGGTCCAGGAAGGTGGTGAGGCCCTTCTCCAGCCGCCCGGACCCCGCCGGGCCCGGGCCGGCGCCCTTGGCGTCCGAGTTGTCGCCGTCGTAGACGAGCTCGGCGTAGTTCGGTGAGGCGATCATGTCGAAGTTCAGATAGAGCGCGAGCTGTTTCCGCTGCGGGGCGGTGAGGCTCTTGACGTACGCCTCGGAGCCGCGCAGCCCCAGTTCCTCCGCCGACCACCAGGCGAACCGCACTCTGTTGGCGTGCTGCCGGTGTACCCGCGCGAGCTGCTGGGCGACCTCGATGAGGCCGGCCGAGCCCGATCCGTCGTCGTTGATGCCGGGTCCCGCCGTGACCGAGTCCAGGTGGGCGCCGAGCATCACGGTGTGGGCCGGGTCGCCGCCCCTGGTCTCGGCGATGACATTGCGGGTGGTGCGCTGCTCCTGGAGCTGGCGGATCTCCAGCGAGACGGTCACGGCCCCGGTGCGGCTACGGGCATTGTCAGGAGTGTTGCCCCGGGCGGTGCTGCGGGTGGCGCCACGGCTGGTGCCGCCGGTGTGATTCCGGGCGCCGGCCTGCGGTCGCGCCGTGACCCGGTCCGCTTCGGCGGCCAGCGCGGCGCCGTCGGCCTGTGAGATCGCGCCGGTGGGGATCTTCACGCCCCTGGGGGATTCGAGGGTGCCGGACAGGGCGCCCGCGGTGTTGTTGGAGATGAGCGCGGCCACCGCACCCGCACCGGCCGCCGCCTTCTGCTTCTGGGCGAACGTGCAGCCGCCACGGCGGATCAGCGCGACCTTCCCGGTGAACGTCCCCGCTGCGTAGTCGGCCGGCTCGCATCCCGTGGTGGCGTCCACCGGTACGGCGGCGAGTGCGGCCGTGATCCCGCCCACCGGGGTGGACGCGGTGTACGAGAGCGCCGAGACCTTCAGGTCGCGCGGGGCGGGCGCGACGACGGCCAGCTTCTCGGCGCGGGTCTCGATGTAGGTGATGGGGAAGGGCTGGTACGAGACCCGGTATCCGGCTTTCCGCAGCGTGTCGTGGACGTACCGGGCGGACGCCTCATGGCCGGGCGTCCCGGCGGCGCGGGTGGAGTGGTGTGCGTCGGCGAGCGACTGGAACTTCGCCAGCTGCCGGTAGGCACCCTGCGCGGACGAGGCCCGTACCAGCTCCCGGGACAGCCGCGCGGCCTGCTGCGCCGGACCGGGGCGTACGGGGAGCGGGGCCGCCGCGGCGGCGGCTGTCGAGACCAGGGCCAGCGAGGCGGCGATGGCGGCGGCCCGCACGGCGCGGGGGACGGCGGCGGCCCGCACGGCGCGGGGGACGGCGGCGGCGTCCGTGCGGGGGCCGCCGGTGTCGCTGCGGTGAGGTGCGCTGCTGCGTGTCGGGGTCACCCGGGATCCTTCCCGCGCGATCGGGCCCCGCGAACGCCGGTGTGGCGTTCGGGTGCCGGGCACGGGCGGTCAGCGCACGGCGGGCAGCCCGGCGGCCAGTGCGGACAGGGTGCGCCGCAGTGTCGGGAGCAGCACGGGCCGGACGGCTGCGAGCTGTGGTTCCTGGGCGTACAGCTCGGCCAGTACGGGTGGCGGTGTGGCCATCGGGTAGAGGCTGGCGGCGAGAGCCCCGGCCGTCGACACCAGGTCGGTGCACTCGCGCTCGGTCAGCCCGGGGTGGGCCCGCGCGACCTGGGTGCCGAGCGCGGAGATGGCGGCGAGCACGGTGTGCTTGTACGCGCGGGCCGCTTCGAGCGAGATGTTGTGTTCCAGGATCGTCGCGGTCTGGCTGAGCAGATCGCAGAAGAGCGGCCGCTCGGCGAGGGTCTCGGCGAGCGCGCCGGTGGCCTCCTCGCCCGCGTCCAGCCGCGCGGCCACCTCGTTCCGCCACTCCTGCCAGTCCTCTGCCGCGAGCACCAGGAAGATCTCTTCGCGGGTCCCGAAGTACCGGATGACATTGGACTTGGCGAGCCCCACGGCATCGGCGACGCTGCCCAGCGTCACCCGTCGTACCCCGTCTTCCCGTGCAAGACGGCGGGCGGCCGCGAGAATGGTCTCGCGCCGCTGCTGCTTCTGCTCCGGTCTGCGTGCCCGGAGAAAATTCTCTGATGACATGGCTCGGTCAGCATACGAGAGCGGGAAAGCGGTCGCCTTCGCTTAATACTGCAACGGTGTTCTGTTAATACCCGGCTCTGTCAGTGTTTCTGTCGTGCTGTCGGTGCTGCCGGTCCTGTTAGCGCCGTGCCGCTGAAGTGTCGGTGAAGGTAATTCCGTCGGGTGCTCTCGGGCATCGGAGGGGCGTTCACCAGGGCTCTGTGGAGTTCTCGCCGCTCGCCGGAGAATCCGGGGATTCCGGGGATCCCGGGGATCCCGGGGGCGCCACGGTCCGCTTCTCACGCTGTGGTTCTCACGCTCTGGTTCTGAACTGTCTGCTTCTCCTGTCTGGGTATTTCCTCGCATATGCGATACGGGCCGGGTATATCCAGTCGTCTTGCACGGGGTATCGAGAACGCCGGTCTTCCTGCCTGATGCCCACTATGTTGAGTGGAATGGGGGTGTGCGGGTGCACGTCGGGCCGGATGGAGTTCATGAGACGGAGTTCATGAGATGGAGTCCCCATGCGCGTGACTGGATTTGACCACCTTGTCCTCAACGTTGCCGATGTCGAACGCTCTCTTGAGTTCTACTGCGGCCCGCTCGGCCTCGATCCGGTCCGGGTGGAGGAGTGGCGTGCGGGGGAGGCGCCTTTCCCGTCCGTACGGGTCAGTCCCACGACGATCATCGATATCGTCCGTCAGCCGGAAAGCCCCCGGTCCGGGCAGGAGTTGATGGCCGGTCGTGCCAATGTCGACCACATCTGTCTGGTGGTCGAGCCGCTCGACTGGCAACAGGCGATCGAAGCGGGTGAGTTGGCCGAGTTCACCGCGGTGGACGGCCCCGGTGAGCGATTCGGCGCCCGGGGGCGCGCCCAGTCGGTGTATGTGCGTGACCCGGACGGGAACACCGTCGAGCTGCGCTGGTATCCGCAGGACGCCTGACGGAACGGGCGCTGTCGCCGGGCGTGGTGGTGCCGAGCATGCCGCTCAGGTGTCGGTGCCGCCGAACTGTTCGGAGAGCGCCTGCGCCTCCGCGTACGAGGGGATGCCCGAGGTCCCGGCGGGGAGCGCCGTGCTGTCTGCCACCGCTCTGGCGGTATGGACCGCTGCGTGCAGGGCCGCCCGGAACAGCAGGGAACCGCAGCTGATCCGGCGTACTCCCAGTGCGGCGAGCCCCTCGGCGGAGGGCCCGCCGGGTGACACCAGGATGTTGAGCGGGACGGCGAGGTCCCGGATCAGTGCGCTGAGGGCGTGTCCGTCCTGGAGGCCCGGGACGAACAGGCCGTCGGCGCCCGCGCGTTGGTAGGCGTCCGCCCGGCGTGCGGTCTCCTCCGTGTGGCCGGGGAGCCAGTACGTGTCCGTACGGGCGTTCACGAAGAGCTCGGGCGCCGCGTCCTTCACGGCCCGGATGACCTCGCACTGCCGGTCCAGATCGGCGAGGGTGCCATCGGTCCGCCCGTCCTCGATGTTGACGCCGACGACGCCCGCGTCCGCCAACTCGGCGGCGAGCCGCCCGACTTCGTCCGGGTCGGCGCTGAAGCCGCCTTCGATGTCCACGCTGATCAGGGCATCCATCCGGACGAGCCCCAGTGCGAGCCGCACGGTCTCCGCACGGGCGTCACCGGTCGCGTCCGGCTTCCCCGCAGCCGCGGCGACCCCGAGGCTGGTCGTCCCGATGGCGCGGAACCCGGCCTCGGCGAGGGCGGCCGCCGATGCGTGGTCCCAGGCGTTGGGCAGGACGAGCGGACCCTCGGCGGTGGGCAGGTGCAGGGCGCGGAACTCTTCGAAGGGGCTCATCGGACGCTTCCTTCTGCCGGGTGCGGGCGGGGGCGGATGAGATATGGGTCGTCTCCACCGTAGGCCCCCGGCGGTACAGCCGTGGGCCCTGGCGGCGGTGCTGCCGGGTCCGGTGCTGATGCGCGGTGGGGCGGCGTGGGTCAGGTCTTGATCGCCTCGTCGTAGACGCCGACGATCCGCCGCAGGAAGGCCGCCACGGCGGCCTGTTCCTCGGGCGTCAGCGCTTCGGCGGCGGCGGTGACGCCCTCGATGAGCGGGGCGACGTGCTCGTAGGCCGTCGCTTCCCAGTGGTCGGCCGGGGTGATGATCACCTTGCGGCGGTCGGTGGGGTGGGGCTGCCGGGTGACATGCCCCCCGGCCGCGAGCCGGTCGATCACGAGCGTCGTCGCGGCGGTCGACGCGTCCAGGCGCCGGGCGAGGTCGGTGGGGGTGGTCGGGCCGACGTGGACGAGATGGTCCATGACCGCGAGTCCGGCCGGGTCCACCTGGAGCCGGCGGCTCAGATACCGCTCGAAGCGCTGCTGGTTGAGCGTCAGGAGCCGCAGCTGGTCACGGATGGCACCGCCCGCTCCGGCCCCGGAAACAGGTGCGGCTTCGGGGGCGGCGGGGGCAGGCGGTTTGACGTCCATGGGAAGGAGGATACTCTCGGTATTGCTAATAAAATTGGTAATCAAGAGTATGAGGCATAATGAATCCTGTCCCGGCAGGCCAGCACCCGGCAGACCGGTCGCGGTCATCAACACCACCGACACCACCGACATCCGCACCACCGCCGTCGACCCCCTCGCCGACACCTGAACCGTCGGCTCCCTACCGGTGGCGGTGGCTGATCCTGGTGGTGATGCTCGTCGCGGAGATCATGGATCTGCTGGACGCGTCGATCGTCAACGTGGCCGGGCCCGCCCTGGAGAAGTCGCTCGGTGCGACATCCGTGGGCCTCCAGTGGGTCATCGGCGGTTACGCCCTCACGCTGGGCGCGGGGCTGGTGCTGGGCGGCCGGCTCGGCGACCGGTACGGGCGGCGCCGGATGTTCCTGATCGGCCTGGGAGCGTTCACCGCCGCCTCACTGCTCTGCGCGACCGCGCCGAACATCGGGACGCTGATCACCTTCCGGCTGATCCAGGGTGCGGCCGGGGCGATGCTGCTGCCCCAGGGGCTCGGTCTGCTGCGGGAGAACTTCACGGGCGCCGAACTCACCAAGGTGTTCGGGATCTTCGGCCCCGTTCTGGGGCTCGGCGGCATCGTCGGCCCGGTGCTGGGCGGCGGCATCGTCCAGGGTGACTTCTTCGGTCTCGGCTGGCGGCTGGTGTTCCTGGTGAACGTGCCGATCGGCCTCGTGGCCCTGGCCGTCGCCGCGAAGTTCGTCCCCAGGAAACCGGGCGACCGCGCCGTGGTCGTGGACAGCGTGGGGGCGGCTCTGGTGGCCCTCTCCTGCGCCCTGCTCGTCCTGCCCCTGAACCAGGGCCAGGACGCCGGCTGGCCCCTGTGGACCTGGCTCTGCATGGCCGCTTCGGTGGCCGGGTTCGCGCTCTTCGCCGTGCAGCAGCGACGTACGGCGGCGCATGGACGCGAGCCGCTCGTCACTCCTGCCCTGCTGCGCAAGCCCGCCTTCACAGTCGGACTGGGCGGGATCGCGCTGTTCTTCGGCGGGTTGGTCGGGGTGCAGCTGGTACTGACCCTCTTCCTCCAGATCGGCCAGCGCTTCACGGCAGGAGAGGCCGGTCTCGGCAACCTGCCGCTGGCCCTCGGCACCGCGATCGGCGGCGCGGTCAGCGGAGCCGTACTCGCCGACCGGATCGGCCGGGCCGTTCTGCAGATCGGCCCGCTCGTGCAACTGGGCGGCGCGGCCCTGCTCTGGTACGAACTCGACCACCTCGGCGGCACGTTCTCCATCTGGGACATCACGCCCGGCGTGGTCGTCTGCGGCATCGGGGCCGGTCTGGTCATCGCCGCGCTGTTCAGCTTCATCCTCGCCGCGGTGGACGACGACGAGATCGGTTCGGCGTCCGGTGTGCTGTCGGCGGTGCAGTCGATCGGGGGCTCGATCGGTGTGGCTGTGTTCGGCTCGGTGTTCTTCGCACGGGCCAGGTCCGGCGACTTCACCACCGGCTTCCACCACGCCCTGCTGGTCCAGGGCTGCCTGCTGGTCGCCTTTCTGGCGATCACGCTCCTGCTCCCGAAGAAGGGCAGGCCGGAGGAGTTCGCGACGCCTGCCGAGGACGCGCCGACGCCTGCCGGGGACGTGCGGGAGAGCACAGGGGCGTGAGGACGCGGGCCATGGGCTCCGGACGGCGGGCTGCGGACGGCGGGCTGCGGACGCTACGGGAGTGCGGACCCGTGGCCGTCCCTTGGCCACCCCGGGAACGGCCGTCAGACGGTGGCGGCCGGGCGTGGGGCGCCGTGGAAGACCTGGGCGGTGTGCCAGGAGCGGTGAGCCGCCGCGACGGGCCGGGCGCCCGGTTGCGGTCCGAGGAGCGGACGCCCGGCGAGCGCGATGACGTGCAGGCGGGCGGTGGTGCTGTGCCCGACGAAACGCTGCGACACCAGGATGCGGTGGTCCTCGCCGATGCCCAGGACGCCCTTGTCGAAGAGCTTGTGGTGCAGCGAGCACAGGCACAGCCCGTTCTCGACGTCGTCGGGGCCGTCGAACGCCCACCACCGCACGTGTGCGGCCTCCAGCCCGACCGGCACCGGGCCGATCCTGCCGTCGTAACCACAGAAGGCGCACCGGTACTCGTACGCGGTCAGCACCAGCTCTCTCATCCGCCGGTCGCGCTGGCGCGGCCCCGTCGCGAGCTGTCCGGTCTCGGCCGGCTCCAGCTCCAGGCCGACGGCTTCGCAGAGTTCGGTGTGGAGCGAGGGCGGGAAGTTCAGGTCGAGCAGCACCCGCGCCACGCGTCCGAGCAGCGACGGATCCCCTCTCAGCGCCGCCCGCAGGTCCGGTGCCAGCCGCCCGGAGGCTCCTGCCGCCCGCAGCTCCCGCACCCCGCTGCCGGGACTGCCCGGCCCGCGATCGGTGCGTACCTCCCACACCCCGTCGCTCACGAGGTGGTGGAACGGGTAGGAGGGCGTCGTCCTGTTGGACGGCCCGTACTCGGTCAGCAGCTCCTTGAGATCGTCCTCGACCGCGCTGTACCGCAGCTCGCCGCCGGCATCCTGCTGGAACCGTCCGAGCGCGTAGAGGAAGAGCAGCGGCTTGTGCGGAGCGCGGTTCCCGCTCCTGGTCCACAGCCTCAACTTCGCGGTGCGCTCAAGCCAGTCCATGCCGGGCGATGCTAGTGGGATCCGGCGTGCGCGGGCCTGTCAGGTGTGGGGGAGCCTCCGGTGGGCGCGGCTGATGAACCGGCACTCTTCCGGTGGTGGATACCGTCCGCACAGCGCTGTTGAGGCAGAGTCGAAGAGGAGGAGGACATCCTTCTCCACCCACTAACTGCAGGAGGATCACCAACTGGTCTTCCTGTTTGCCGTGTTGCCAGAGCGCCTGGCACCGGGCGCTGCCCCCGCCCCGCGGGGGCTGTCGCTCTCCGGTCACATCAGCAGGCGGAACATCTGTGCCGCACCCGTCACTGGAGGAACACTGAGTGCTCGTGCCGCGGGTCGGCGGCGCACGTGAAGATGTTCAGCGATCCGCCCCTGCCGACGACGACCTCCGTCGGGTGCTTGATGTCCTGCGGACTGGGGGTCTGGCGGTCCTCCAGCGGGGTCCAGCTGGAGATGATGCCGTCCCATTCGGAGGTGGCGACGGTAAGGAACAGCCGCATGGAGCTGCCGCACGAGCAAGTGGCGCAGGCCGGGCCGGTCACGTTCCACTTCGCGTACCCGCCGACCTTCCAGCCGGCGGCGACGGACAGGTCGTGGTGATACGTGAGGATGGCCCCTTCGGCCTCCTCTTCGGCTTCCTCCTCGTCGTCCCCCGTTTCCTCCCCCGTTTCCTCCTCCGTTTCCTCCTCCAGCTGTGTCTCCCATGCCTCGATGCGCTCCCGCAGATCGCTGTCGAGGTGTTCGACGTACTCGTGCTCCACGACCTGTTCGGGGGCGATGACGCACGGTTCGGGCAGGTATCCGCCGAACCCGACAACCTCGGGGAGCGGAGGAGCGGTCAGGATCTCCTGACACTCCGACGAGCTGCGCCACCGCACATGGACGCCGGGGGCTCCCTGCGGGCCGTGTCCGTCGAAGGGGCACCACAGGACCTGCACGAGGTCGGCGCCCTCCGGGGCCACCAGTCCCGGGACGTCCCGGGTGAAGAGCTGGGCGAGCGGGAGCAGCGGGATCGGGGTGACGTCGGTGCGGTCCGGTACGTGGTGGTCTTCGCGCAGAGTGGCCAGCAGTACGCGGTCCTCGTCGGCCGGGCCGACGCCGGGGTTGCGGGTCCACGCCTCACGCAGCACGGTCCGCTCGCGGTACACGTCGGCGACGCGCCGGCCCCCGTCGCGCGGGTGCGGTTCCCGGCAGACGGGCCAGGGCTCGTCGGCCGGCCACAGGAAGGGGCCGCCGATCGAGCTCTCGTGTGCTGCCGGTGTTCCGGGGCGGGGGTGGAGGCGGGTGCTGGTCGCGCGGTGGGCGGACAGCTCAGGGAAGACTGCCTCGATGTCCAGAGGCCGGGGTGGGGTGGTCCGGGTCATCGCCATCCTTACGGTGCGGTCATCTCGGCGGCCGGCAGATCCGTCCAGGCCGGCAGATCCACCCAGGGTGCGGCTCCGCAGGCGTCATTGACTCTTGCGGGCGCCACCCCCACCCTCCCGGCATGACCGCATCCCGTCAGGCCCCGTTCGCCCCCTGCGCCGGCGAGAGCTGGCGCTCGCCGTGGGAGATGTACGCGACACTGCGCGACGCGCACCCCCTCCACCACGTCACCGACGGCGACTACTGGGTCCTCTCCCGCTACGCGGACGTACTGGCCGCCGCCCGCGACACCGACCGCTACTCCTCCGCCGACGGCCTGACCATCACCTACGGCGAGCGCGAGCGCCTCGGCATCACCGACGCCGCCCCCATGGTGATGCTGGACCCGCCCGAGCACACCGCCTTCCGCCGACTGATCACCCGCGGTTACACACCGCGCCGGGTCGCCGCCATCGAGCCGCACGTGCGTGCTTTCGTCCGGGCCCGCCTGGACCGCATCGCCGATCTCGGCGGCAGCTGCGACATCGTCGCCGAACTCTTCAAACCGCTGCCCAGCTATGTCGTCGGGCGCTATCTCGGCGTCCCCGAACACGACCGCGCCCACTTCGACGGCTGGACCCACGCCATCGTCGAGGCCAATGCGCTGGGCGATCCGCTCACCGCCGCCGAAGCCGTCACCGGCCTCTTCGGATACTTCACCGAGCTGATCGAACGCCGTCGCTCCGAACCCGCCGACGACACCGTCTCCGACCTGGTAGGCCTGATGCCGTCCGGCGACCCCAGCACCCTGCTGCGCATCCTCGGCTTCGCCTTCACGATGGTCGCCGGAGGCAACGACACCACCACCGGCCTGCTCGGCGGCGCCGCCGAACTCCTCACCGCCCACCCCGGCCAACGCCGTGCCCTCCTGGACGACCCCGCCCTGCTCCCCTCCGCCATCGAGGAGTTCCTCCGGCTGACCTCCCCCGTGCAGTGCCTGGCCCGCACCGTCACCGAGGACACCACCCTGCACGGCCGAACCGTCCCCGCCGGCCGCAAGGTTCTCCTCCTCTACGCCGCCGCCAACCGCGACCCACGCGCCTTCGGCCCCACCGCTCACCACCCGGACCTCACCCGCCAGGGCCCCCAGCAGCTCGCCTTCACCCACGGCCCCCACCACTGCCTGGGCGCCTCCGCGGCCCGCCTGGTCTCCCGAACGGCCCTGGAGGAACTCCTCGCCCGCTTCCCGGGCTTCGAGGTCGACGCGGCTGCGGGCACCTTCGCCGACGGCAACTACGTCCGGCGGTACGCGTCCCTGCCGTTCGCTGCGGCCGGGACCTGAGCGATTTCGTACGGAGCCGTTCGCTGCGGCCGGGACCTGAGCGGTTTCGTGCGGATCAACGGGTGGCGATGCCGGAAGCGCCCACCGTGTGGGGCGTCGCCCCGCGGTCAGCTGTCGTCGGCACCCGTGCCCGCCGTGGAGTTCGTGCCGTCCACGGCCGTGTCTCCGGTGCGCTCCCGCGCGGGCGGCTCGTCGCCCGGCCGCAGGGTGAGCAGTGTGATCTCGCTCGGTGCGAAGACCCGGAAGGGCGGCCCCCAGAAGCCGGCGCCCCGGCTGGTGTAGAGCTGCGTGCGCTCGCCGTGCCGGCTCAGACCGTGTACGACCGGCTGATCGAGCCGGACGAGGAAGTTGAACGGCCAGATCTGGCCACCGTGCGTGTGCCCGGAGACCTGGAGGTCGACGCCGGCCGCAGCGGCCTGGCCGACGTACTTGGGCTGGTGGGCGACGAGCAGGACCGGTCGTGCCGGGTCTGCCCCGGCCAGCGCACCGAGCAGGTTCGCACGGTGCCCGGCCAGGCCGGAGGACTCCGCGGTCACGTCGTCCACACCGGCCAGGGTGAGGCGGCCCCCGCCGCGCTCCACCACGACATGGCGGTTGTGCAGCGGTTCCCAGCCCAGTTCCGCCATGCGGTCCAGCCAGCCCTGAGCCTCCCCGAAGTACTCGTGGTTCCCCGTGACGTAGACCTTCGCCAGCCGTGCCCGGATCGTTCCGAGCGGCGCGGACTGCTCCCGGCGCTGGGCGGGGGTGCCGTCGGCGATGTCGCCCGCGTGGACCACGATGTCCGCGTCGAGCGCGTTGACGGCCTCCGCGACCCGCTTCGACCAGCCGGCCCGGTCGATCGGCCCGAAGTGGGTGTCGGCCAGCACCACGACACGGGTGCCGTCCAGACCGCCGCCGAGCCGGGGGACGTGGACGTCCAGTCGCTTCACCCGGGGCACGCGCATGGCCTCGTGGTGTCCCCAGGCCAGCAGTCCGGCCGAGACCACGGCGACGGCCACGGCGATGATCCTGGCCCGCTCGGCGCCGCCGGCGCCGAGCCCGATCAGCACGAGGTGCACCAGGCCGCCCAGCACCGACCAGGTGAACAGCACCCAGATCACCCCGAGGGTGCTGTCCGCGATACGGGCCGCCCGGTCGGCCCGCCGCCGCCCGTGGCCCGCGGCCATGAGGAAGGGGAAGGAGACCAGCCAGCAGGCGAAGACGACCGTGCCGGCGAGGAAGACCGGGAACGGCCAGTCGGCGCCGGAGGCGAAAAGCGTCCACCAGGGCAGGAAGAACAGCATCGCGAGGACGAGGAGGACCACGGCCCCGCCCAGTCGCCGACGCAGGGACCGCGGGGGACGCGGGCTGCCTTCCTCGGACCGGGGCCCGGGTGGCGCGGACTCCGCCCCGTCCCCGGGCGCGGACTCCGCCCCGTCACCGGGCCGCGCCACGGAGGCCGCGACGCCCTCCGGCTCCCCACCGGACGACCGGAGGTCCGACTCCGCCCGGATGGATTCGCTGTCTGCCACTGCGCCGCCTCTCGTGTCCGCTCTCACCCGTCAGTACCCATCGTCCGTCACACGGCGCTCCACGGAACCGTCCGCACCCTGTTGCGGCGTGATGCGGCAGGGCTGCCACGACGTCCATGACGCAACGGAATTGATCACCGCCGCAGTGATCACACTCAACTCCCTTTGCCAATCGCGTACTTGTGGCGCTCACTGATCACGTGGTGCCCTTGTGGCTCACAGGCAACCGATGTCAGGGAGGGGAACGAATCTCATGATCAGGCGAATAGCGGCCGTGGCGGCGCTGATCCCAGCCATGCTGGGCGTTACGTCCGGTGCCGCTTCGGCGCACCCGGCACCCAAGGCGACCGCGGCGGTGGTCACTCTGACCTACGACGCCAGTCGAGCAGGACAGTGGGCGGGCGCGCTCGCGCAAGGTGCCAAGAACTGGAACGCATCGGTACACAACGTGCAACTGAAGCCGGCGAGCTCTCCCAGCTCGGCCAACTTCGTCTATGTGGCGACCAGCGGCTGGCCCCAGACGACCCTCGGGCCGATCGTCCCGGGCGGCAGCAGAGGTCAGGTGCAACTGGGCCAGGAAGCGGTCGACGAGGGCTACGACATGACCCGGATCGCGGCGCACGAAACCGGGCACATCCTCGGGCTGCCGGACGACTACAGCGGCCCGTGCTCGGAGCTGATGTCCGGCCACGGCCCCGGTACGTCGTGCACCAACGCCAAGCCGAGCGCGGCAGAGGTGGCGCAGGTCGACCGGAACTACGCGCAGGGCGCGGCGGCGGTGAGCCCGAAGCAGCACCGGATCGTGATCGACGCCTGGCCCGCACCGGCTCTCGCCGGCGCGCACTGACGGACAAGCCGACACCAGGCAGGACGGCCGTGCAGGGGCCGCCGGGGACACACACGCAGAAGGACCCCGCCACAGCAACGGCGGGGTCCTTCTGCGTACTGCCCGATGAGGGCGACTGCGGAGGATACGAGATCCGAACTCGTGCGGGTCCCCCCACCCGCTCTCCACGTCTTCATCGGGAGCCCGGGGCGGTGCTGGGCGGGGGCGAACGCAACCGCCCTCCAGGTGGGCGGAGTCGTCGCCGATCACTTCGCGGTGGCCCGCTCGATCCATGCGCGGTGGGCCGTCAGGTCGGTGTAGATGCCGGGGCCGGTGGCACACTCCGGGTCGGCGTCGCCGTCGCGGCTGGTTGCCCCGATCAGTTCCCACCGCCCGGGACGGCCCTTGATCTGCGGGCCGCCAGAGTCGAGGATGCACGCCTGCGCGTTCTTGGTGGGGCTGTCGGTGCACAGCTCGTTGGCCGCGTTGTAGTTCTCGCTGCACCGGTCGTCGGGGACGAGCTTGGTGTCCAGTTCCTGGAGACGGATCGGGGGGTTCGGGCAGTCGTTGCCGTCCTCGCAGGTCATTCCCCAGCCGAGGATCCGAGTGTTGGTGCCCACCGGCCCGGATTTCGCGGCCAGTTTGATGGGCTTCGCGTCCACGGGGTGGTCCAGCTTCATGACGGCCACGTCGTTGCGGAACGGCTCGTAGGAGAAGTCCGGGTGTGCGATGACCTTGATGACCTTCGCTTTGGCACCCTTCGTCCGATCGTGGTCGCCGACCCGCACGGAAAGCTGCTGGGGCTTGACGTTCACCGTGCAGTGCCCGGCGGTCACGATCCGGTCCGGTTTGATCAGGGAGGCTCCGCAGTAGTGGTGGCCGTCCTTCTGGATGCTCACCATGAACGGGTACGGAGCGGTGGCATCGTGTCCCCCGATGATCGCTGACGCCGACGGCGCCGCTGCCATGGTGAGCGTGATCGCCCCCGCCACTGCAAACAGTGCTGCCCTGCCGCGCTTGGTCATCTGTCCTCCTGCTGCTCGTTGAAGTCCTCTTGGAGTCTTCGTGGAGTCCTCGTGGAGTCCGCCCGAATTCCTGGATCCGAACACTCACGTCGGACCCGGCCGGACTCGACGACGTCCAGCCTGTCCCGGTCGGAACCCTCGTCGCGTCACTCTTTCCGCCCGGGTGGACTTGCCCGAAAGTCGTACGGCACGCCTGCTGGCTCGTGCTGCGGGACGACCGCGAGGTAGCGGGGAAGCCACCGACGACTCCACCGACGACTCCACCGACGACGGCCGCCGGGGACTCCGGGCGACTGGCCGATGGCGGCGACGCCGCGGAGGCGGATGTCCGTCCCGGATCCGGCTGTGGCTCGACGGGGTGTGGGTACGCGTGACGCGGGCAGGCAGATCACTGCGTGCGGGCAGCACGGGCGACGGCGGCTACCGTGTGCAGGCGGAGTTGCCCGTACGCGGACGAGGTGGTGGCGTGAGTGACCGTCAAGGTAGTCCTCCTCGACGACGAAAAGCTGGTGCGCAAGGGCATCCGGATGATCCTCCACGCCGAGCCGGACATCGAGGTGGTCGCCGAGGGCGATGACGGCTCGGTGGCAGTGGACCTGGTGGCCAGGCACCGCCCGGACGTGGTGCTCACCGACATCCAGATGCCCCGCGTCGGCGGCCTGGAGGTCGCCCGGCAGCTCACCGCGCTGCCCGATCCTCCAGTGGTCGCGGTGCTCACCACCTTCGACGTCGACGAATTCGTCTACGCCGCACTCCGGCACGGCGCGGCGGGGTTCCTGCTCAAAGACACCTCGCCGCGCGAGCTGGCCGACGCGGTACGGGTCCTCGCGCGCGGCGAGGCGATGCTCTCACCGCGCATCACCACCAAGCTGCTGTCCGTCTTCGCCACGAGTGCGGCCGCTTCGCGGGCGCGATCGCGGATGGCGGAGCTGACCGCACGCGAACGCGAGGTCGCCGTGGCAGTCGCCCAGGGCCACAGCAACTCCCGGATCGCCACCGACTTGTCCATGAGCCAGTCCACGGTCAAGGTCCATCTCAGCCGGATCATGACCAAGCTCGACGCAGCCAACCGCACCCAGGTCGCGCTCATCACCCACGACGCCGGACCGATCTGAGCGCCTGACGTGTCGGTGACGTCGCCGAGTGCTGCGGCTCGTCGAACACGGAGTGCGGCGGACGGCGAGGCGGCTGCCCGGCGGAACGCCACGATCTCCGGCAGAGTCAAACTCCGTTTGTGGATGCGCCGTTTGTGGATGAGCCGGTTGTGGAAGCTCCGTTTGTGGAAGTTCCGGGCGCCGAGGTGGGCAGCGCGGCGTCGATCCGGAAGCCGCCGTCACCGGTGGGTCCGGACCCCATGGTGCCTCCGGCCAAGCGGACCCGCTCCATCAGACCGATCAGCCCGTGTCCCCCGCTGGGCAGCAGCGGCTCACCGTCGGCAGTCGGCTCGGGGCGCCTTTCTGGCGGGCCGTTGACGATCTGTACCCGTACGGTTCGCGGGTCGAAGGCGAGGCGAATCTGCGTCGTGGCGCCCGGGGCGTGCTTGTGCACGTTGGTCAGAGCCTCCTGCACGACCCGGTGTGCGGCACGCTCGACCGGTTCTCCCAGCGGCTGCGGCGCGCCCTCGACGAGCACGGTGACGGGCAGCCCGGCGGTCCGGGAGCCCTCGGCCAGCTCGGCGATCCTGTCGACGGCGGCCCCGGGGACAGGCCGCCGCCCGGCCGACGCGGCAGGATCGTGCGGGGCGGTCCCAGACCCACCCTTCGCGGCGTCGCTTCCCGTGGATGCCGGTGGCTCCCCCTCCCCGGTGTCCGGGCCGTTTCTGAGCAGCCCCAGCATCTCGCGGAGTTCGGTGAGCGCGCGCCGGCCGGCCGTCTGAATGATCTGCGCGGTCTCGCCCGTAACCTCCGGGTCGTGGGCGACAGCGCTGAGCGCGTTGGCGTGTACGACGATCAGGCTCACCTGGTGGGAGACCACGTCGTGCATCTCTCCGGCGATGCGCCGGCGCTCCTGCTCCCGCGCGGCCTCGGCGACGAGCCGCTGTTCCCGCTCGGCGCGCTCCGCCCGTTCGACGAGACCGGCGACGACGGCACGCCGTTGGCCCACGTAGAGCCCGAGCAGCAGCGGCACCAGGCAGGAGAAGACAAAGTTCACCGCGAACCAGGTCACCACAGTCCGGAAGCTGGACCACGCTGCCGCATTCCAGGGCGCGAGGGCCACCAGCCCGATACCGGCCGATGCCCAGACGATCCGGCGGCTGTGCGGACCGCGATAGGCACCCTCCGCGTAGTAGGCGAGCGGCGTCACGAAAGCCGAGACCTGGAGGACCTTGGCGAGCAGCCCGATGGCGAGTACCAGTTCGGGCGCCCGGCGCCGTGCGAGCAGCGGCAGTGCGCTCACCGCGGCGATCAGCAGATTCGCCCAGGGAGCGGCCGGTCCCATGGAGGGGTTCTGGGCGCTGATCCACACCGCGAGCAGCAACGCGACGGCCGTCAGCACCAGATCCATGGCGCGCGCGGGCAGGAGGGGCGAGCGGGGTACGGGCCGCGCCACGAGGCTCTGCGCCACGCCCCCGTAGCCGTCGCCGTCGCCGTCGCCGGAGGGCAGGAGTGCCCAGCTGCGCAGCGCGTTCCCCAACTGGCGAGTGCGACTGGTGGTTCTCACCTGGCGAGGATAGGTGGTGCCGGATCATGGCACGTGACCCGAGCTGCAACCCCGTAGCGATATCGGCCCTGTGCTGCCGCCTCCGCCTCCTCCGGCCTCGCGTGCTCCATGCCGCCCCACGGGCCCGCCGAAAGATGGGCGTGCCGGTCATCTTGCCGAACACCTGACCCCTCGACACGCTGTGTCCATGACATGCCTGGGTGTCCGCCCCTGCCGGGACGGGCCGACGTACCTCGGCACCGCACCCCGGTGATGTCCCGTCAGAGGCGGTGTGGACGCGCCGAAAGCGCGCCTATCCCCTCCCATCTCCCATGGAGGTCGGACGAATGCGCTTGAGTCGGGCAAGACGGCGGCGCGGCGGGTGGAAGAGAACGCTCGGGTTGCTCCCTGTCGTCGCCGTCATGGTGGCGACCACCCTCGTCGGTTCGTCGAACGCCGGGGCGACGGTGCCCTCGGCGCCGTCGGGGTTCACCCTCACCTGGAGCGATGACTTCAACGGTGCCTCCGGCACCGGCATCGACCAGAGCCTGTGGAAGTACGACACCGGTGCGGGCAGCACGTTCGGCACCGGTGAGATCGAGACCATGACCAGCAGTACGTCCAACGTCCACTACGACGGCCAGGGCCATCTGGTGCTCCAGGCCCTGCACTCCGGTTCCGACCCGGCGAGCGGCTGGACGTCCGGACGCGTGGAGACCCAGGCGGCGGCCTTCGGAGCTCCGGCCGGCGGCGTCGTACGCATGGAGTCCGTCCTCCAGCAGCCCAACGTCACCACCGCCAACGGCGCGGGCTACTGGCCGGCGTTCTGGATGCTCGGCTCGACGCTGCGGTCCGGCGTGACCTGGCCGAGGTCCGGTGAGGTCGACATCATGGAGGACATCAACGGCCGCAGCTCCGATTTCAGCACCATCCACTGCGGCGTGAACCCGGGCGGCCCGTGCAACGAGTCGACCGGCATCGGCTCCGGCGAGCGTGCCTGTGCGGGCTGCCAGACCGGCTTCCACGACTACGCGGTGGAGATCGACCGCTCGGTTTCGCCGGAGCAGGTCCGGTTCTACCTCGACGGGACCAATTTCTTCACCGTCAAGGCCAACCAGGTCGATGCGACCACCTGGGCCGACGCGATCGACCACCCCTTCTTCATCATCTACGACCTGGCGATCGGCGGCGGCTTCCCGGCCGCGTACGGCGGTGGCCCGAACGCGGCCACGGTCTCCGGCGGCAAGCTGGTGATCGACTCGGTGGCCGTGTACAACAAGGCGGCCGGAGGCGGTCCGGTGACCGGCCGGCCGATCACCGGACCGGGCGGCAAGTGCGTGGACGTGGCGGGCGACGACACCGGCGGCGACGGCACCGCGGTCCAGCTCTGGGACTGCCAGGCGGCGGCGAAGGACCAGCACTGGACCTGGAGCGGCCAGACCCTGCGGACCCTCGGCAGGTGCCTGGACATCGCCGGCGGCGTCAACGCCAACGGCACGAAGCTCCAACTGGCCACCTGCAACGGTGGCGGTTACCAGAACTGGGTCGCCAACGCCGACGGTTCCCTCTCCAACCCGACCACGGGCCGCTGCGTCGACTCCCCGTCCGGCGCCACCGCCAACGGCACCCGACTCCAGATCTACGACTGCAACGGCTCGCCCGCCCAGAAGTTCGCCCTGACCTGAGCCTCTCTCCTGGTACGCCGAAGGGCCCCACCGCGAACGGTGGGGCCCTTCGACATCGTGCCCGGTGAGGGCAACTGCGGAGGATACGAGATTCGAACTCGTGAGGGGTTGCCCCCAACACGCTTTCCAAATGTTCGTCCGGGGGTTCGGAGGTGGCCGGAAGCGTCAACACCTGCGGCGGAGCTGAGGTGGGCGGCGTGTCCGAACGCTGCTGTACGCCGGTGAATGAGACCAGAACTGAGTCCAGGTCCTTCGATGGTCGCGGTGGATCAGCGCGGTTCGAGACACTCACCCTGACATGCTGGCAGCGGCAGAATCAGGCATTCCGACCGGCGGCGCTGAGGCGCCATTCCAGCACCTGCGGTACTTCGCTGAACTCGACAGCGTGCTCGCCCGCGTAGCGTTTCAGGGCGTCTCGTACCTCGCCGGGCGCCACGCAGAAGAAACCTTTCTGTGCCTGGCGCAGGCGTGTCTTCAGGCCGACCGCGTCCTTGCTGAAGATGAGGGCGTGCACGTCGAAGCGGAAGGGAACGGCAGCCGCGATGCCGTCGCGTTTGGATGGTGAAGGTGGGCTCGTAGTTTCCGTCGATCTTGATGTCCTCGTGGGCCACGGTCTCGTGCAGTCGATTCCACCGGTGACCGAGGAGAAGCGTGAAGATCCTCGGACGGGCGAGGAAGCGTGGCCGGTACCAGCAGCGGTCGAAAGGGACTGACAGACCCTCATCAAGGTGCTTATGATCACGGGGATGAAAAACTACTCCTCGTATGGATCGGGGGAATCATTCGCGAACGGTGAGTGCTGATGGCACTTGACTTCGCGAACACGATTCCCTCCCACCTGTTGATGTGGCAGCGCGTGCGTGAGTACGCCGTGCCGCCGTCCATGATCGAGACTGCGACCGCACGGCGTGCGGTCGGCGATTGGGTGGGGGCCTGTGCCGCCGCTCGGGTCGACCTCGATCTCGATCTGCGCGCCCTGCGCGACCGCCACGGAACTGATCTCGTCATCCGCCTTCGTGCGGATCTGCGTCGGCTGGCCCCGGATCTGCTCCGTTGGCACATGCCCCGGATCGCCCCTGACGGGCGGCTCCGGCCCGGCCTGACCATCTCCCTGGCCCGATACCGGAGTTCCGGAGCAACGCCGCTGCAATTGGTGGTGCGGACATCGCCGGCCTGGGCGGACGCCGGACAGCGGATGTCCCTGTCCCTGTGGGAAGAGTCCGGGATCGGCGCCCGGAGACACCATCCGCACCCGCATCCCAACCGGCGTTTCCGGCTCGACCTGCACCGGCATCTCTGGGACTCCGGGCGGTGCGGCGAACTGACGTGGCGGTGCGGTGCGGGCGGGACGTCGTTCCTGGCGCCGCCCGGTCGGCCCTGCGCGCCGGCCCGGCCGGACGTGCCAGACCTGTCCGATCGGTCCGCTGTCCACGACTGCTCGTGGGCGTCGGCACGGTGGGCCGCCGAGGCCGAGTTGCTGTTGGCGGCCGAGAGCCGCTCTCGCGGGGCTTTCACCGTGCGGCTCGACGCGCGGAGCCGCGCCGTGCTCGAACTCGTCGCCCCCGACGACAGCCACGCCCCGACGATGCGGCCGCTGCGGGAAGCGCTGCCGCCTCAGGAGATTGCGGCGCTTCCGATGCTGCCGGAAGCGGCGGCCCGGGCCCTTCCGGATCTGGAGCTGCTGCGGGCCGGGCTGGTCGTGTCCGATCGGCTGCATCCGCTTGTCGCCTCAGCACTGGCGGTGGCCGACTCGGGGCCGGTGACCCGCTCCGCTCCCCGGCCCAGCGATCCGCACCGGGTGGAATGCCGGGGCGAGATCCACCGAATCGCGCTGCGGGACGGCGCACTTACGGCGGTCGATCACGATCCGGCTCAACTACGCCGTGAGGAGCTGTTGGTGGCGCTCGGCGGGCCCTCGTTGCCCTGCCTGCGAGCGATCGACGCGGTTCACCGCGACCCGGAGGCACTGCCCGCGATCCGGGAGCGGCTCGGCCACGGTGACGTCGCTGGAGCGCTGAACGTGGTCGAGGCGTTGCTCGGTCCTGGTGCGGTCCTGCGGCAAGGGCAACTCCGCGACGAACTGGAGTCGGCTGCGGCCGGCCGCATCGATCACGGGCTCTTCCGCTCGGGACTGGTCGCCGTGCACCCCGCTGCCGGTGCGGTGAGGGGCGAGAACTCCTCCGGCTCGGAGCACGCGAAACCGGGCCATCGGCCCCGGCTCGACCGCCGTACGCCCGCCGTGCTGCGCCTCAAGCGGATCAGTCGGGCACGGCCCCGTACAGGCCTGGCCTGACCCGACTACCGGGCGCTCGCCCGGCCGACTGAACCACCTGCCTCCCGCGCGAGCGCGTTCCGTGCCGCACGACTTCACCACCCCAACGGGGCGGGCCGCCCCGTTCCTCTATCCCACCCAGGTGATGCCCATGACTTCCAGTACTCTTCTGCCCGGAACCGACACCCAGCTCGTGGTCGCCGAGGACCTCTTGGACCTGTTGCGGACCACCACCACCGAACTGCGCCCCGACGAGCAGCTTGAAGCGCTCACCCTGGCTGTCGCGGCTGATCTGCCCGTACTGCTGTGGGGCGAGCCGGGCATCGGCAAAACCGCCGCCCTGACGCAGCTCGCTGCCTCACTCAACCTGCCACTGAAGACCGTGATCGCCAGCGTCCATGAGCCGACCGATTTCTCCGGACTGCCCATCGTCGGCGACGACCCGACGGTGCAGGGGGTGCCGATGGCGCCGCCGCAGTGGGCCGTGGAACTCGTGCGGGCCGGAAAGGGGTTGCTTTTCCTGGACGAACTCTCCACTGCCACACCGGCAGTTCAGGCCGCGCTGCTCCGAGTCGTTCTGGAGCGGAGGGTTGGTGCGCTGCAACTGCCTCCGGGGGTGCGGATCGTAGCCGCCGCCAATCCGCGTGCCTCGGCGGCGGACGGCTGGGAGCTCAGCCCTCCGCTGGCGAACCGGTTCGTGCATCTGTACTGGGTGCACGACCGGGAGGTGGTGGTGCGCGGGCTGGGCGGGATCTGGCCCCGGGCGGAACTGCCCCGGCTGGTGCCGGAGCGACTGGCAGAGGCGGTGGCCTACGCCCGGCGCGCAGTCTGCGGATTCCTGGAAGCTCGGCCGACGCTCATCCATCGGCTGCCGAGCACCGAGACGCGGCGCGGCGGTGCTTGGCCGTCGCCACGGAGTTGGGAGGCAGCGTTGACCTTGCTGGCCTTCGGTACGGCGGCCTCCGCTTCCCGGGAGGTGCTGGCGCTGCTGGTGCGAGGCGCGGTGGGAGACGGGCCAGGGCTCGAACTCCTCGCCCATCTGGACCGGATGGAATTGCCCGACCCGGAGTCGTTGCTGGCCGATCCGGCCTCGGCCGAGCTGCCGGAGCGAGGTGATCTGCGGCAGGCCGCGCTGGAGGCGGTGGTGGCCGCCGTAGGGGCACGGCCGCGGCGGGCACGGTGGGAGGCGGCATGGGCGGTGCTGGTGAGGGCGCTGGAGACCGGCGCCCCGGACCTGCTGGTCGCACCGGCGACCGCGCTGGCCGCGCTGCGGCGCGACGACTGGGAGGTGCCGGAGGCACTGGATCGGTTGGCGGGGGTGATCGGTCTCGTCCGGCTGGCGGATCAGTCGGTGGGGCGGGTTGCGGCGGCGGCCGACGCCGGGCGTACGACGGGGGCGCCGCGATGACGGAAGCCGCGAAGCGCCCGGGGCCGTACCCGATGCCCCGGCCCTCGCCGCCTCGCCCGGCGCGGTCCGCAGTGCTGAGACCGGTGGCCGGCTCGGGCCGACCGCACGGCCGGCCCGGTCTCCCGCTGGACATGGAGAAGCTGCTGGCCGCCAGGCTGCACGCGGTGAAGGTCCGTCCCTACCTGGCCGGCGCACTCTTCGCGCTGCACGTGGTGGAGGACCGGTCGGTGCCGACGATGGCGGTGGACGCGCACTGGCGCTGCTATGTCTCCTCCGGTTTCGTGGCGCGCACTCCGGTGGAGGAACTGGCGGGCGTCTGGGTGCACGAGGTCTCCCACCTGCTCCGGGACCACCACGGGCGGGGCGAGCGGTATGCGCGGGAGTACGGGGAGCGTGGGCCGGGCGAGCGGTTGCGGCGGAACATCGCGGCCGACTTCGAGATCAACGACGACATCTACGGCGACGGTCTGCCCCTACCGGCCGGGGCGGTGTTGCCGTCGCTGCTGCGGCTGCCCGACGGACTGCTGATGGAGGAATACCTCCGGAGGGCGTCGATGTCGGGGCTCGCCGCGGAAGTGGCCTGGCTGGACTGTGGCAGTGGGGCCGACGGACAGCACCGGTCGTGGGAACTGGGACCCGACGGGGCACACGGGCTGAGCAAGCAGCAGCGGGACGCGGTCCGTTTCCGGGTCGCCGAGGGGATCAAGGGCCGTCCGGGCGACGCTCCGGAGGGTTGGCGCCGGTGGGCGGACGAGGCATTTCATCCATCCCAGCCGTGGCGGCAGTTATTGGGGGCGGCGGTCCGCTCCGCGGTGAGCGCGTCGGGACCGGGCGAGGACCACAGTTACCGACGTCCGTCCCGCCGATCGGCCGCTGTTCCCGGGGTGTTGTTGCCGAGCCTGCGCCGCACGCCACCCCGGGTCTGCGTCGTGATCGACACCTCAAGGTCGGTGAGCGATGCGGAGCTGGGAAGTGCGCTGCTGGAGGTGGCCGCGATCTCGCGGTCAGTGGGCGGGCGGCGTGACCTGGTGTCGGTGATCTCCTGTGACGCGGCGGCCGGGGTCGCCGTCCCACTCTGCCGCGCCGAGAGCATCGAACTTGTCGGCGGCGGGGGAACGGATCTGCGCTCCGGTTTCGCCCGCGCGCTCCGCTCCCGGCCGCGCCCGGACGTGATCGTCGCCTTGACGGACGGTCAGACGCCTTGGCCCTCCGCGCAGCCATCCTGCCGCACCGTCGTGGGTCTCTTCCCCCGTCCAGCGAGCGCAGCGGACGAACAGAACCCTGAGTACGCCCCGGACGCCCCGCCACCGTGGGCCCGCGTTGTCACCATCGGCTGAGAAGGCGCAACGGCGCGGCGCCACCACCGGGGATGCTTTGCCGGCCGGGTGTGCGCCCACCCGGCGAAGGGGGACCCGTGACCACCATTGCGGCGGCTGACACAGGGACTGGCCAAGGGCATGGGCGGGGGCGGCCCGCGTCACCCGATCACCGGTGTCGTCGGAGGCGGCATCGAGGTAACGATCAATATCGGCCCGGTCGGCGCGCTGCCCTCAGGTGGGGAGGCCGACGGGGACGTACTTGCCCGGTGAGAGCAGTGGCGGGTGCGTCACGGAGGGCGAATTCAACCAGCCATGGCCGCTCCGGCGGCGGTCGTTATTTTCTCGTAGCTGCCTTCGCGGAGGCGTCCTGACAGGACTTACAGGGCCGGAGGCTCGTCATTTCCTTGGCGGTGGCGAGCCGGGGGCGGTTGATGATGCGACCGTCCTTGTCGAGGAAGAAGTGGCTGCATCCCAGTCTGTGGCGGGCTCGGGCGGGGGCACCGGTGGGGCCGCCGTCCTTCAGGCTGACCGGTTCATAGATGACGTTGATGTCAGGCCAGTAGCCGTGGGTGCGGTCGAACCAGGCGATGAAGTCGACGACGCCGCCGAGCTGGCGGACCCGCTCGTGCAAGGCGGTCTGGTCGTGCCCGCTGGCGAAGTGCTTGCCGGCTGGAATCGGTTCGTCGCATCCGCAGGCGCAGACTGTCTGCTCCTCGGGGGCGTTGAAGTACCCGATGGGGTTGCGCTGCGGCGGAATGGGCGAGGGCGCGCCGACGTAGGCGTCGTGCATCGGGTGGCCGGTGGTGAGGATCTCGCCGTGGATCACAGAGCGGCCCGAGCTTTGCCGTCCTGTGGTGGCGGGCTCGACGCGATCGATGGCGACGGCGAGTACGCCCCGGCCGTCGTGAGTGATCAAGGCGAAGCGTTCGCGTTGGGCACGTTCGCCGAGGTGCCAGGTGCCGTGCGTGGCGTCGTAGAGCGCCATCGGGCTCATGGTCGGGCCGTAGCCGATCCGGTCGCGTCCGAGTTCGTCCTCGGCGGGATCGATCGGCTGCTCGACGCCTGCACCAATTACGATCACAGCTACCTCCGTAGTGGATACCTTTAATGGCGGGGTGTATTAACTATAGGTCCCGCTGTGGTTACTTTGGTAGCCCCGGATGTGTATGTATTGGTGACAGGTGTGCCGGCGGCGACGCGTCAAACATGGACGTGACTTCGTGCCGCGCTGCGCGGCGTTGGCGAAGTGCGTCGCGGAGCCCGGCTGCCGGGCTCCGCGAATCCATGCGGCGGCCTGGTCGGCGCCGCCGCCGAGGTCTGCTCCTCATCGGGATTCCCGAACGGGTCGCGATGCAGACCATGGGGTGGCGTGCGCCGCGACGGTTGCCCGCTGCCGGCACGTCGCGGGCGGCATCCTGATGACGTCGCGCAGCGGTTGGGCGGTCTGATCCGGGAGGTGACCAAGGGCGACGATTCCAGCGGAACGGGGGGGGGGGGCGGCGAAGCCCGCATCGAGACCGTGGATGAGGCCGCGAACGACGAAGGTCCCGACCGGTGAACCGGTCGGGACCTTCGTCTGCCCTGCTGGGCCAGTGCGGAGGATACGAGATTCGAACTCGTGAGGGGTTGCCCCCAACACGCTTTCCAAGCGTGCGCCCTAGGCCACTAGGCGAATCCTCCGCGGCAAACAATACAAGACGTTGAGGAGTGCTAGCGAACTCGATTCCTGCCGGGTGGATCAGCTAGGGTGTGGGTCAGCCCCTCACGTGGCGCTATCTGACTGAACTCCCCCAGGGCCGGAAGGCAGCAAGGGTAGGTTGGCTCTGGCGGGTGCGTGGGGGGCCCTTTGCGTTCCTGACGTTCTCCGGGGCGTTCTCGGGGCGTGGGTTGTCGGTGGGCCCCGATAACCTCGTACATGTGTCGTCCCTTGCGCTGTACCGCCGCTACCGTCCCGAATCGTTCGCCGAGGTCATCGGGCAGGAGCACGTCACTGCCCCGTTGCAGCAGGCCCTGCGGAACAACCGGGTCAACCACGCGTATCTGTTCAGCGGGCCGCGCGGCTGTGGCAAGACCACCAGTGCCCGGATCCTGGCCCGCTGCCTGAACTGTGAGCAGGGGCCGACGCCCACGCCGTGCGGTGAGTGCCAGTCCTGCCAGGACCTCGCGCGCAACGGGCCGGGGTCGATCGATGTCATCGAGATCGACGCCGCTTCGCACGGTGGCGTGGACGACGCCCGTGACCTGCGCGAGAAGGCGTTCTTCGGGCCGGCGAGCAGTCGTTACAAGATCTACATCATCGACGAGGCGCACATGGTCACGTCGGCGGGGTTCAATGCCCTGCTGAAGGTGGTCGAGGAGCCCCCGGAGCACCTCAAGTTCATCTTCGCGACCACCGAGCCCGAAAAGGTCATCGGCACCATCCGGTCGCGTACGCACCACTATCCCTTCCGGCTTGTGCCGCCCAGCACCCTGCGCGACTACCTCGGCGAGGTGTGCGGGCAGGAGGGCGCCCAGGTCGCGGACGGCGTGCTGCCTCTCGTCGTGCGGGCCGGAGCGGGATCCGTGCGGGACTCCATGTCCGTCATGGACCAGTTGCTGGCAGGCGCGGGTGAGGAGGGTGTGACGTATGCCATGGCCACCGCCCTCCTCGGCTATACGGACGGGACGCTCCTCGACTCCGTCATCGACGCCTTCGCCTCCTCGGACGGAGCCGCCGCCTTCGAACTGGTCGACCAGGTCATCGAGCGCGGCAACGACCCGCGTCGCTTCGTCGCCGATCTTCTGGAGCGACTGCGCGACCTGGTGATCCTGGCCGCCGTGCCGGACGCGGGGGAGAAGGGGCTGATCGACGCTCCGGCGGATGTCGTCACGCGGATGCAGGCGCAGGCCTCCGTCTTCGGCGCCGCCGAGCTGAGCCGTGCGGCGGACCTGGTCAACACCGGGCTCACCGAGATGCGCGGCGCCACCTCCCCGCGGCTCCAGCTCGAACTGATCTGTGCGCGGGTGCTGCTTCCGGCCGCCTTCGACGACGAGCGCTCCCTGCAGGCCCGGCTGGACCGCCTGGAGCGCGGCGGCGCCTTCGTGCCCGGTGGGCAGGGGCCCGCCATGGGGTACGTACCGGGCGCCGAGGCGCATCCCACGATGGCTGCCCCGTCCGGAGGGGCTGCTGGGTCTGCCGGGCCCTCGGGGCCCGGCATGACGGTTGCGCCCGGTACGGGTCCCGCCGCCGCTCGTGCCGCGGCTCGAGGAGACGGCCCGGGTGCGGGGGCAGGCAGTGGTGCCGTGCCCGGTGCCGGTCCCACTGGTGCTCCTGCTCCGGCTCCCGCTCAGGCCGGGCCTCCTGCCGAGGCTGCGCATCCTCCCTCGGCCGCTCCATCCACTCCATCCGCTCCGCCCGCCGCTCCGGAGCAGCCCCCCGCCTCGGCCCCGGCCGCCCGACAGCCCGGCGCCTGGCCCGGTGCCGCCGCTCCCGCAGCCCGGTCCCAGTCCCAGTCCACCCAGCGCCCTGCCGGCAGCTGGCCGTCCGCCACCGCTCCGGGGCAGGGGCAGCCCGCTCAGGCAGCCGCGCCTGCCGCCCCGTCATCCGCGCCCCCCGCCGCACCCGCGCCCGGTATGGCCCAGGGCGCGGCGCAGGTGCGGAACATGTGGCCCGAGATCCTTGAGGCCGTCAAGAACCGGCGCCGCTTCACCTGGATCCTGCTCAGTCAGAACGCCCAGGTCGCCGGGTTCGACGGGACCACCCTCCAACTCGGCTTTCCCAACTCGGGGGCCCGGGACAACTTCGCGTCCAGCGGCAGCGAGGACGTACTGAAGCAGGTCCTCGCCGACCAGTTCCACGTCCAGTGGCGAGTCGACGCGATCGTCGACCCCTCGGGCGGTACGCAGCCTCCGGGCGGCAGCAATCACCCCGGCCCGGGTGGTTCCTCCCCTGCCCCGCAGCGTCCGGCGCCCCAGGCCGGAGGCGGTTCCGCGGCGCCCGGGCCGGTCCAGCAGCCGCCCGCCCCGGAGCCGCCGCAGCGCCAGCGGCCGCAGGCCTTCCGGGAGCCCGAGCCGCCACCGGTGCCGGACGGCCCCCCGCACGTCTCGCTGGAGGACGACACCCCCGAGGACGACGACCCCGACCTGGTCGACTCGGCTCTCTCCGGCCACGATCTGATCGTGCGCGAGCTGGGGGCGACCGTGGTCGAGGAGTTCACGAACGAGTAGGGGCCCGCGAACGGCGGGAGCGGCGGAGTGGCTGAGTGGCTGAGCGGGCGACGGCACCGCGCGTACCTCATGCACCGCGCGTAACTCATGCACGTCGCGTGCCTCATGCACGTCGTACGTCGCGTAGTACGTCGCGCACGTGGAGGAATCTACGAGCCCGCCCGTCCGCCGCTTTCGGCCTCCCGTACAAGGCCCGCGCCGGGCCGGTCCCGGCGCGCGGGCTAGGCTTCGCAGCGTGAAGGTCCTTGTCATCGGCGGCGGCGCCCGCGAACACGCCCTGTGCCGCTCTCTTTCCCTCGACCCCGAGGTCACCTCCCTGCACTGTGCCCCAGGCAACGCGGGCATCGCGGACGTGGCCGAGCTGCACGCGGTGGACGCGATGGACGGCGCGGACGTCGCCCGGCTCGCGGTCCGTCTCGATGCCGGGCTCGTCGTCGTCGGGCCCGAGGCGCCCCTGGTCGCCGGGGTCGCCGACGCGGTACGGGACGCGGGCATCCCGTGCTTCGGCCCGAGCCGGGAAGCCGCGCAGCTGGAGGGGTCCAAGGCCTTCGCCAAGGACGTGATGGCGGGGGCGAACGTCCCCACCGCCCGTGCCTATGTCTGCACCACTCCGGCGGAGATCGACGCCGCGCTCGATGCCTTCGGCGCCCCGTACGTGGTGAAGGACGACGGCCTCGCCGCGGGCAAGGGCGTCGTCGTGACCGAGGACGTCGCCGCCGCCCGCGCCCATGCGCTGGCGTGCGGCCGTGTGGTCATCGAGGAGTTCCTCGACGGCCCGGAGGTCTCGCTCTTCGCGATCTCGGACGGGGTGACCGTCCTCCCGCTCCAGCCCGCGCAGGACTTCAAGCGCGCGCTGGACGGCGACGAGGGGCCCAACACCGGCGGTATGGGTGCGTACTCCCCGCTTCCCTGGGCCGACCCGAAGCTGGTCGACGAGGTCATGCAGACCGTGCTCCAGCCGACCGTCGACGAGCTGCGCCGCCGGGGTACGCCCTTCGCGGGGCTGCTGTACGCGGGCCTCGCGATCACCTCACGCGGGGTACGGGTCATCGAGTTCAACGCCCGGTTCGGCGACCCCGAGACCCAGGTGGTGCTGGCCAGGCTGAAGACCCCGCTGGCCGGTGTCCTGCTGAACGCGGCCAACGGCACCCTCGACACGGTCCCCCGGCTGAACTGGCGCGACGAGGCTGCTGTGACCGTTGTCATCGCCTCGCACAACTACCCGGACACGCCGCGCACCGGTGACCCCATCGGCGGGCTGGACGAGGTGGCGGCCGAGGATGCGCCCCATGCGTACGTTCTGCACGCCGGCACCAGGCAGGACGGCGACGCGGTGGTGAGCGCGGGCGGCCGGGTGCTCTCGGTGACCGCGACCGGCGCCGATCTGGGCGAAGCCCGTGAGCGTGCGTACACCGCGCTGGGCAGGGTGCGGCTCGACGGGGCGCAGCACCGTACGGACATCGCTGCGAAAGCCGCAGCCATCTGACGGCTTGGCGTCAGCACCTTTACCCAAAGCCATTCCATCGAGTGACGGCTGACCCATCCGGATGACGCTTGCCCGGAGCCCAACTAGGGTGCGGCGCAGGCGTTCCGGCGTTCCGGCACTTGGCCCACCGGCATTGCGATGTCAGTGGCGGGTGCCACAGTGGGGGAGTGAGCAAAGCCGTCGCAGGGCAGAGGGGGGTGACGTCCAGCCGTGTCCGACAACCGTACGAGTGATGCGCGAGTGAATCCGCGTGCGAAGCGGGGTGCGCAGGGCGCACGCGCCCATGCGCTGGCCGTTCTGGCGGTCCGGGGCAGAGCGCTGGCCATCGCGCTGCTGCCGGCCGCGGTCGCGGTCGTGCTGCTGGCAGGCGGTGCCATGGGCCGTCTCAGCGGCGGAAGCTGGGACGTGGCGCGCTGGGTGGTGACAGGGTTCGCGCTGGTGGTGCTGGGGGTGGCCGCCGTCGTGGGAGCCGTGATCGCAAGGGCGGGACCTGCTGTCAGTCCGACGGTGGCCCTCACGGAGACATCCGCGCCCGATCTGCACCGGATGGTGCGGGACCTCGCGGACCGGCTCGACGTGCCCGTCCCGTCGGCGATAGCGCTGACGCCCGACTGCGACAGCTGGCTGGAGGACCGTTCGCACCCCGCCGCGCAGTCCATATCCGGCGGCCCGCTGGGCGTCGTGCGCGGAATGCGGTCGATACGTTCCCGCCGCGTGGCCGACGCCCCCGTGCTGGTCATCGGCTCGCCCTTCCTGTGGTGGATGCGAGTGGCCGAGCTGCGGGCCCTTCTCGCACCGGTCATCGCCGGTACGGGACCCTCCGCGCACCCCGACATCGCGGCCTCGCGCCGGTTCGTACGGGGTCTGGACGCGGCGGTCGCCGTCTCGTCCCGGGCCGGGCTCGGCCCGGTGCGGCGGGCCGCGTACGGCTTCATCGGCTGGACCGCGCGCCTGCTGCTGCGCAGCTGCCGCGGCCATGCGGCCGAGATGGAGCGCGGCGTCGCGGCTGCCGCCTCGGACCGTGCACAGGCTGTGGACTACGGGCTGCGGATCGTCGCCCAGGAGCAGGTGGGCCTGGCGTACGCGGGCTGGGACCGGCTGCTGACCAGGGTCGCGCTGCCCGCCTGGCGGATGGGCCGCTGGCCCTCCCGGCTCGACGCCGGAGTGGTCTCCGCGCTCACCGAACTGTCGCGCAGGGACCGTCTTGCCGAGGGCTTCACCTCCCGGCTGGGCGAGCGCCCCGCCTGCGACCTGCTGGAGGAGCCGGGAGCCGTCGACGCGGCCACCTCCCTCCTCGCGGCCAGGCTTTTCCACGGCGGCCCGGCCGACACCGGCCCCGACTGGTCCCCGGTGGACTGGCAGCAGTACCCGGAAGAGGTCGTCGACCGGAAATGGCGTACGGAGGCGGCCAGGCTGCACCGCGTCCTCGACCAGGTGGGCGTGCGTCGCGCGGCCGAAGCGGGTGCGGACGCGGTGGAGTCGGGCGACCCGACGCTGGCCCGCGTCCTGGACCACCTCGCGGCCGACGACACGGAGGCCCTGGCGGCCGCTGTCACCGCCGAGGTCGCCCGCGAGGAGGCCGCAGCGCCGACTCCCGTGCCGGGTGGCGCTCTGGAGGGCGAGGAGCTCTGGGACACCGGGGCGATTCCGCTCTTCCCGCTCCAGCCGCCCCGTACCGGGCGCGATCTGCTGGCCGACCACGTCACCGCGATGGTCTGCTGCGCGGCAGTGGACACGGCCGGAGCCGCACCCGGCCTGGACTGGCTGGACGGGCCCGCGCTGCTGGTGGGCGGGGAGCGCAGGGCGGACCTGGGCGGCCATGTGATGAGCCTGGTGGAGGACGGGGACGGGGAGTCGTTGCGGGGGTGGCTGACGGCGGTGGGGGTGCGTGCGGACAAGCCGGTACGCCTGGTCTGAGCGGGGCGGTGGCCCACCTGGGGCGGCCGCGTGGCGTGCGGCCAACCTGAGGCGGTCGTGTGCCGCGGCAGGCGCGGTGTGGCTCGCGTGGCCGGGAGCAGAGGACTCCGGGAGCCAGGAGCCCAGGGAGACGAGGCCGGTGATGGCCCATCCGGGCATTCGGGCATCCGGGCATCCGGACCGAATAACCGGATGATCTTGCCGGAACTTGCCCGGATTTCCCTGGATCATTCAACGAATTCGGTACTCTCCTCGCCAATTCGCGACGAACAGTGACGGAGTGAGTGCCTTATGTGATGTGCTGGGGCCGGTCGCTGACAGTCGGTGCATCACTGTTGTGCCTGAGCGGCCTAGGGAAGGGGACCCGCATGGGGGCGGAGCAGATCCGGCGATGGGAATCGGGGGCCCTCGCGCACGCCGTCTCGGATCCGTTCGGGCAGGGCCCGCTGCCCTGGCTTCGCGGCAGCGAGCACTACTTCGACGACACCGGTCACGTCGTCCCCTGGTACGCCCCGGACGCCGCGCACCACCGTTCCCCGGGCCCACGCACCGCCGACGACGTGAAGAAGCAGATCAAGGGGTTCGCGTCGAACGGCGCGGCCGCCCCGGGGGAGGCCATCGACTTCCATGTCACGGTCGACCCGCCCCAGCAGTTCTCCGTCGACATCTACCGCATCGGTCACTACGGCGGCGACGGCGCGGCGAAGATCACCACAAGCCCGCGGATCTCCGGGATCGTCCAGCCGGCCCCGCTCACGGCCGACCGCACGGTCTCCTGCCACCACTGGTGGCTCTCCTGGCGGTTGCAGATCCCCTCGTACTGGTCGATCGGGGCCTATGTCGCGGTGCTGACCACCGTCGACGGTTACCGCTCCCACATCCCCTTCACCGTCCGGGACAGCCACCCGGCGGATCTGCTCCTGCTCCTGCCCGATGTGACCTGGCAGGCCTACAACCTCTACCCGGAGGACGGGCACACCGGCGCCAGCCTCTACCACGCGTGGGACGGCGTGGGCCGGCTCCTCGGCGAGGAGGACGCCGCCACCACGGTCTCCTTCGACCGGCCCTACGCGGGCGCCGGCCTGCCCCTGCACGTCGGCCACGCCTACGACTTCATCCGCTGGGCCGAGCGCTACGGATACGACCTGGCCTACGCCGACGCCCGCGACCTGCACGCCGGGCGCATCGACCCCACCCGCTACCGCGGTCTGGTCTTCCCCGGCCATGACGAGTACTGGTCGGTGCCCATGCGGCGTACGACGGAGGCCGCACGCGAACACGGCACCTCTCTCGTCTTCCTCTCGGCCAACACCATGTACTGGCAGGTCGATCTCGGCCCGTCCCCCTCCGGCGTCCCGGACCGGCTCCTCACCTGCCGCAAGCGCCGCGGCCCCGGGAAGCCCACGCTGTGGCGCGAGATCGACCGGCCGGAGCAGCAGCTCCTCGGCATCCAGTACGCGGGGCGGGTCCCCGAGCCGAGCCCGCTGGTCGTACGGAACGCCGAGCACTGGCTCTGGGACGCGACCGGCGCGGGTGAGGGCGACGAACTCGACGGTCTGGTCGCGGGCGAGGCCGACCGCTACTTCCCGCGGACCGCGCTCCCGCAGCACGAGAGCCGGATCCTGCTCGCCCACTCGCCGTACGAGGACAGCGAGGGGGTCGTGCGACACCAGGAGACGTCCCTGTACCGCGCCCCGTCCGGCTCGCTCGTGTTCGCCTCGGGCACGTTCGCCTGGTCGCCCGCGCTGGACCGTCCCGGCCATGTCGACCCCCGGATCCAGCGCGCGACAGCCAACCTCCTCGACCGCATCTGCAAGCGCGACTGATCAGGCCGTCGGCCCGACACAGGACGCCGTCGGGCCGCGGGACGACCCTGGAGGGGCCCGCACGCAGGGCATACGGGAGAATCGACTCCGACCCCACCGCTTGGACAGAACCACGGGGAGGAACCGTGTCCGGATTCGTAGAAAAGCCCGAGCCGCTTCAGGTGCCGGGCCTGGTACACCTGCACACCGGCAAGGTGCGCGATCTGTACCAGAACGAGGCGGGCGACCTCGTGATGGTCGCCAGCGACCGTATGTCCGCGTACGACTGGGTGCTGCCCACCGAGATCCCCGACAAGGGCCGGGTGCTCACCCAGCTGTCGCTGTGGTGGTTCGACCAGCTCGCTGATCTCGTGCCGCACCACGTCATCTCCACGGACCTGCCGGCCGGTGCCCCCTCCGACTGGTCGGGCCGCACTCTGGTCTGCAAGTCGCTGCGGATGGTTCCGGTGGAGTGCGTGGCCCGTGGCTACCTCACCGGGTCGGGTCTGCTGGAGTACGAGGCGCACCGGACCGTCTGCGGTCTCGCGCTGCCGGAGGGACTGACCGACGGTTCCGAACTCCCCGCGCCGATCTTCACGCCTGCCACCAAGGCGGCCGTCGGTGACCACGACGAGAACGTGAGTTACGAGGAAGTCGCCCGCCAGACCGGCGCGGAGACCGCTTTCGATCTGCGCCGTACGACCCTCGACGTGTATGACCGGGCCCGTGGCATCGCACGCGAGCGGGGCATCATCCTCGCCGACACGAAGTTCGAGTTCGGTTACGACGGCGACCAACTCGTCATCGCTGACGAGGTACTGACTCCGGACTCGTCCCGCTTCTGGCCCGCTGCCGACTGGGAGCCGGGCCATGCGCAGCCCTCGTACGACAAGCAGTTCGTGCGCGACTGGCTGACGTCGGACGCTTCCGGCTGGGACCGCAAGGGCGAACTCCCGCCGCCCGCCCTCCCGCAGGAGATCGTGGACGCGACCCGGGCGAAGTATGTGGAGGCGTACGAGCTGCTGACCGGGACCCCCTGGTCGTAGCCGTGCCGTAACTGCGGTGGTGGCCGACGGCGCGGTGCCCGGTCGTGCGGGGTGGCCGCCGGTGCCGGGACCGGTCGCTCCGTGACCGGTCGGCCCGCGCAGCCCCGCCCACAGAACGCATGAAGAAGCCCCCGGCCGGAATCCGGTCGGGGGCTTCTCACTGGTCCTGCTGCTGAGCGGACGACCAGGTTCGAACTGGCGACCTCAACCTTGGCAAGGTTGCGCTCTACCAACTGAGCTACGTCCGCATGCGCTGTAGCGCGGGCACCACTATACCCAACCTCGCTCCCGTGCGAGACGCACCGCGGTATGACGGTTCTCCGCTCCCAGCTTCGACGCGGCCGACGACAGATAGTTGCGCACCGTCCCCTGCGACAGCGAGGCCCGCTCGGCGATCTCCGCGATCGGTGCACCGTCCGCCGCCAGCTCCAGCACCTCCACCTCGCGGGCGGTGAGAGGCGAGTCCCCCGCGGAGATCGCGTCGGCTGCCAACTCGGGGTCCACATAACGCCCTCCGGTCCGCACCGTCCGGATGATCTCTGCCAGCTGCTGTGCGGAAACCGTCTTCGGAACGAACCCCTTCACGCCTGCCGAGAGCGCCCGTTTGAGGTGGCCGGGCCGCCCATGGCTGGTGACGATCATGCAGCGGCACTCGGGGAGTGCGGTGCGCAGGGATGTGGCCACGCTCACACCGTCGGCCCCCGGCATCTGCAGGTCGAGCACCGCCACGTCTGGCTGGTGGGCTCGCGCCATGGCGAGCGCTTCGGGTCCGGACGCGGCTTGGGCCACGACCACCAGATCGTCCTCCAGCCCGAGCAGCGCGGCGAGCGCTCCCCGGATGAGGTGCTCGTCGTCCGCGAGCAGTACGCGTATGGGCGCGAAGGAGGGCGCGGGGGCCGCCGGAGAGGCGAGCCCCGGTGCGGGCGCGGGGGCCGTTGAAGGGATGGCTGCCGGTACGAGTGTGACCTCGGGTGCGGGTGCGGGTGACGGGTCGGTCATGCGGTGGCCTCTTCGGCAGATGCGGGCGGGGCGGAGTGAGGGGCTGCGGTGGAGGCGGGCGTGGCGGCGGACGTGGGTGTGGGAGTGGGCGGGTGAGTCTGGGCGGGCAGGTGATCCGTGGTGCGAGTGTCGGTGGGTGGTCGCGATCCGGTCTTCGGGCTGCCCGGTCCGTCGGTGAGCTCGGTGAGCGGTACCTCCGCGGTCAGCCGGAATCTCCCGCCAGGTGCCGGGCCGGCCGTCAGCGTCCCGTCCACAGCGGTCAGCCGCTCGCGCAGCCCCGCAAGCCCGGTGCCCGGAGTGGAGCCGCTGCCGCTCCCGCCGGCCGCTCCGTCGTTCTCGACGGTCAGGGTCGCGGCCGCGGCCGATCTGGCCACCGTGATGACGCAGCGCCGGGCGTCCCCATGGCGCAGCACATTGGTGGCCGCTTCCCGCACCACCCAGCCGAGCGCCGACTGCACGTCCACCGGGAGCCCGTCCGGCGGCCCGCTGACGGTGCACTCGATGCCGGCCGCCTCCAACACACCCTGAGCGCCCCTCAGTTCGGTGGTGAGATCAGCTTCCCGGTAACCCCGTACCACTTCACGCACCTCCCGCTGTGCTTCGTGGGCCATGCGCTGCACCTCGGTCATCTGGTCCACTGCCTCGGGACGCCCCCGCCGGGCCAGCTGTACCGCCAGCTCGCTCTTCAGCGCGATCACGGCGAGATTGCGCCCCATCACATCGTGCAGATCACGGCCGAACCGCAGGCGTTCCTCCGCGACCGCCAGCCGCGCCTCGACGTCCTTGGCCTGGTGCAGTTTCCACATCACGCCCAGGTGCCAGGCCGAGCAGCGGGTGGTGACGGCGTACCACGCGGGTCCGCCCACCATGCAGGCCATGCAGGCAGCGACGAGCCCCCGATCGCCGCCGAGCACGAGGACAGCCCCGCACACTGCCCCCAGCGCACCCAACTGCACCAGGGCGGACATCCGCTTCCGGACGATCAGACTGTGCGCCATCGTGAACGGCATCACAGCAGCGCACAGCAGTACCGCCAGACCCGGGAACTCCCGTAGCCCCACCTCCGAGGCGAGCACCAGAACAGCCGCCAGGTTCGTCACCATCAGACCCGCCCCGAAGGCCACCAGCCGCCGGGAGAGCGTGGCCTGGCCCAGATACTCGGCCAGACCACCGGACGCGAGAGAGGTGCAGTACACCCCCTGTGCGACCCCGAGAAGACAGGATGCGGCGATCAGCGCGGCGGGCGCCCCGGAGTGCCGGACCGGGCGCGTCACGCTGTACATGACCTGTAGGGCAATGGCCAGCCACAGCAGGGCGTATATCGTCGCGCGCGAATAGAGGTCGGCCTGCGCGAACCCGCCCCGCTTCCGCCATCCCCGTAGCCACTGCATCACGTACCCCTTGTCACTGGTGCTCTTGCCTGCCGGTGCTCTCCCGGTGCTCTCCGGTGCTCGCTGGTCGTCTCTGGCTGCCGACCACGGCCGGGTCGTGCCCGGCCTCTACCCAGCCCCGGCCTCTACCCAGCCCCGGCCTCTACCCAGCCCCGGCCTCTACCCAGCCCCGGCCTCACGCGCCCGGTCTCCGCCCCCCCGGCACCGCCCGCGGCCACCCGGCCACGGTCAGCGGCGTGGCTCCCAGCGGAACCACCGGCGTACAGCCAACACGGAGAGCACCGTCCAGGCCAACGCCGTCAGGACATGCCCGAAGGCGTTGGACGCGGACATCGACCCGGTCCAGGCGCCCCGCACCAGCTCCACCACCGGGGTCAGGGGCAGCAGCTCGCACACCGACGCCAGTCGGTCGGGAAATATCTCCAGCGGGACGAACACGCCCGAACCCGCCATCGTGGCCAGCATGAGCGGGATGACCGTCAGCTGAGAGGCCTCGGCTGACTTGGTGATCCCGGCCGTCGCCGCCCCCAACGCGGTCAGCATCACGACCCCCAGAGCGACGCCCGCGAAGAGGAGTTGCGGGGCAGGCGGCAGGCTCATGTCGAAGAACACCGCGCAGCCCGCGGTGAGGACGGCGCACTGCACCAGCGCGACGATCACCGAGGAGAGTGAAGCCCCCGCGAGTATTTCTGTGTCCCGCGCTTCTCCCGTGCGCAGCCGCTTGAGCACCAACTGCTCACGGCGGACCACCAGCACCCCCACCACGCCGTGGTGGAGAGCGAAGAGCAGGCTGAACCCTATGGCTCCGGGCAGCAGCATCGCGCCTGCCGTCAGCCCCGCCTTGTCCAGGGTCGCCTGGTCGGTCGTCGATGAAATCGTGAACGTCATCGCGACGGGCAGCACCAGCATGGTGAGGAGCGAGGCCTTACTGCGTCCCAGCAGGGTCAGCTCGGCTCGGGCGAGGGCCAGCATTCTGCCCGTACTGAACGTCCGTACCCGCTCGCCGCTCCCGCGCTCACCCCTGGCCCCCGCCCCGGCCCTGTCTCCTGGTCCGGTCCTGGCCCTTGTCGCGCCTTCCACCGCGGTCTGTTCCGCCGCTGTCTGCTCCACCACGCGCTCCCCCGTGCGTGCCCCCGTCGTGCTCACCGTGTGACCTCCTGCTTCTGTGCGATACCGAGAAATGCCTCTTCCAGCGAGGCCGACCGGACATCGAGCCCCCGCAGCTCGATCTCCTGGTCCCTGGCCCACAGCAGGAGTTCGGTGGCGGACCGCTGAAGCTCGTCGGTCCGCAGCTGGATCTCCCCGCCCGTGCGGACGTACGTCCCCAGTGGGGGCAGATCGCCGACCGCCATTCCCTCGGGCAGGGAGAAGGAGATGTGCGAGGGCTGTGCGGCCACCACCTCGTCCACCCGGCCTTCGGCCGCTATCCGGCCCTCGTGCAGGATCGCCAGCCGGTCGGCCAGCACTTCGGCCTCCTCCAGATAGTGCGTGGTCAGCAGGACCGTCGTACCGCTGTCGCGCAGCTCCCGCACCAACTCCCAGGTATCCCTGCGCCCTTCGGCGTCGAGACCGGTCGTCGGTTCGTCGAGGAAGAGCACCTCGGGGCGTCCCAGAAGTGCCATCGCCAGGTCCAGCCGCCGCTTCTCGCCGCCGGACAGCTGCTTCACCCGTATGGTCGACCGCCCGCCGAGTCCCACCATCTCCATGGCCTCACCGACCGGCCGTGCCCTGCTCGTGCAGCCCGCCCACATCCGGACCGTCTCGGCCACGGTCAGCTCGGGGGAGAAACCGCCTTCCTGGAGCATGACGCCGGTTCTTGGCCGGATGGCGGTGCGCTCGCGGTACGGATCGTGCCCCAGCACACGCACCCGGCCCCCGCTCGGCGGCGCCAGTCCCTCCAGGAGCTCCACCGTGGAGGTCTTTCCCGCGCCGTTCGTCCCCAGCAGCGCGAACAGCTCCCCGGCGGCCACGGAGAAGGAGATGCCTGCCACCGCCTCGTATCCACCGGCATAGCTGCGCCGGAGGTCTGCGACCTCAATCACATCTGTCATGCGTCCAGGCTGCCCCCGCCACGGGCCTCCGCCCGATGACATATGTCATCAGAGTGGAACCACGGAGAAGCCCCCGGTCGGAATCCGACCGGGGGCTTCTTCGTTCCTGCTGCTGAGCGGACGACCAGGTTCGAACTGGCGACCTCAACCTTGGCAAGGTTGCGCTCTACCAACTGAGCTACGTCCGCATATTGCATCCGACCGGCTTTCACCGGGCGGTGCGAACACCACTCTACCCGACGGTCCGAGTGGACCGGTCCGGAGAGGGATGCAGAGCGGGTGACAGGAATTGCACACTGCGCCTTCCCCCTGGAAGGGGGATGTTCTACTACTGAACTACACCCGCACGCTGCTTCGAACGGGGCCTTTCGGCCTCGCCCTTCGGCGTGCTCCAGACTCTAGCTGACCAGCAGGGGTGGAATGCAAGTCGGGCACTCCGAGGGGGAGTCGGCCAAGGTCCGAGGGGGCGTCGGCCAGGGCCGCCGACCGGCCCGGGGCGGGTCAGCCGGCCGCGTTGAACGCCTCGTAGACCTTCTTCGGGATGCGGCCCCTGGCCGGTACTTCCATCTTGTTGGACCGGGCCCAGGCGCGGACGGCCGCCGGGTCGGGTGCCACCGAGGTGTGCCGGTAGGCCTTGCCCGACTTCGACCGCTTTCGGCCCGCCTCCAGGAACGGCGCCAGTGACTTGCGCAGTTTCTTTGCATTGGCGGTATTGAGGTCGATCTCGTACGACTTCCCGTCGAGACCGAAGGTGACCGTTTCCGCCGCTTCTCCGCCGTCGATGTCGTCGGAGAGCGTGACCACTACTCGCTGAGCCACGGACTTCGGTCCTTTCCTTCGACATCGCCGCGCCCGCACGGTGTCACGCAGGCGTGCCGCCGTGTTGACGTGCTGCGATGTCGGCCTTGCGGCTGATTTTGAGTTACGCCAATTCCTTTGTACAGCGGAAGGCGTCGCATTGTGAAGCCCACCCAATTACATGCGCGTGTCCGAGTGCAATCCGGTAGGCGGATTTTTTCGAGGATTTTCCTTCGGTGTTGTCGGGGCCGATATCTGAACGTGATCGGGCCCGTACGATATCTACCCGCGTAGATTCTCTGGGCAGGTAGTGTGATGGGACCGCCTTCGCACCACACACCGGGAGTGCCAGTGGCACGCGTCGTAGTCGACGTCATGCTCAAGCCGGAGATCCTCGACCCGCAGGGACAGGCGGTGCAGCGTGCACTGCCCCGTCTCGGTTTCGATGGAATCGCCGACGTCCGTCAGGGAAAGCGTTTCGAGCTGGAGGTCGATGGGCCGGTTGATGACGCCGCCCTCGCCCGCATCAACGAGCTCGCCGAAACCTTCCTCGCCAACACCGTCATCGAGAACTTCACCGTGAAGGTGGAGGCGGAGAAGTGACAGCTCGTATCGGAGTCGTCACTTTTCCGGGCACGCTCGACGATCAGGACGCCCTGCGCGCCGTGCGGATCGCGGGCGCCGAACCTGTTTCGCTCTGGCATCGCGACAAGGGCATCCAGCAGGTCGACGCGGTCGTCCTCGCGGGTGGTTTCTCGTACGGCGACTATTTGCGGGCGGGCGCCATCTCCCGCTTCTCGCCGGTGATGGGGACGATCATCGAGCAGGCGAAGGCCGGCCTCCCGGTCCTGGGTATCTGCAACGGTTTCCAGATCCTCACCGAGTCGCATTTGCTGCCGGGCGCGATGCTCCGGAACAACCATCTCCACTTCATCTGCCGCGACCAGAAGCTGCGCGTCGAGAACGCGGAGACCGCCTGGACCGCCGACTACACCGCCGGCCAGGAGATCTCCGTACCCCTCAAGAACATCGACGGCCGTTACGTGGCCGACGAGCGGGTGCTCGACGAGCTGGAGGCCGAGGGGCGGGTCGCTTTCCGGTATCTCGACGGCAACCCGAACGGTTCGCTCCGCGACATCGCCGGCGTCACCAACGCGGCGGGCAATGTGGTCGGTCTGATGCCGCACCCCGAGCACGCCGTGGAGCCGCTGATCGGTACGGGGCGTACCGACGGCATCGGATTCTTCTCCTCGATCCTGAAGAAGCTGGTCAACGCATGACGACTGAACGAAACGAGAGCGCCGCACAGGGCCGCCTCGACACCGTGAAGCACGCCGCTGCGACCCCCGAAGCCGAGCAGCCCTGGAAGGAACTCGGCCTCAAGGAGGACGAGTACGCGCGGATCCGCGAGATCCTCGGCCGCCGTCCGACCGGTGCCGAGCTCGCCATGTACTCCGTGATGTGGTCCGAGCACTGCTCGTACAAGAGCAGCAAGGTGCACCTCAAGCAGTTCGGCGAGAAGGTCCCGGAGAACGACGCGATGCTCGTCGGCATCGGGGAGAACGCCGGTGTCGTGGACGTCGGCCAGGGTTACGCGGTCACCTTCAAGGTCGAGTCGCACAACCACCCCTCGTACATCGAGCCCTACCAGGGCGCGGCGACCGGCGTCGGCGGCATCGTCCGCGACATCCTCGCCATGGGCGCCCGCCCGGTCGCGGTCGTCGACCCGCTGCGGTTCGGCGCGGCCGACCACCCCGACACCCGGCGGGTCCTGCCGGGTGTGGTCGCGGGCATCGGCGGCTACGGCAACTGCCTGGGGCTGCCGAACATCGGCGGCGAGGTCGTCTTCGACCCCTGCTACCAGGGCAATCCGCTGGTCAACGCCGGCTGCATCGGTGTGATGAAGCACGAGGACATCCACCTCGCGAAGGCTTCGGGCACCGGCAACAAGGTCATCCTGTACGGCGCCCGCACCGGCGGCGACGGCATCGGCGGCGTCTCGGTGCTGGCGTCCGAGACGTTCGAGTCGACCGGACCGGCCAAGCGGCCTGCGGTCCAGGTCGGTGACCCGTTCCAGGAGAAGCTCCTCATCGAGTGCACCCTGGAGATCTTCAAGGAGAAGCTGGTCGCGGGCATTCAGGACCTCGGCGGCGCCGGACTCTCCTGTGCCACGTCCGAGCTGGCCAGCGCCGGTTCGGGCGGGATGCGCGTCGAGCTCGACACCGTTCCGCTGCGCGACTCCTCGCTCTCGCCCGAGGAGATCCTCATGAGCGAGTCGCAGGAGCGCATGTGCGCGATCGTGGAGCCGCAGCACGTCGAGCGGTTCATGGAGATCTGCGAGAAGTGGGACGTCATCGCCACCGACATCGGTGAGGTGACCGAGGGCTCGCAGCTGGAGATCTTCTGGCACGGCGAGCAGATCGTGGATGTGCCGCCGCGTTCGGTCGCCCACGAGGGACCCACGTACAACCGGCCCTACGCCCGGCCCGAGTGGCAGGACGCCCTCCAGGCGGACGACGCCAACAAGCTGCCGCGCCCGGCCACTTCGGCCGAGCTCAGGGAGCAGGTCCTGCAGCTCGTCGCGTCGCCGAACCAGGCGTCGAAGGCGTGGATCACCGACCAGTACGACCGTTTCGTGCAGGGCAACACAGTGCTCGCGATGCCCGAGGACGCGGGCATGGTCCGGATCGACGAGGAGTCGAATCTGGGCGTGACCATGGCGACCGACGGCAACGGGCGGTTCGCGAAGCTGGACCCGTACGCGGGTGCGCAGCTGGCGCTGGCCGAGGCGTACCGCAATGTCGCCACCACCGGTGCGAAGCCGCTCGCCATCTCCGACTGCCTGAACTTCGGTTCGCCGGAGGACCCCGCCGTCATGTGGCAGTTCGCCGAGGCCACCCGTGGTCTCGCGGACGGCTGCCTGGAGCTGGGGACGCCCGTGACCGGCGGCAACGTGTCGCTCTACAACCAGACGGGCGACGCGGCCATCCACCCGACGCCGGTCGTCGCGGTGCTCGGTGTGATCGACGACGTCAACCGCCGCACGCCGATGGCGTTCGCGGAGGAGGGCCAGCTGCTCTACCTCCTCGGGGACACCCGTGAGGAGCTGGGCGGTTCGGCCTGGTCCCAGGTGGTCCACGACCACCTCGGCGGGGTGCCGCCCCGGGTCGACCTCGGCCGCGAGAAGCTGCTCGCGGAGATCCTGATCTCGGCGTCGCGCGACGGCATGATCGACGCCGCGCACGACCTGTCCGACGGCGGGCTGATCCAGGCGGTCACCGAGTCCTGCCTGCGGGGCGGGAAGGGCGCGCGTCTGATCGTCCCCGACGGTCTGTCCGCGTTCACCTTCCTGTTCTCGGAGTCGGCGGGGCGTGCGGTCGTCTCGATCCCGCGCAGCGAGGAGCTCCGCTTCAACGACATGTGCGGGGCGCGGGGCCTGCCCGTCACCCGTATCGGTGTGGTGGACGGTGAGGAGATCGAGGTCCAGGGCGAGTTCAGCATCGCGCTGAGCGAGCTGAGGGCCGCTCACGAGGCCACGGTCCCGGCGCTGTTCGCCTGAGCCCTGGTGGTGTGATGCCGGGCCTGCGTGGCAGCGGGTTCGTGTGACAGGCCGGCCCCCGGGACCCGTTGTGGTCCTGGGGGCCGTTTCCGTACGGGCGCGTCGGGCCCACCCCTTGTGCATGATTACGTAATTGCGTAAGTCTGTGCTCATGGAACTTGTGGAACTTGAGGAACGGGTTGCCGCTCTCGAACTGCGCCTCGCCGCAGTGGAGTCGGCGGATGGTGCTGCCGCCCCGCGACCGGGCGGCGACTTCTGGGCCCTCGAAGGGCTGAAGCAGCTGCTCGGGGAGGACGAGGCCAACGCGGCCGAAGTGGCCGACGGGGCCGTGCTCTTCACCGGAGCTGTCCGGCTGCCCACCCGGGAGCAGTACGAGTGGCAGTACGGGGAGCCCACTTCAGCCCTGCTGGAGAGCGACTGGCCCGCGGCGGCCGAGTCGTTCGCCGCGCTCGGTCATGCCGTACGGCTCCGGCTGCTCCGCGAAATCCTGGGCGGCCTGCGCACGGCCGCCGCGCTCGCGGAGCTCGATGAGCTGGGTACGACGGGCCAGATCTACCACCACCTGCGTCAACTGACCGCCGCCGGCTGGCTGAAGACGTCCGGGCGTGGTCAGTACGAGGTGCCCGTAGAGCGGGTCGTTCCGTTGCTGGTCATGATGTCGGCCGCCCGGCCGTGATGACGCGGGCGGCCGTTCCGGGCTTCGGCCGGATCAGTAGCCGGCGGCCGCCTTCGGGTCGGCTCCGTGGGAGTTGCTCTGCCGCTCGCCCTCGGATGCGAGGAAGACGAGCAGGACGATCCAGCCCACGAACGGGACGAGCGCGATGAAGATCCAGCCGCCGGACTTGCCGGTGTCGTGCAGGCGGCGCACGGTCACGGCGAGCGTGGGCAGCAGGACGGCGAGGCTGTAGAGGCCACTGAGCCAGTTGTTGTCGAGCACCACTGCGGAAATGATCGCCAGCACGATGCTGATGATGATGCTGAACAGCGTGAACATCCAGTACTCCTGGCGGCGTGCGCGCCCGCTGAAGCCCACGTAGTTCTTGATTACGTCGAGATACCAGTTCACTTCGGTCCCCCCAAAGTCATGCCGAGCGGCCCGTCTTGGTTGCCGGGCCGGACGGCAGAACTTATGTGGCTTGAAGTGGACTGGTCAAGGCGGCGCGTGACGCCGAGGTCACCGAGCGCTGCCGGCGTGAGGCTTCCCCGGTCGCGTTGTCGGACCCACCCCTTACGCTCACTTTCATGCCGCCGTCCCAGAAACGCGCCCGTCGCTACGACTTCGACACGACCCGCACCGCCGTGCTGGCCCAGTTCGAGCACGTGCGGAGCGCGGTGACCGCCCTCACGCCCGATCAACTCGCGCTGCCCACCCGGCTCGGCGACTGGACCGTGCGCGAACTGGCCGCGCATCTCGTCATGGTCGTCGAGAGTGTCAGCGGTTTCCTCGACCAGGAGGCGCCGGCCGCCCAGGAACTGACCCTGCTGGAATGGCCGTTCGCCACCGCTTCGGTCGCCGTCCAGATCTCCGACGACGTCAGGGCGCTCGCCGCCGCCTCCACCCCCGAGGAGCTGTTCGCCCGCACCGCCGCCCGGATCGGCGAGCGACTGCCCGGCGCCGACGGCGAACGGCTGCTCCGCACCCGCGTCGGCGCCATGCGGCTCTGCGACTACCTGGTCACGCGCTGCGTGGAACTGACCGTCCACACCGACGATCTGAACGCGGCCGCCGGACTGGAGGTCCCGTACGACCGCCAGGCCCTGGCCGCCTGCACCCGGCTCCTCGCGGACGCCCTCGCCGTCAAGGCCCCGGGCGCGTCGACGGAGGTGCGGGTCCCGCCGTTCGCCGTCGTCCAGTGCATCGAGGGCCCCCGCCACACCCGGGGCACCCCGCCCAACGTCGTCGAGACCGACCCGCTCAGCTGGATCCGGCTCGCCACCGGGCGTACGGAATGGCAGACGGCGGTGGACGGAGCGAAGGTCGCGGCGAGTGGGGAGCGGGCCGACCTCTCGGCCCTGCTTCCCGTCATGAGCTGAAGGGGCGGCAGCCATGAGCTGAAGGGGCAGCAGGAACCAGGCGGGGAACCGGACACCCCACCCGTCCCGTCCAACCGCCATGCACACGCAACGAACAGCCGTCGCCGCCCTGGCCCTCTTCGCGCTGGCCGCCTGCGGCACGGAAAAAGGAACAGCGGGTTCGAGTACCCCGGCCGAGCCGGACGTCCCCCTCACCGGGACCGGCTGGACCGTCGACAGCGTCTCGGCCGACGGCACCGTGCGGAAGGCCCCGGCCGGTGCCGGCATCGCATTCGAGAAGGGGCGGGTGAACGGCTCGTCCGGCTGCAACCACTTCAGCGCGCCGGTCACCGTCAAGGACGACACCCTCACCGTCGGCGCCGCCACCAGCACGCTTGTCGGCTGCCCGAAGAACCTGCAGGGCTACGAGACCGCGCTCCACAAGACCCTCACCGGCAGGCTCGCCGTCCACCTCAGCGGCGGCAAGCTCACTCTGCGTACCGGGAAGGGCGACTCCGTGACCCTCAAGCGGAAGCCCGCGGAGCGGACCCCTCCGCTCGTCGGGACGGCGTGGAAGGTGGACGCGCTGACCGACGGCGCGAGCATGTCCACCCTTCCACGGGACACGGCCGGCACCGCGCGGCTGACCTTCGCCAAGGACGGCTCGGTCCGCGGGAAGCTGGGCTGCAACAGGGTCAGCGGTATGGCGAAGGTCACGGGCAGCACCGTCACCTTCGGGCCTCTCACCACCACCCGCATGATGTGCAAGGCGTCCGCCATGACCCTGGAGAGGCGGCTGCTCAAGGTGCTCCATGGGCCTGTGCGCTACGGAATCCAGCACCGCGCGCTCACGCTCACGGCCCACGACGGGACCGGAATCCGGGCCACCGCATAGCGCCGCGTATCGGTCGGGAGGGGCATCGGGGCGGATCCCCAATTCGGACCAGTGGTCGATCTCGCCTACACTCGGTGGCGTGCCTCGTGGTGATGGACGACTCAACCACGACCTGCTCCCCGGAGAGAAAGGCCCCCAGGACGCTTGTGGCGTCTTCGGTGTCTGGGCTCCGGGCGAAGAGGTCGCCAAGCTCACCTATTTCGGACTGTATGCCCTGCAGCACCGTGGACAGGAGTCCGCGGGCATCGCAGTGAGCAATGGGTCCCAGATCCTGGTCTTCAAAGACATGGGTCTGGTCTCACAAGTCTTCGACGAAACCTCTCTCAGCTCTCTTCAGGGCCATATCGCGGTGGGCCATGCCCGCTACTCCACCACCGGAGCCTCGGTGTGGGAGAACGCGCAGCCCACGTTCCGTGCCACCGCGCACGGCTCGATCGCCCTCGGTCACAACGGCAACCTGGTCAATACGGCCCAGCTCGCCGCACTCGTCGCCGAGCTGCCCAAGGAGCACGGCCGCTCCACGCAGCTGGCCGCGACCAACGACACCGATCTGATCACCGCGCTCCTGGCGGGCCAGACCGATGACGACGGCAAGCCCCTCACGATCGAGGACGCCGCTCCCAAGGTGCTGCCCGAAGCCAAGGGCGCCTTCTCGCTGGTCTTCATGGACGAGCACACCCTCTACGCGGCCCGCGACCCGCAGGGCATCCGCCCGCTGGTCCTCGGCCGTCTGGAGCGCGGGTGGGTGGTGGCCTCCGAGTCCGCCGCCCTCGACATCTGCGGCGCCGCCTTCGTCCGCGAGGTCGAGCCGGGCGAGCTGATCGCCATCGACGAGAACGGTCTGCGCAGCACCCGATTCGCAGAAGCGAAGCCCAAGGGCTGTGTCTTCGAGTACGTCTATCTGGCGCGCCCCGACACGGACATCGCCGGCCGGAACGTCTACCTCTCGCGGGTCGAGATGGGCCGGAAGCTGGCCGCCGAAGCTCCGGCGGAAGCCGATCTGGTGATAGCGACGCCCGAGTCGGGTACGCCCGCGGCGATCGGTTACGCCGAGGCCAGCGGGATTCCGTACGGCTCGGGCCTGGTCAAGAACGCCTATGTCGGCCGGACCTTCATCCAGCCGTCCCAGACGATCCGCCAGCTCGGCATCCGCCTGAAGCTCAACCCGCTCAAGGAAGTCATCCGCGGGAAGCGCCTGGTGGTCGTCGACGACTCGATCGTCCGCGGCAACACCCAGCGCGCCCTGGTCAAGATGCTCCGTGAGGCGGGCGCGGCCGAGATCCACATCCGGATCTCCTCCCCGCCCGTGAAGTGGCCCTGCTTCTTCGGCATCGACTTCGCCACCCGCGCCGAGCTCATCGCCAACGGCATGTCCGTGGACGAGATCGCGACCTCGATGGGCGCCGACTCCCTCGCGTACATCTCCATCGACGGCATGATCGAGGCGACGACCATCGACAAGCCGAACCTCTGCCGCGCCTGCTTCGACGGCGTGTACCCGATGGAACTGCCCGACCCCGAGCTGCTCGGCAAACAGCTGCTGGAGACCGAGCTCGCGGCCGGACCGGCGAGCACCGCCGCCGCCGAAGCGCTCCGTCGCCCGTAAGCCCCGCAGTACGACACGAAAGTCCCAGAACCATGTCTGCTGAATCTTCCGAGCGTGCTCCGCACCAGGCCGCCGGTGCCAGCTACGCGGCTGCCGGCGTCGACATCGAAGCCGGTGACCGCGCCGTCGAGCTGATGAAGGAGTGGGTGAAGAAGACACAGCGCCCCGAGGTCGCGGGCCTTGGCGGGCTCGGCGGATTCGCCGGCCTCTTCGACGCCTCGGCCCTGAAGCGGTACGAGCGGCCGCTGCTCGCCTCCGCGACCGACGGCGTGGGTACCAAGGTCGACCTCGCCCGCAAGATGGGCGTGTACGACACCATCGGCCACGACCTCGTCGGCATGGTCGTGGACGACCTGGTCGTCTGCGGCGCCGAACCGCTCTTCATGACCGACTACATCTGTGTCGGCAAGGTCTTCCCCGAGCGTGTCGCCGCGATCGTCAAGGGCATCGCCGAAGGCTGTGTGCTGGCCGGCTGCTCGCTGGTCGGCGGCGAGACCGCCGAACACCCCGGCCTGCTCGGCGAGGACGACTTCGACGTCGCGGGCGCCGGTACGGGCGTGGTGGAGGCGGACCGGCTGCTGGGCCCGGACCGGATCCGCGAGGGTGACGCGGTCATCGCGATGGCCTCGTCCGGACTTCACTCGAACGGGTACTCGCTGGTGCGCCATGTCGTCTTCGACCGGGCCGGCTGGGCGCTGGACCGGGAGATCGCGGAGTTCGGCAGGACGCTGGGCGAGGAGCTGCTGGAGCCGACCAGGATCTACTCGCTGGACTGCCTCGCGCTGACCCGTACGACCGAGGTGCACGGCTTCAGCCACATCACCGGCGGCGGCCTCGCCAACAACCTGGCCCGGGTGATCCCGGACCACCTGCACGCCACGGTCGACCGTTCGACCTGGACCCCGGGCGCGGTCTTCGACGTCGTCGGCGGGGCCGGACAGGTCGAGCGCCTGGAGCTGGAGAAGACCCTCAACATGGGGGTCGGCATGATGGCCGTCGTCCCCGCCGAGTCCGTGGACGCGGCCCTGGCGACCTTCGAGGACCGGGGCCTGGACGCCTGGGTCGCGGGGGAGATCACCGGACGCGGCGCTCACTCGACGGGCGCCGAGCTGACCGGGGACTACGCCAAGTAGGCGGCCGGGAACAGGTCCGGACGCGAAGGGCCGCCCGCGCCGCACCGGCGGGCCGGTACACCGCCTGGACAGCACTGAACCCGGTCCGTGGCGCGAGCCCTGGACCGGGTTCAGTGTGACAGCGCAGCCGGAGACGGCGCCGGGAAATGCTGTGAGGTGTTGTACGTCAAGCGCCGCGGCGCTGAGACGAAGGACCGGACTCGTCGTCCTCGTCCTTATCCTCGTTATAACGATCCGCGTACTGTGCGTACGGGTCATCTTCCTCTTCGTCGTCCTCGAACGGCTCCGCGTTCGGTGGCTGACTCGTAGGAGATGCGCCCAGCTCATTGGCCAGACGTGACAGGTCCGTTCCGCCGCTGCTGTACTTCAGCTGGCGGGCGACCTTCGTCTGCTTGGCCTTTGCCCGGCCGCGCCCCATGGCTCGACCCCCTCGGTGACGGGGCTCGACGGCCCCAGAGTCTTGACACCCGTTCATGATTCGGAACGGACTCTCCGTAAAGAGTCCGGTCCGTAGGGCTTCAACGGTACCTGCTTCCGCGGCCATACGGTACGCCGCCCGCAGGCAGCGTCGCTTCACAGAACCGGCGAGGAGCCCCGTCCTCGCTGGTCAGCTGCGATTTTAACCTCTTCTTGGCGGCCGACCCGCCGACGGGGGTGAGTCACGTCTCCCCGACAGCGGGTCAGCGGGCGCGCACGGTCAGTGGTCGCGGGCCGAACGGGCGGCCGCCATGCGCTGCTCGGCGATCCGGTCGGCCGCCGCAGCCGGCGGAATGCCATCTTCATTTGCACGTGCGAATATTGCCAGTGTGGTGTCGAAGATCCTCGCCGCCTTCGTCTTGCACCGGTCGAAGTCGAAGCCGTGCAGTTCGTCGGCGACCTGGATCACCCCGCCGGCGTTCACCACGTAGTCGGGGGCGTAGAGGATGCCCAGGTCCGCGAGGTCCTTCTCGACGCCGGGGTGCGCGAGCTGGTTGTTGGCCGCGCCGCACACGACCTTCGCGGTGAGCGCCGGCACCGACGCGTCGTTGAGCGCGCCGCCCAGCGCGCACGGGGCGTAGATGTCGAGCCCCTCGGTGCGGATCAGTGCCTCGGTGTCGCCGACCGCGGTGACCCGGCCCGGGTGGCGGTCGGTGACGCGGCGCACGGAGTCCTCCCGTACGTCCGTCACCACCACCTCCGCGCCCTCGGCCAGCAGGTGATCGACCAGGTGGTGGCCGACCTTGCCGACACCCGCCACGCCGACCTTGCGGCCACGCAGCGAGGGGTCGCCCCACAGGTGCTGGGCGCTGGCCCGCATGCCCTGGTAGACGCCGAAGGCGGTCAGCACCGACGAGTCGCCCGCGCCGCCGTTCTCGGGGGAGCGGCCGGTGGTCCAGGCGCACTCACGCGCCACCACGTCCATGTCCGCGACGTACGTGCCGACGTCGCACGCCGTCACGTACCGCCCGCCGAGCGAGGAGACGAACCGGCCGTAGGCCAGCAGGAGTTCCTCCGTCTTGATCAGCTCGGGATCGCCGATGATCACGGCCTTGCCGCCACCGTGGTCCAGCCCGGCCATGGCGTTCTTGTACGACATTCCGCGGGCGAGGTTCAGCGCGTCCGCGACGGCCGCCTCCTCGTTCGCGTACGGGTAGAAGCGCGTGCCGCCGAGGGCCGGGCCCAGGGCGGTGGAGTGGATGGCGATCACGGCCTTGAGGCCGGAGGCGCGGTCCTGGCAGAGGACGACCTGCTCGTGTCCGCCCTGATCCGAGTGGAACAGGGTGTGCAACACATCCACAGGTACGGCAGGGACGCCAGGGACGTCGGCGACGTCCGGAACACGAGCGCCGGTCATATCGGTCACGGTGGTGACTCCCAAGTACGAGGCGGCGGCCCTCTTACGGGTGGAGAGGGCCGGATGGCAGCAGATTAGGGCCTGCGCGTCCGAGGATCAGGCGCAGTGCCGAGGATCACCCCCTCGTTCCGCATCGACATGGGACGATTCACCTTATGGCGGTGGTGTCCTCAGTGATCGTCCCCTATACGTCCTACCTGCGGGTGTACGAGCCCTTGGCGGCCTTCCCGGAGGCCGAGCGCGACCACTGGGCCCGCTATGCGCGGCGCAGCGATCTGCCGACGGCGCAGGACGAGCTCCGGCGCGCGCTGGCGGATCTGCTGCCGACGCCTCCGGTCGCCGTTCCGGTGCACGAGAGCGCCGACGCGTTCGTGGCCGAGCTGGACGGTGTGGTCTGCGTCTGCCCCTGGCGGACCAGGCTGCGCGGCTGGCAGGCCCTGGAGGCGATGGCGGGGCAGTACCCGGAGCCGGTGCTCGACGTGGTGCTCCCGCCGGTGGTGCGCCTGCAGGCCGCCGCCGACTACGAGCGCTGGCTGGAGCGGAACCCGGACGCGCGGCCGTGGATCCGGACGACGGTCTGGCATGTCCCGGTGCGCTGGTTCACGCTCTTCGACGACGAGGAGCGCGAGTACGAGAAGGGCGGCCCCGGTGAGGGGGCGTCCGCCGGGACGCCGCCGGTCATGCGCTACCGGACGCCGATGGTGCAGGCGAGGCGTCGGCTGGCCCGGTCGCTGAAGACGCTCAGGGAGCACTTCGAGGAGGGGCCGCTCACCGAGGGTCTTGTCGATGTCGGGAAGTGGCTGGAGGAGTTCCACCCCCGGTCGCTGGTCGAGCTCGACTACGGCGGTCTGGTGCACGCCCTGTCCGGCGAGCAGTTGGAGGAGGACCGGTCGGCCGCCGATGTGGCGGCGGCGGTGGCGGCGCTGCGCTCGGGCGACGAGGAGACGGCGGACGCCGCGTACGAGCGCCTCGCGGACCGCTGGCGGGCCGTCCGGGCACGGCAGACCGCGAACTGACGGCCTTCGCCCGTCCGGGGGACGGCCGGGGTCGGGGACCTAGGTCCTGATCCGGGCCTTTACGTCAAGCGTGACGGACCGCACTAACCGGGGCCTTGCGCCCATCCCCCACCCTCGTGTCAAAATAGGACAAGGAGTCCGGGGAGGGCTCCGTCCGTCCAAGTAAGGGCGGATTCCTCGGCATTGCACTCTATGGGGGGTCTGATGACTCCTGATGACCATGTGACTGATCGTCACTGCGACGTGACTGTCCGCTATGGCATGGTCCATCGGGCTTCGGCCGCTGATGAGCGCCTGAGAGGGCAATTCCATCGGTTTGGCCGACGTGGCTGGACGGATGGTGTAGTTGTAGTGCCGAAGACAAGCCGTTCGTCCTATAACCGACTCGGCCCGTGTCCGCCATTTCGGGCAACGCGGGTCAAGGTGCAGAATTTAGAGGAAAGAACCGAGATGGTTCGGTTCTCCCGAGGAGGCCGCTCATGACCGCTCGCACCCCTGATGCCGAGCCGCTGCTGACCCCGGCTGAGGTTGCCACGATGTTCCGCGTGGACCCGAAGACGGTCACCCGCTGGGCGAAGGCGGGCAAGCTCACGTCCATCCGAACGCTGGGTGGGCATCGCCGGTACCGCGAGGCAGAGGTCCGTGCTCTGCTCGCGGGTATTCCGCAGCAGCGCAGCGAGGCCTGAACACCCTAATAAATCGGGCGTTTTCGGGTCCCCCAACCCGATTAGGCCCGTTATTGCTCCACTTGACGGCTGTCCGCCCCAACGGACTTCCGTTTTTGATCGCGCTGGACTCCGCCGGGTCCAGCGCGATCTTTTTTGTGTCATGCCCTGCCCGGCGCCGTGCAGGGCTGTGGCGATCCGGCCTCCGGCCGGTCACCGGCCGCTCGCGCGGGGCCGTCTGCCGGGCCCTCAGGGCTTGTTGGGGGGCGTCCGATTCCGCCCTGTCGTCCCGTTGTCGGTGCGCTGCCGGAGGCTCAGCGTGTGCCGCTGGTTACGTCTCGCACAGCAGTGCAATTGCACATATTAAATTGGGCCGTTGTAGGAAGGGGTTAAGTTCAGTACTTATCAAAACTCTTTCCGTGACACCCGTCACATGGCGGGGCACTTGCCAAACCTGAGCCTGTCACGGAAAGACCCGGTGGGCGTCATGGTTCACCGGCGCGCCGGGGGCCGGCCCTCCTCGGTGGCGGACGGCTCCATCGCCAGCCGCAGCAGCCGGTGGCAGACCGCGCAGTGCCGGGTGAGGTGGCGGTAGCCCACAGCGGCCGCCAGATGGGCGCGCAGCAGCGCCCGCGTCTCGTGTCGCGCCGCAGTCGTCATACGCCGACCCCCTGCCGCCCTCCGGGCCGTGGCAGCCTGCCGCCCGGCCGCCCTGCGAACCCCTGCTGTCTGTCTGAAGTACCCGCGGGCGGGACGCGCCGTCAAGACGCGTGCGCGGGCGGCGGGGGGCCGGAACGGCAGAAGGGCCCGCATCCGGCGAGGATGCGGGCCCTTCTGCTGTGCTCTTCTACTGCGGTCCTGACGGGATTTGAACCCGCGGCCTCCACCTTGACAGGGTGGCGAGCACTCCAAACTGCTCCACAGGACCAGGTTTCGCAGCCCCGCTGTACGAGAGACTCGCACGGTGTCGCTTCCGCTTGGCTGCGAGACAGACTGTACAGGAGGTCGGGGCCCCCGGTCGAACCGGCTGCGAACCGCTCAGCGGACCCCCGCGACCACCGCGTCGATGGCCTTCACGATGCGCTTGTCCGAGACCGTCTGCGCGGTGCCGAGGGCATGCGCGAAGTAGCTCACCCGCAGCTCCTCGATCATCCAGCGGATGTCGAGCGCCTCCTTGGGCACCGGCCGCCCCTGCGGCAGCTGCTCAAGCAGCCAGGCGTACTCGTCCTGCATCTCGTGGACCTTCTCCATCCGCGTGGTGTCGCGCTGGACGGCCGTAGGCATCTGCTGGAGGCGGCGGTCGGCCGCGACCAGATAGCGCATCAGGTCCGGCAGCCTGCGCAGCCCGGTGGCGGTGACGAAGCCCGGCTTGATGAGCGTCGCCAACTGGGTCCGCACATCCGCCAGGTTGGCGACGAGCACCAGGCTGCTGGTGGACTTCAGACGGCGCTCGGCCGCCTGCCAGGCCGCCAGGATCTGCTGGACCTGGTCGACCGTCCTGATGGTCGTCTCGACGAGGTCGGCGCGCACCTTCTCGTACAGCTTCCGGTACGACTCCTCGTCCCAGGCGGGCCCGCCGTGGTCAGCGATCAGCTGGTCCGCCGCCGCCATGGCGCAGTCCTCGAAGAGCGCCTGGACCGAGCCGTGCGGGTTGCGGGACAGGGCCAGCTTGGCCTGGTTGCTGAGCCGGTCGGACGCGAACTTGGCCGGATTCACCGGGATGTTGAGCAGGATGAGCCTGCGGGTGCCCCGCCACATCGCCTGCTGCTGTTCGGCCTGGGTGTCGAAGAGCTGTACGGATACGCTCCCGCCCGCGTCGACCAGGGCCGGGAAGGCGCGGACCGGCTGGCCGGCCCGCCTGGTCTCGAAGACGCGGGAGAGCGTGCCGACCGTCCAGTCGGTGAGCCCGGTCCGCTCGACCGACTCGCCGGCCGGGCCCGCGGTCGCCGCTGCCGCCTTGGAGATCGCCTGGCGGGCCTTGGGGCGAAGCCGGAGCTTGAGGGCTTCCAGGTCCTTGTCCTCGGCCACGTTGCGGCGACGCTCGTCCACGATCCGGAAGGTGATCTTGAGGTGGTCCGGCACCCGGGAGAGGTCGAAGTCCTCGGCCGTGACCGGGACGCCGACCATGCGCTGGAGCTCCCGCGCGAGCGTCAGCGGCAGCGGTTCCTGGAGGGGTACCGCGCGGTCCAGGAAGGCGCCGGCGTAGTTCGGCGCGGGCACGTAGTGGCGGCGGACCGGCTTGGGCAGGGAGCGGATCAGCTCGGTGACCACCTCTTCGCGCAGCCCCGGGATCTGCCAGTCGAAGCCCTCCGGCGTCACCTGGTTGAGCACCTGGAGCGGGATGTGGACCGTGACGCCGTCCGCGTCCGCGCCGGGCTCGAACTGGTACGTCACCCGGAACTTCAGCTTCCCCTGCCGCCAGGAGTCCGGATAGTCGTCCTTGGTGACGGCTCCGGCCTTCTCGGTGATCAGCATCGAGCGCTCGAAGTCGAGCGCCTCGGGCTCGTCCCGCTGCTTGTGCTTCCACCAGGAGTCGAAGTGCGCGCCGGAGACGACGTGTTCGGGGATCCGCCCGTCGTAGAAGTCGAAGAGGGTCTCGTCGTCCACCAGGATGTCGCGCCGCCGTGCGCGGTGCTCCAACTCCTCGACCTCGGCGAGAAGTCTGCGGTTGGCCGCGAAGAACTTGTGGTGCGTGCGCCAGTCACCCTCGACCAGTGCGTTGCGAATGAAAAGTTCCCGGCTGGTCTCCGGGTCGATCCGGCCGTAGTTGATCTTGCGCTGGGCGACGATCGGGACGCCGTACAGCGTGACCCGCTCGTACGCCATCACCGCGGCCTGGTCCTTCTCCCAGTGCGGCTCGCTGTACGTGCGCTTCACCAGGTGCTGGGCCAGTGGTTCGATCCACTCCGGCTCGACCTTGGCGTTGACCCTGGCCCACAGCCGTGAGGTCTCCACCAGCTCGGCGGACATGATGAAGCGCGGCTGCTTCTTGAAGAGCGCCGAGCCGGGGAAGACCGCGAACTTCGCGTTGCGGGCGCCCAGATACTCGTTCTTCTCGGTGTCCTTGAGCCCGATGTGCGAGAGCAGCCCGGCGAGGAGCGAGGTGTGCACCGCCTGCTCGGGCGCGTCCTCCTCGTTCAGCCGGATACCCATGGTCCTGGCGACCGAGCGCAGCTGCGCGTAGATGTCCTGCCACTCACGGATCCGCAGGAAGTTCAGGTACTCCTGCTTGCACATCCGGCGGAAGCTGGAGGAGCCGCGCTCCTTCTGCTGGTCGCGGAGGTAGCGCCAGAGGTTGAGGAAGGCGAGGAAGTCGGAGGTCTCGTCCTTGAAGCGGGCGTGCTGCTGGTCGGCCTGCGTCTGCTTCTCCGCCGGGCGCTCGCGCGGGTCCTGGATGGAGAGCGCGGCGGCGATGACCATGACCTCGCTGACGCAGCCGTTCCGGTCGGCCTCCAGGACCATCCGGGCCAGCCGCGGGTCGACGGGCAGCTGGCTGAGCTTGCGCCCCTCCTCGGTGAGCCGCCGCTTGGGGTCCTTCTCCTTGGGGTCCAGCGCGCCGAGTTCCTGGAGCAGCTGGACACCGTCGCGGATGTTGCGGTGGTCCGGCGGGTCGATGAAGGGGAACTTCTCGATGTCACCGAGGCCGGCCGCGGTCATCTGGAGGATGACGGATGCCAGGTTCGTACGGAGGATCTCGGGGTCGGTGAACTCCGGGCGGGTGAGGAAGTCGTCCTCGGTGTACAGCCGGATGCAGATGCCGTCCGACGTACGGCCGCAGCGGCCCTTGCGCTGGTTGGCGCTGGCCTGCGAGATCCGCTCGATGGGCAGCCGCTGGACCTTGGTGCGGTGGCTGTAGCGGGAGATACGGGCGGTGCCCGGGTCGATCACGTACTTGATGCCGGGGACGGTCAGTGAGGTCTCGGCGACGTTGGTGGCGAGCACCACCCGTCTGCCGCCGCCGGAGGGCCGCTGGAACACCCGGTGCTGCTCGGCGTGCGACAGCCGTGCGTACAGCGGCAGTACCTCGGTGCGGCGCAGGTTCCGTTTGTTCAGTGCGTCGGCGGTGTCCCGGATCTCGCGCTCGCCGGAGAGGAAGACCAGCACATCGCCCGAGCCCTCGCCCTGCAGCTCGTCGACCGCTTCGCAGATGGCGGTGATCTGGTCCCGGTCGCCGTCGTCGCCCTCCTCCTCCAGGAGCGGGCGGTAGCGCACCTCGACCGGGTACGTACGGCCGCTGACCTCGACCACCGGGGCGTCGCCGAAGTGCCGGGCGAAGCGCTGCGGGTCGATGGTGGCCGAGGTGATGACGACCTTCAGATCAGGCCGCTTCGGCAGCAGCTGGGCCAGGTACCCCAGCAGGAAGTCGATGTTGAGCGACCGCTCGTGCGCCTCGTCGATGATGATCGTGTCGTACGCGCGCAGCTCGCGGTCCGTCTGGATCTCGGCGAGGAGGATGCCGTCCGTCATCAGCTTGATGAAGGTGGCTTCCTGGTCGACCTGGTCGGTGAAGCGGACCTTCCAGCCGACCGCCTCGCCCAGCGGGGTGTTCATCTCGTCCGCGATGCGCTCGGCGACCGTACGCGCGGCGATCCGGCGGGGCTGGGTGTGGCCGATCATGCCCCGGACCCCGCGCCCCAGCTCCAGACAGATCTTCGGGATCTGGGTGGTCTTGCCCGACCCGGTCTCACCGGCGACGATCACCACCTGGTGATCCCGTATCGCCTCGGCGATCTCGTCCTTCTTCCGGCTGACCGGAAGCTGCTCGGGGTAGCTGACGGCGGGCACCCGGGCAGCCCGGCGCGCCATGCGGGCGGTGGACTTCTCCGCGTCGGCGGCGATCTGGTCCAGCGCGGCCTGCCGGGCCTCTGGTTTACGGATACGGCGGGCGCCCTCCAGGCGTCGGCCGAGCCGGTGCGCGTCGCGCAGCGACAGCTCGTTGAGCGTGGCCTGGATATCAGCGAAGGAAGTAGACATACCTGATCCAGGATCTCACCCTGCGCAACCCGCTGGCGAACGGATTTGGACGCCCGTTTATGTACACGTATGTCCGCGATGCGTGGTTTAGCTTGGTTCCATGTCGGACGAGACGGAACACCACGGCGCCCACAGCGCCCACGGCAGGCATCCGACCGGGGCCGAACGGTGGGAGGCGTTCCGGAAGTCGCCCTTCGTGCCGGCGACCGTGCTGCTGTTCATCCTGGCCGCCGCCGCCGGGCTCTTCGCCGGTTCGTACACGTACTTCATGGCGAACCCGACCCCGCACCGCGTACCGACCGCCGTCGTCGGCCCCTACGGATCGCCCACCGGGAAGCGGTTCATCGACGGGATGGAGAAGGCCCTCGACGCCTCGCTGAAGCTGCATGTGTACGGGACGGACGCCCAGGCGCGGCGGGCCGTGGACCAGCAGAAGGTCTTCGCGGTCGTGCATGTACGGAGCAGTGCGGTGCAGCTCGACGTGTCCGGGGCGTCCGGTGCCTCGGTCGCGCAGGTGCTCGTGGAGTCCGCCCCCGCGGTGGCGAAGGCGACCGGCGTGCCGGTCCGGGTGAAGGACGTCAACCCGCTCCAGAAGGGCGATCCGCGGGGGCTCGCGCTCTTCTACATCTCACTGGCCGCGGTGATCGTCGGTTTCGTCGGCGCGATCCAGCTCTCCGTGCACGCCCGCGGTCTGAATCCGGCGGAGCGCATCGCGTACATCGTCGCCAACGCGCTGCTCGGAGCCTTCGCCATCGCCGCCGTCGTCGACTGGCTGCTGGGCGCGCTGGATCTGCCGTTCGTGGAGTCGTGGCTGATCCTGGCCTTCACGATGTTCACGTCCGGCATGGTCTTCACGATGTTCAACACCCTCATCGGCCGCTGGGCGATGCTCCCCACCTGGGGGCTGATGGTGCTGCTCGGCAACCCGTCGTCGGGCGGCGCGGTGTCCTGGCCGCTGCTTCCCTCGACGCTGGGCCGCATCGGCCAGTGGCTGCCGCCGGGCGCCTCGGTCAATGCCCAGCACACCGCTGTCTACTTCGGCGGCTACCAGCACGCCTTCCCGTTCCTGGTGCTCGCCGGGTGGTCGCTGGTGTCGTGTGCCGTCTTCTGGACCTGGCGCCACCGGCACCCGGGCGGGCGTACGGTGCTGGGCGGCCGGCGGGCGTAGCGCAACCCCGGAATACACGAAAAGCCCCGACGCGCCGTCGGGGCTCTCGAAGTAATGGTGGCTGGGGCCGGGATCGAACCGGCGACCTATCGCTTTTCAGGCGATCGCTCGTACCAACTGAGCTACCCAGCCTTGGGGTATCCCCTGCTCGAAGAGCTTGGGGAAGCAGCGGTGACGCTGCAGCGGTCCTGACGGGATTTGAACCCGCGGCCTCCACCTTGACAGGGTGGCGAGCACTCCAAACTGCTCCACAGGACCAAGCAATGTGCGAGAAATATTCTCGCACACAGTTGTGCGTGCCCCCAACGGGATTCGAACCCGTGCTACCGCCTTGAAAGGGCGGCGTCCTGGGCCACTAGACGATGAGGGCTAAGGGCCCGCCTGGGCGCTTTGCAGCGCGTCGGGGACGTCCCGAAGCATATGGGATGGCGGCGCCGTTCGCCAAAACGGTTTAGCGCGGAGTGCGCGAGGGCTTGGCTCCCGGCAGGTTGTCGTCCGGCAGATGCCTGCTGACCTCGGCCGTCGTCAGGCCGAGACCGCCCAGCGTGATCTCGTCCCAGGCCTGCAGGTGCCGGGTCGACCGGTCCAGGTAGAGCACCGAAGCGAGCACCTTCTCCGGGTGCTTGTTCTGTACGGCGCGCAGACCGCCGCCGCCCGTCGAGCCCTCCACCTTCAGCCGGGTGCCGAGGGGGAGCAGCTGGTTCTCGCGGTGGTGGACGTGCCCGGCGAGCACCAGCGGGACCGTGCCGTCCGTCTCGCGGGCCGCCTGCGGCTCGTGCGCGACCGCGATGTCGACGGGGGTGCCGGCCTCCTTCTGGTCCCGGATGGCGGAGGCGAGCCGGATTCCGGCCAGCCGCTCGGCCGCGTCACCGCCGGGCACGACCGAGCGGTCCGGGGTGAACTGCGGGTCGCCGGTCCCCGCGATCCGCAGCCCACCGACCGTCACGGCGCTGCCGTTGTCGAGCACGTGCACGTTCCTGAGGTGCTTCAGATACTTCTGCGTGGTGGCCGAGTCATGGTTGCCACGGACCCACACGTACGGCGCGCCCAGATCCCGTACCGGGTCGAGGAAGGTGTTCTCGGCGGCGCTCCCGTGGTCCATCGTGTCGCCGGAGTCGATGATCACGTCGATCTTGTACTGCTTCACGAGCGAGCCGATGATCTGCCACGACGCCGGGTTGAGATGGATGTCGGAGACGTGCAGGACGCGGATCGTGCCGGGGTCCGGCTGGTAGGCGGGGAGGGTCGACGTGGCGTCGTACAGCTTCGTCACGTTGGTCACGAGGCGGGCCAACTCCTGCTGGTACACGTCGAATTCCGTGACGATCGAGCGCGCGTTGCCGACCACCTGCGGGGCGGACGAGAGCAGCCCGGAGAACTTCGGCTCCAGCAGGGACTTGGGGTTCCAGGTCGCGTACGCGGTGGCGCCCGAAGCGGCGAGGAGCACGAGCGCGAGGCCGCCGGCCGCCAGGGCGCGGCGCGGCCTGCGGTAGACGACCAGGCCGAGCGCGGTGGCGCCGATCACCACGGCGGCGCAGGACCGGGCGGCCAGGTCGAGGGTGCTGTGCTCGACGTCGTGGGCGATCTCGGTCTGGAGGCCGGAAATCCGTTCGGGGTGTTCCACCAGGGCCTGGGAGCGGACCGGGTCGAGGCGGTCCACGTCGACGTCGAGCCGGATGGGGGCGGTGTGCGAGTCGAGTTCGAGCGCACCGAGCGGTGCGACGTTGATCTTGGTGCCGCCGGTGAGCGAGGGCCGCAGCGTCATGGTGGTGTCCATCGGGCCGACCTGCGACCGGACGTTGCCGACGACCAGCAGCCCCAGCCAGGCGCCGAGCAGGACGACGGCGACCATGACCGGCCCCCGGACCCAGGGGTGCGGACGAGGGGCGAGGGAGAGCTCGGGCGGCGCGGAGCGGGGGCGTGCGGTCCGGGTGCCGCCGGTGCGTGGCCGTCCGGCGCGTGGCCCCCGGATGCGGGGACGGCGCGCGCTCAGTGCCCGGAGTTGCCGTAGTCGATCGGCGGCGGCCATTTGTGCGGTATGCCCACGGGGTGGAAGTCCCATGCGGACCCGGCGCATACGGGGGAACTACGGGACAATGGGCGGGTGCTGGAGATGACGCGTGAGGAGTTCGAGGAACTGGTCGCCGAGGCGCTGGACCGCATCCCGCCGGAGCTGACCCGGCTGATGGACAACGTCGCGGTGTTCGTCGACGACGAGCCGGCCTCCGACGACCCGGAGCTGCTCGGTCTCTACGAAGGGACACCGCTGACGGACCGCGGCGAGTGGTACGCGGGTGTCCTGCCGGACCGGATCACGATCTACCGGGGGCCGACGCTGCGGATGTGCGCCTCCCGGGAGGAGGCGGTGGCCGAGACGGAGATCACCGTGGTGCACGAGATCGCGCACCACTTCGGGATCGACGACGAACGGCTGCACGCGCTGGGGTACGGCTGAGCGGGGTGCCGAGGTGCCCGGTGCGGCGGGCTTCGCGCTCCTGGTGACTCGCCCCTTCGCGCCCCTTCGTGCCCGTTCTCGCCCCTTCTCGGTTTCCCGGTTCGGGTTTCCCGGTTCGGTTTCCCGGCTCGGCTTTCCGGCTTGGCTTCTGGTCAGGCGGCTTTGCCCTCTTGAGGGGTGTTCCGCTCGTCCTGACGGGTTGTTCCGCCTGTGCGCGGGGGTTCCGCCGTACAGCGCGCCGCCGGGGTGGTGTCCGTTCGGCGGGCCGCCGGGGCGTGTCCCTTCCGGGGGCCGGGGAGTTGGGCAGGGCGGTCCCGCCCAGCCCGCTCCCTCCGGAGGTGCGCCCCGTGCGCCAGTTGCCTGTCCCCGCCCGGTTGATCGCCGCCGTGATGACGGTGGCGGCGTCGGCGGGCTGTATGAGTGTCAGCGACCACCCCGGCCGGCCCGCGCCGTCCGCCACGAAGGGGACGCAGCGTACGGACACCCGGTCGGACGGCGCGGCCGCCGCCCCGGACAGCGGTGGGCGGGACCAGGTGCACGCCGGGCCCGGCGGGAAGGGCGAAGGCGGGGACGGGCAGCCCGCGCACGGGAAGTCCGGCCGGAAGGCCCAGGGCGGGAGCAAGGCCGGGAGCCCGGCGAAGGGCGGTGACGGGGCGGAGGCCTCGGCGGACCCGTCCCCCGGCGCTCCGCGGCCGTCCCGGCCCGGGCACTCCGGGGCCGGGCGGCCGCCGGGGCAGGGTGGCAGGCCGTCCGGCCGTCCGGCGCCTCCCGTCAGCAGTCCCGAGCCGCCCGCGCAGCCCTCGGACCCGCCGCGGACGAGCCCGGCGCCCGATCCGGGCAGCTCGCCGCCCGGGGCCACCACGGCCCCTTCCGCCGGGCCCGCCAAGCGGTCCGAGGCGATGCTGATTCCGCTGGCATCACCGCAGGCGGAGCCGGTGCGGCAGGCCGGGTTTGCCAGGGAGGGGGGAGGGTGAGTATGGTAGTAGATCGTTTGATCCCATTGCCCGGCGCCACTGTGTCTCTTGATCAGCAAGAGACGAAGAGCGCCCCGAGGCGCGTACTCTCCCTTACCGTGACTGGTCCGCATTGAGGCGGTCGAAATAGCGATTCACGGAGTTATGGGCGCGTGCCGAGACTCCGGAAGGTTTCGCATTTCGCATGTCCAATTTCAGTTCTGACCACGCCGTCATGCCCGAGAACGACGAGATCGTCGCCGACGCCGAGGCTGTCGTGGTCGAGGTCGTAGAGGCCGTCGCCGAGGCCGTAGCCGCCGAGGGCACCGCCACTGAGGCCGCAGTCACCGGCGGATCCGTCGCCGACGAGAGCGCCACCGACGAGTCCGTCATCGGTGAAGAGCCCGCCGAGCCGACCGTGACCTTCGGGTCGCTCGGTCTCCCCGACGGCATCGTCCGCAAGCTCGCCCAGAACGGCGTCACCGCGCCCTTCCCGATCCAGGCAGCGACCATCCCGGACGCCCTGGCCGGCAAGGACATCCTGGGCCGTGGTCGTACCGGCTCCGGCAAGACCCTCTCCTTCGGTCTCCCGCTGCTGGCGACGCTCTCCGGCGGCCACACCGAGAAGAAGAAGCCGCGCGGCATCATCCTCACCCCGACCCGTGAACTCGCGATGCAGGTCGCGGACGCCCTTCAGCCGTACGGCGACGTGCTCGGCCTGAAGATGAAGGTCGTCTGCGGCGGTACGTCGATGTCCAACCAGATCTACGCCCTGGAGCGCGGTGTCGACGTCCTCGTCGCCACCCCGGGCCGTCTGCGCGACATCATCAACCGCGGCGCCTGCTCGCTGTCGAGCGTCCAGGTCGCCGTCCTCGACGAGGCCGACCAGATGTCCGACCTGGGCTTCCTGCCCGAGGTCACCGAGCTGCTCGACCAGATCCCCGGCGGCGGTCAGCGCATGCTCTTCTCCGCCACCATGGAGAACGAGATCGGCACGCTGGTCAAGCGCTACCTGACCAACCCGGTCAGCCACGAGGTGGACAGCGCCCAGGGCAATGTCTCGACCATGTCGCACCACGTCCTCGTCGTGAAGCCGAAGGACAAGGCGCCGGTCACGGCCGCCATCGCCGCCCGCAAGGGCCGCACGATCATCTTCGTACGGACCCAGCTGGGCGCCGACCGTATCGCCGAGCAGCTCGTCGAGTCGGGCGTCAAGGCGGACGCCCTGCACGGCGGTATGACGCAGGGTGCCCGTACCCGCGTTCTTGAGGACTTCAAGAAGGGCTACGTCAACGCGCTCGTCGCGACCGACGTCGCCGCCCGCGGTATCCACGTCGACGGCATCGACCTGGTCCTGAACGTGGACCCGGCCGGCGACCACAAGGACTACCTGCACCGCTCGGGCCGTACCGCCCGCGCCGGCAAGTCCGGTGTTGTCGTCTCGCTGTCGCTGCCGCACCAGCGCCGCCAGATCTTCCGGCTGATGGAGGACGCGGGCGTCGACGCCGCGCGCCACATCGTCCAGGGTGCCGGGGTGTTCGAGCCCGAGGTCGCCGAGATCACCGGTGCGCGTTCGCTGACCGAGGTCCAGGCCGACTCCGCGAACAACGCCGCCAAGCAGGCGGAGCGCGAGGCCAAGGACCTCACCCGTGAGCTGGAGCGCATCCAGCGCCGTGCGACCGAGCTGCGCGAGGAGGCCGACCGTCTGGTGGCGCGTGCCGCCCGCGAGCGCGGTGACGACCCCGAGGCCGCTGTCGCCGAGGTGCTGCAGGCCGCCGAGGCCGAGATCGCGGCCGCCGTACCGGAGCAGCCGAGGGCGGAGCAGCGCGAGGAGCGTCGCGACGACCGCGGCAACTTCGGGCGCCGTGACGACCGGGGCGGCGACCGCGGTGGATACCGTGGCGGTGACCGCGGTGGTGACCGCGGTGGCTTCCAGCGCCGTGACGACCGCGGTGGTGACCGTGGCGGCTTCCAGCGCCGTGACGACCGGGGTGGCAACGGCGGTTTCCGTCGTGACGACCGTCCGTCGGGTGGTTCCGGTGGTGGATTCCGTGGCGGCGAGCGTCGTGACGACCGTGGCGGTAACGGTGGCTTCCGTCGTGACGACCGTCCGTCGGGTGGTTCCGGTGGCGGTTTCCGTGGTGGCGAGCGTCGTGACAACGACCGTCCGTCCGGTGGTTTCCGTGGCGGCGACCGCCGCGACGACCGTGGCGGCAACGGTGGCTTCCAGCGTCGTGACGACCGCCCCGCCGGTGGCCACCGCGGCAGCGACCGTCCGTTCAACCGCGACCGCCGTGACGACCGCCCTGCCGGCGGCTTCCGCTCCGGCAGCAGCGACCGTCCGACCGGCCGCCGCGACGACCACCGCACGACCGGTACGGGTACCGGCACCGGTTCGTTCGGCCGCCGCGACGACAAGCCGCGCTGGAAGCGCAACGGCTGACGCACCTGCCCGGCCCGAGCCGGAACCGGTGGTGAGCCGGAACCGGTCGAATTCGGCCTGACCTGAGAAGCGGGTCCCTCCTTCGCGGAGGGGCCCGCTTCTTCGTGTCCGGACGTCCGGCGCCGAATGTCATCCGCGTGTCCGGATGTGTCCGGCGCCGACCGATGACTTTCGCCGCCCGGGCCGGTCATGACCATGAGGCCGGTCACGGCCATGTGGGCGCAGCAGGCGCCGCACACAGGCGAGCACGACCGAAGACGAGAGGGAGGCACACCTCATGGCAGCCCCGGGCAACATCAATGGACTCGGCATCATCCTCGGCAGTACGGACCCCGAACCGCTCATCGACTGGTACCGCGCCGCACTGGAGCCGCTGGGTGCCCGCTGGGAGGGCCACATGCTCGTCGTCGGGCAGCAGGCGATCATCGGATTCGATCGCCGCGACGACGTGGCGGAAAAGGCCGCTGAACCCGGCCGGCACCTGGTCAACATCATGGTGCGCGACATCCGTGCGGCCGAGAAGCACTTCAACAGCCTCGGCGTGACCTGGGTCAGGCCGGTCGAGGACACCGGGGGCGGCTGGTTCTTCTCCACCCTGCTGGACCCGGACGGCAACTACCTCCAGGTACTCCAGGGCCCCGGGACACCCTGAGCCGGAGCGCTCCCGTCCGACCACTCCGCCGACGACCCGCAGCGGCCGCCGGCGGAGTCCGACCTGCCCGGCAGAGGGGATACCCGATCGGCTGCCGGGCACGCTCCCGCTATGCTCGGGGGGTGCGTCAGCACGGACCGTTAGCTCAATTGGCAGAGCAGTGGACTTTTAATCCATTGGTTGTGGGTTCGAGTCCCACACGGTCTACGACGAAGGAGGGGGAACACCCCCTCTGACCTGGAGCTGAGTGCCCCGACCTGGTTTGCCGGTCGGGGCACTCAGTCGTTTCGGGGCTCGTGCGTGAGCGATGCGTGAGCGGATGCGCCGGCAGCGCCTGGTCCGGAGACGGACCGGCGGGTACGAGGAATCAGCTGTACTGCCGCTTCGGCCGCCGTTTGGTCGCATGCTCGTGCACGTGTCCGAGGGAAACGTGACGGAGGACTGTCGCAGCGTCCCTCCATCGGGAACAGGCGGATCTCGAAGGTCGCGTCGGTCCAGTTACCCCTGACCCCTTCGCCACGGCACAGCCCCACAAGTGCGGACACGTGGGAAGGCGTGTACCGCTGGGGACTAGATGTGGTCGAGAGGAGCGTGCGGAGCCTGCCCGTGGCCCGGATCGGCTTCTGACCATCCATTGCCCCACCGCTTGCTCCGCTCCGGTGCTGCCTCTCACTAGGAGCTTCGTGTGGCTGTCTACCGTGCGGCCCATTTCTTAGGGGCGCAAGGTTTTTCTTCGGGGAGCAATTGGGGCAATCGAGTTTTGATCATGGCCTGTATTGGGCCTTGATGGGAAACACGCCTGCTGGCATGAACTAGTTCTTGCCAGCAGGGATCTTGGCGCGATTCTTCCTAGAGGTAGTGGCTCGTAAGGCGCCCTTGCTCGTGTGGTATCTCGGTTCTACGATCTCCCACTTGTGTCGCTGAAATCCGCAGGGCTTTCAGCTGTCGCTGAGTGGTTTGAACTAGGTGGGGGCTGTCAGTGAGTCAGGAAAGCATCGGGCCAAACAGAATCTCTGCGACAGATGAGGCTCGGCGGCAGGAGGAATACCGAAGCAGCGTCAAGAAATTCGATGAGATCGAAGACGATCTAAGGACTTCGAGAACCTTCCAGCGAATCTATCTTTTGTGTCTGCTGGGTGGGATAATCCTTACCTTTCTCCTCGGCTACACGGTTATCGTGGGGCTGTGGAAGTCGCAGCCAGTGTTCACCCGGTGGGCTGGGCTAGTCATTGTCAACTGCCTTTGGGTAGCGATGGGTGTGGCGCTATGGAAGAATCGTAAGAAAGTTGTTAGTCGAACCGGTGAACTGCGCAATGCACTCCAGGATCGACAAACGGCCGCTGCAAAGCTGCCTCTTGACTCACCCTCCGGACTCCGGATCTACCGCGAAGCCTCGCTTGATCTGATCGATCAGTACAGAAAATCAGCTAACAAGAATCGGCGGATTCACAACGCCTTCCAAGGCGTAATCATCACTGGGTCGATCGTCACGTCGACGCTAGCTGCCATGAACGAGGGCAGTAGCCAAGTGCTGCGTCTTTCTTCGGCTTCCCTCAGCGCACTCGTCGGAATTTCAGCAGGCGTGACCGGATACTTCAAGTTTCGTGAACGAGGGTACAATCTGCAATCCACGGCCGATGATATCGAGAAGCACTACAACGCCTCGCAGTTCATGCTCGATGAATACGCTGGCCGGGATGATGAGACGCCGCTTCCTGAAGATGAACGACTCCGGATGTTTGCGCGTTATGTGGAACGGCTCAAGGAAGAGCAGAGGAAGCGCGAGCTTCAACTCGAAACATCCAGCTCCGGGAATGAAGAGCGTGCGAGCTGATGTCCGGTCGATGCATCCCGGCCTACAGCAGTGCGGGCAGATGTTTGGCAGAGCTTGCTAGGGGCCGGGGGTGAGGGCTCAAAAAACCAGATGGCTCCTCGCCCCACTCTGGCAATGGAGGGCTCGGCATCTCGTAGCTACTCACGGCGCATCTATGTCCGATTCGACGGCTTGGTGTCTCATCGCTCTCGCGCGAGACCCAGTGAAATACATGCCGCTCGTTCGGCACGTAGTGCTTCGGCGGTCGCTGGGTGCATGGATTGCGCCTGGGGTGGCCCTCGATTCGTGGCATGACCTTGAGCGGTGTGAGCAAGAGAGACGCGTCGCCTGGCTCGACCGGTATGGAGCTACGCCTCTGCACCGGTTGGGTGTCCCGGAGGAGATCATCGAGTTGGCGGGCCTGCACGTAGTTGAGTGGCAGCTCCCGCCGGGTCGGGACGCGGCTTCCATCGTTGCTCAGAATCGTCCCGGTTTTTCGGGAGAAGTCCTGTAAATCAGCAGCTAGAGCCCGGCCAGCAGCCATGCTGCTTTACAGCCCATGAGGGAACGGGATGACTTCTTGGTCATCCCGCGTGAGAAGCGGGCGACCTGTGAGCATGGACATCCTTTTGCGCGGGTGCTTCCTTGTTCTCGGGCTCTTGCTCGGGCGATGAGAGATCGGCGTTGTCGGCCGCCTTGGGAACGGACGCTGCGGCGAGACGCGACCGGGGGACCAGGTTCGCGGCCTTCTCGGCGATCTCGCGGTCGAGTTCGGGGAGCAGGCTCGTGTAGGTGTCCGAGGTCAGGGTGATGGTGGAGTGCCGCAGGGTCGCCTTCACCGTGTGGATGTCGCCGCCGCCCGCGTGTGTAAGCGTGGCGGCGACGTGGCGCAGGTCACGCAGGTTGATGGGTGGCAGGTCGGTGGTGGCCAGGATGCGGCGGAAGGCGTTCGAGAGCATCTCGGGGTGCAGCCGGGAGCCGTCCTCCTGCGCGAAGACCTTGCCGCTGTCTTTCCAGGCCGGTCCCCACTTCTCGCGCTCCGCGTTCTGGTGCGCTCGGTGCACACCGAGCACGGCGACGTTGACCGAGTCGAGCGCGATGGTGTCCGCGCTGCCGTCGGTTTTCGGGTCCGACTCGTAGGCGTCCCAGCCGTCGACCACGAGTTCCTTCGCCGGGGTGATGCTGCCGGCGTCGAGATCAAGGTCGAGCCACTCCTGCCCGGCGGCCTCGCCTCGGCGGAGACCGCGGGTGCCCATGAGGTGGAAGGCGGCGTACAGGCGGTCCTCCTCGGCTGCGTCCAGGTAAGTGCCGAGCTGAGTAGGCGTCCACACCATGACCGGACCGGGGATCTCGCCCGTCTCGCGCCAGCGTCGTACACGCTCCTCTGTCCAAAGGAGTGGCTTGGGGCGCTTCCCAGAGGCCAGTTCGACGTGGGACGCGGGGTTGAAGGTGATGAGTTGCTGCGAGATCGCCGAGTTCAGTGCGGCACGCAGGGTGCGGCGGATCGCCTGCCAGGTGGCGGGCTTGTTCACCTTCCGGAATGGCTTCATCTCGGCGAGCTTCGCCCGCTCGATGGCGAGGCGCGCGCGCTCGGCGGCTACCGGGCCCGGCCTGCTCGGCTTGGTGCGGGCTATCTGTTCGCGGCGGGCCTGGTTCTCGGCGGCGATCACCTCGTTGTCGTCGGCTATGCCGTCGAACATCGCGACCAGGTGGCTGACGTTGAGGCGGTCGAGGCGGACGTGCCCGATACGCGGTTTCAGGTGGACGCGGATGTGCGAGGCATAGCCGTTGAGGGTCGTCCTGCGACGCTTCTTCGAGGCGAACCACAGGTCGAGCCACTCCCCGACGGTGGTGCTGCTGCGAAGGTCGAGCCCGGCCTTGAGGCGCCGACGTGTCTCTTCGGTGTCGGGGAGTGGGGCCTTCTCGGCGGCCAGCTGTTCCAGGAGCTGGGTGATCCTCTGGACGCTGTCGGGGTCGTCGGTGTCGGCGAGGCCGATCAGGGCACGCACGTGGTCGAGGTCGGCCTGAGCGGCCTTGAGGGACTCGTAGCCGGCGCGGTTGAAGGAGCGGCGGGTGCCGTCTTCGCGGGGAGGGAGTTCCTGGCGGATGGAGTAGGAGCCGTGCTTGCGGCTGGTGAGCTTGGGGCACTTCTTGCCGAACGGCTTACCGGTCTTGGGGTCGCGGCAGTAGCAGCGGCGATGCGTGGAGCCTTTCAAAGGCGTTCCTCCGTGGTGGTGTTGGTGTCCGTATCGGCTTCGGGTAGATCAACATCGCCCAATGCGGGTGGCAGGTCGGGCGGTGTGGCTCCGTCGTCGCGGAGGTCCCGGCGGAGGTAGCGGAGGTTGTACTTGGCGGAGATGGCCTGGTCGGCGTACGTAGACCGCTTGCGTTCGGCTTCTTCCTGCTGGGCGCGGCTGGTTGCCGTCCTGGCTGCGAACCGGGCCTGTTCTTCTTCTGCGAGTGCCGCCAGGGCCGTGCTGACGAGGCTGGCGTGGGCCTCGAAATCGGGGACCAGGCCAGCGTCGTGCAGGGGTACTTCTTGTTCGCCGGTGAATCGCCTTAGGGCATCCCAGGTGGGCACGAGGTCCTGGAACGGGAGTTCCTGGGTCTGCTCGACGTACCCGACCGGGAAGATCAGGCAGACCGGGTAGGTCTCCAGCGCGGCTGCCAGGACCATGACGTCCACCAGCGGGAGGCTGGCCCGCCGTCCGGACTCCATGTTGGCGATCACGTTGCGCGGGATGGGATGCCCGAGCTGCTCGCATTGCTCCGCCAAGTCCTGGGCGCTCCATCCCATCTCTTTCCTTCTCCGGCGGACTTCGGCGGCCACGTTGGCCTTGATCCTGTCCACCCACTCCGGGAAGTCGTCCTCTTCATCATCGAAATCGCGTTGTGTCATGCAGACACATTAGCTTGAGGACTCTGATTGGTAGACGCCTGGAGCCGGACGTGATGGACACGTTCGCCGAAGGCTGTACCGAAAGGGTCGCCGTATGCGCGCAGGTATGACCGGCGGAGAGTCGCGGGGTATGAGTCGGGAGGAGCTGCTGGCCCTGCCAGTCGCCGTTGACCTGGAGACGAGTAATCGCGCCTTGGGTCTCGGGCGGAGCAAGGGCTATGAGCTGGCGAAGCGGGGCGCCTACCCGTGCAAGGTCCTGCGGCTCGGGAACGCCTACCGGGTCGTGACTGCGGATCTGCTGGATCTGCTCGGGCTGGCGGCGTGAGCGGACGGCAAGCTAACAAACGCTTCTGCGCTGAGCTGACACAGATTCGCTGGACTGTTGGCGGGTGGGGACGTACGGTCCGTGTTCCCTCGCGGTGGCCTCATGCCCGCGAGACGGGAACGGGCCTCCGGCGGTGCAACGCCGGAGGCCCCAGCAACCCCACACGGCCCGCGAAGAACCAACCCGGCGGCAAGGGCGCGCAAGCCCGCCACCGCCAGACGAGGAGCTGCCCCGTGGAACATGCCGGAGCCGAGCCCTATTCCACACCGGACGAGCCTTCCTGGCCGCCGGTCGCCATCCCCGGACAGCCGTCCGGCCGCTCTTTCCTGCCGTCACTGGAAGAGCTGTCCGCCGCCATGTCCGATACCGCCCCGGTATCCGAAGGCGAGCAGGTACTGACGGAACTGCGGGAGCAGATACGCCGGTATGTTGTGCTGCCGAGCGAGGGAGCCTTCACGGCGGTAACGCTGTGGGTCGCGGCGACGCACCTGCAGACCGCATGGCAGCACGCTCCACGGCTGGCCGTCGTCGGACCGGCGAAGCGGTGCGGCAAGTCAAGGCTGCTGGACGTGATCACCGAGAGCGTCCATGATCCGCTCATCACGGTCAACGCCTCGGCCGCCGCGGTGTTCCGGTCGATCACCGACACCCCGCCCACCCTGCTGGTCGACGAGGCCGACACTCTTTTCGGCTCCGCGAAGGTCGCGGAGAAGAACGAAGAGATGCGCGGCCTGCTCAACGCGGGCCACCAGCGCAACCGCCCTACCCTGCGGGTCTCCGGCCCCAACCACGAGGTGGCGAAGTTCCCCACCTTCGCCATGGCGGCCCTCGCGGGCATCGGAGACCTGCCCGACACGATCATGGACCGGTCGATCGTCATCCGGATGCGCCGTCGCAGGACCGGCGAGGAAGTGCAGGAGTTCCGCACCTACCGTGACACCCCGCCGCTCCATGCCCTGCGCGACCGGCTCGTCGCCTGGTTGGCACCGCTCCACGCCGATGCGATGGAGCTGACACCGGCCATGCCGGTCCATGACCGCGCGGCCGACACCTGGCAGCCGCTGGTATCCGTCGCGGACCTCGCGGGCGGCCCGTGGCCCGAGCTCGCGCGCACCGCCTGCCGGGTCATGGCGAAGCACGAGGCCGATCATGACCAGGACCGCAGCAGCCTGAGCATCCGCCTCCTGGCCGACATCCGCCGCGCCTTCGCCACCGAAGGCAACCCGCCGGCGCTTCGCACCAGCCGTCTCCTCGACATCCTCAACGAGGACGTCGAGACACCGTGGCCGGAGTACACCAAAAAGGGCCTGACCCCTCGGGGCCTTCAGATCCTGCTCAAGGAGTACGACATCAGCTCCGCCCCCCGGCGCTTCCACGGCAACGTCCAGGCCCGCGGCTACGCCTGCCTGCATTTCGCGGACTCGTGGGCGCGCTACTGCCCCGAAGCCGTACCACCCGTACCGCCAGACACGATCGGGGCCTGACCCGGCACGACCCGTCACGACCCGTCGCCGCGCAGGTCAGCGCGGTGACGAGTCGAGGTCCGGTGACGAGTCCACTCGACATCGCCGGGCCACCCGTATCTGCCTTGACCAGGCATGCGACGAGTCGCGACGGGTCGCCCCCATTCCTCGGGCCATTTGAGCCCTGTCTTACCGCACTCCTGGAGCACTTCCCCTTGTCTCACCCCACCACCAGCGCACAGTCCGCTGCACCAGTGGCGCTGGCCGGCGCGATTCGCACAGGTGTAGCGCTGTTGGCCGTGGCTGCCTTCGCGCTCTCCTACGATGCTCTGCGTCAGATGGCCGCTGCCAGCCACATCCACCGGGCGCTCACGTACGCTTTCCCGCTCGTCATCGACGGGTTCATCGCCATCGGGATCGGTGCTCTGCTCGTCCTGCGGACGGCGCCTCTGTCCGCCCGGCTCTACGTCTCGGTGCTGGTCGGCATCGCCACCGCCACAAGTATCTGGGCCAACGTCCTGCATGCCATCCGCCTCAACCAGCAAGCCCGGTACACAGGACTCGCCCTCGATGACGTCACCGTCGGAGCTATCTCAGCCATCGCTCCACTCGCCCTGGCCGGAGCCGTCCACTTCTACCTTCTCGTCGCCCGGGGCCCCGCCACCGACTGCCACAACAAGAACCACAACACCAACGGCCGCCACGAAAACGCCAAGGGAAGCGAGACGGCACCGCCACCCACCCCAAGCTCCAACGACGTGGAGCGACCGGTGGAGAAGGCCGTAGCGAAGCCCCCGCACCGGCCCTCCGAGCTCGGAGGCGCATCACCGAGCATCTCGGTGGAACAGGCCATCGACATCGGCCGCAGCGCACCCCTCGGACGGGGTGACCGCGTCTCACGCCGCAACGTTGAGCAAGCAATCCGAGACCAAGGGTTCGGCATGGCCCGCAGCCGCCTGGACGAGGTCAAGAACCTGCTGCAGGCCGAACGCGACAAGGCCACGCCGGGCATCAGCTGAACTCACAGCCGCCCCATCCCCGCCCGTCCCTCCCGCGAATCAGCCCGGAGGGACGGGCGGCTTCCCCACCACCGCTCGCAGGAGCCCACATGTGCGACACCGATCACGAACTCGTGGCACCTCAGAAGCCGATGACCACAGACCCAATCTCGACACGAGCAAGTTGTCGGGTAAGGAGTCCTTACCCGGCTTCCGCCCCAGAGGAGGCGGAAGCATCCGTCGCCGAGGGGGCGACGGTGGCGGTCGGCCCGGGGGAGCCGACTCGGGAAGAGGCCACGCAGCCGCCCAAGCCGCGTCGTCGTCTGCGCGAACCCACACTGCGCAAGAAGCGAGTCCACCCGCGTTACAGCGACGAAGAGTTCTCCCTTCTCGTGAACGCCGCAGGTCTGAGCCGCATGCCGGTCGGCGGCTACGTCGCTGAGACCTCGATCGCCGCCGCCCGCGCCGACGACCCCACCTCCGCGGTCGCCGACTACCGGGCCATGGTCAAGGCACTGATGGCCGCCAACGGACAGCTCGCCAAGATCGGCAGCAATCTCAACCAGCTCGCCGGCCACCTCAATCAGGATGGCCCCTGGCCCGACCTGGACATCGTGTGGCGGCTGCTGCACCACATCGAGGCGTCGATCGCCGACGTGGACGTGGCCGTCGCGCAGGTGATCACCGGACGGTGACCACGTGATACCGAAGATCATCCTCGGCAAGGGCGGACGCGCCATCCGCCGCCTCATCGGCTACCTCTATGGGCCGGGCAGCGCCAACGAGCACACCGACCCGCACCTGGTCGCGTCCTGGAACGGCTTCGCCCCCGACCCTGGCCGCAGTTCCCACCACAACCCCAAACATGTCGAGGGCCAGCTCACCGCACAGCTCGACCAGCCCGTGAAGATGCTCGGCGACAAAGCCCCGACGACCACGATGTGGCACTGCCCGGTCCGCGCCGCACCCGGGGACCCGATCCTGAGCGACGCCCAGTGGGCGGACATCGCCCGTCGGATCGTGGCCGTGGCCGGCATCGCCCCCGAAGGCGACCAGGAAGCCTGCCGATGGGTGGCAGTCCGTCATGCCGAGGACCACATCCACATCGCCGCCACCCTCGTACGCCAGGATGGCCGCCGCCCCCACCGAGACCACGACATCCGCGCCGTCCAGCGTGAAGCCCGCAAGATCGAAGCCGACTTCGGCCTCCGCCGCCTCAACCCTGGCGACGGCACTGCCGCCAAACGTCCCACCAGCAAGGAGCACTTCAAGGCCAAGCGCCAAGGACAGGACACCACGACCCGCGAGATCCTGCGCACGCGCGTGCGGCGAGCGGTGGCCGCCGCTTCCAACGAGACGGAGTTCTTCGCTCTGTTGGAGGTGACCGGCGTGAGTGTTCGGCCCAAGACCGGACCGTCCGGCGACGTCCTCGGCTACAGCGTCGCTCTACCCGGCGACGTCAACAAATACGGCGAGCTGGTCTGGTTCTCCGGCTCCACCCTCGCCGGTGACCTCTCCCTCCCCAAGATCCGCCACCGCCTCACCGACACCGGCCCCGAACCTGTCACCGCTCGGTCAGTTGACCCTTGGCATCAGGCCACCGCCGCCACCGAACGCATACCTGACCACCTCAGCCGCAGCAGTGACCACATCGCCCAGGGCCAGCTCGTCGCGCTCGGTGGAGTGCTCGACCTGCTGCCGCTCACCGCACCGGCCGATGCGAAGGGGGAACTCGAACAGGCCGCCGCCGTCTTCGAGCGCGCCACCCGCTCCCGGATCATGGCCGACCTCGACAACACCCGCGTCCTGCGCCGCAGCATTCAGACGATCCTGCGCACCCCCACCACAACGGGCGACGGAGCCGGGCTGGCGATGCTGCTGGACGCTGTCCTGATCGCCGTGGCGTTCGCAAGGCACTGGCACCGCACACATCAGCACGCCCAGCAGGAAGCGGCAGCCCAGCAGACACTCGTCCACCTCCAGACCGCGTACGCACATGTCGCCGTCCCAGTCCTGGAGGACCTCGCCCGTTGCGCTCCCGGCCTGCAGACCAAACACCGCTACGCCCGCCACCTCCAGCAGATCATCCCCAAGCATGCCGACCGCATCCTCCAGGACCCCGCCTGGGACGCCCTCAGCACCGCCCTTGCCGACGCAGAAACAGCCGGGCATAACGCGGCCACCCTCCTCGGCCAAGCCCTCGGCCAGCGCACCTTCGCCGACGCCCGCAACCCCGCCCGCACCCTGACCTGGCGCATCCACCGCCTCGGCCAACGCCACACACCCAGCCCCCGCGCCCAAGCAGCCATAGCCCGCAGCACCACACGACGCACCGCTGCTCCGATCCACCCATCGGTGGTCACATCGACCACACCGCAGTCGCCACACGTGCGGCGACGCTGATCACTGTGGTCTGGGTGGCATGAGGGTAAACAAGGTGACCCCGTAAACGCTCGGCCCTGCGGAAGCAGCCCGATGATCCTTGTGCGCCTGAGCTGCCGGCTCCCGTATCGTCGCCCGGGTGACCGACGCGAATGTGGTGGACAGAACGCACATCCCCGCAGACGATCTTGCCGAGCTGATCAGGGTCTTCGACATCGGCGAGGTGCTGGATCGGCGGTACCTGGCCGACGGCCTGATGAACGTGAACTGGCAGCTGGACACCCTGGTCGGCAGGTTCGCCCTCAAGAGGGTCACGGACGTGCCGCGCGAACGGCTGCGGCATAGCCTCGCGGTCCTCCCCGTCCTTGTCTCGCACGACGTTCCCGCGTGCGCTCCGCTGCCCACCGTTTCGGGCGATGTGATCGCCGAAATCGGCGGTAGCAGCTATTGCCTGTTCCCCTGGTCGGACGGGAAGCACGTGCGCGGAATCGATCTGTCCTTGTCGCAGGTGTCCGAACTCGGCGCACACCTCGCTCGACTCCATGTGGCGCTGGGCCACGCCGCCGAAGGCGCGGAGCTGCCCATGCCGGCCTCGGCCACCGCCGAGGTGACGGAGGCCGGACGAGCCGTGGAGAAGGCTGACCGGCTTGCCAGGGCGGTGTTTGCGCAGAGCGTCGGCGACGCCTTCGACGTGGCTGCTTCCACTGCCATCGAAGAGCGCAAGATCCTCCTCGACAAGTACGCCCACCTGCGCCCCGAGGGTGACCTCCCTATGGGGCCGCACGGCTGGACGCACGGTGATTTCCAGTACCGGAACCTCCTCTGGGCGAATGGTGAGCTGGCCACGGTCCTGGACTGGGACCGGCTGGGCATCCGGCCGTACGCGGAGGAGGTCGCGCGTACGGCGCAGGTGCAGTTCGGAGTGGAAGGCGTCTTCGACCTGGAGCGGGTGTCGACGTTCGCGGCCGGCTACCGGTCGGTGATCCCACTGGAGTCGGCCGTGCTGGTCGCCGCCGCCGAGCGGCTGTGGTGGAAGCGGATGACGGACTTCTGGCAGCTCGAATTCCACTACGACCGGCACGACCAGTCCTGCGACGATCTGTTCCTTGCCGACGAGGCGCTGCTTCACTGGTGGACGGAGCGGCTCGATGCGGTGGAGCGGGCGTTCGCCGGGGCTGCCTAGATACCGAGTTCCTGGAGTTCGGGAAGGCACGGTCGCGTGAACCGGGCCGCCCTGCGCAGGGCCCTCAGTCCCAGCGCCTCGCAGTCGGCGTTCCGGATCGTTCGCGCCCACGTCTCGGGATGGGCGGTGCCGGGCAGGACGATCCCTGCGTCGCCGATCGCCTCGGGGATGCCGCCCCTGTCGGTTCCGATGGCCGGGATGCCATGCAGCGCGGCCTCGATGATCACGCGAGGGAAGGCGTCCTCCACGACGGACGGGACCAGAAGCAGTCGGTGGCTTCGGTACAGGGGCCCCATGTCATACACGCGGGGCACGTACGTCACGTTCGAGCGGGCGGCGAAGTCGGCGGCGGTGTCCCACCAGCCTTCGACCAGGGTGAAGTGCTGTTCCGGCATGAGCACGAGGAGCCGGTGCAGCAGTTCCGACCCCTTGGCCGGGATGGGGTTGATCATCAGTACGGACGCGGAACGGATCTCGTCACTGCGTAGTCCGGGTGAAGCGAACGGTGGGTACATCACGGCAAGGCGCGTTCCCGCAGCCTGAAGTGCGCGCGCCCGGACGAACTCCGACACGGCGAGACCGTAATGGGGTCGACCCGCGAGAACAGCCAAGCCCGTGGCGGAGACGGAGTGCAGCAGGCCGGCGACGAGCGTGGTCGTCCGGGCGTGGGCGGCGAGCTGTGCCGAGCCCTCCTGTGAGGTGAACACGACGTCGGGATGGAGCGTACTCAGCAGGCTCCCGAATACATGCTCCACGTTGTTCTGCGTCAACGCCGCGCACTCGATCCCGTTCCACCGGTAGCGCAGAGCGCCTGCTTCCTCGTTGTACGGGACGCGGTGCAAGTCAAGGTGGGCGCGCATCTCCGGGAGCTGGGTGGTCCCGTTCCAGGGGGTTTCGTGCGAGCCGAGGTAGATGACGTGCCAGCCCGAGACGGCGAGTTCTTCGGCGAGGAGCTGCTGTGTGACCTCGGCGCCGCCGATGAGGAACGGGGGCGGTGTGCGACGCCATGCGAAGAGGGCGGTGGGCATCATGATCACCTGGCCCAGAAGGAGATGAGGGCTTCCACGGCCTGGGCGATCTCGTCCGGTCCGGCTTCTGCGGCCAGGACGGTGAGTTCTCGTGTCACGGGCTGCCGGGCCGAGTGCACGAAGTAGTCGTGGGCATGGCCGAGGAAACCGGGTTCGTGGAGGAAGTAGTCAGATCCGGCAGCGGCGTGGCCTGCGGCCATGCGCCGCAGGTGGAGGGATTCGGCCTGAACGTCGAGGTAAAGGGTGTGATCGGGGCGCAGGAACGGGAGCGCCTGGAGCCGGTGGTGAAGCTGGTGGTGGACGCCGTACCCGAACAGGGCGTCCAGGGCGTACGCGTGGGCGAGCAGGGTGTCCACGGAACGGTCGAGGATCACCAGGGGCCTGCCGCTCGCGGTGGCCTGGGCGACCCTGGCGGCCTCGATCTCCATGAACTTCTCGAAGGCGGCGAGTTGGGCAGCTGCGGACCCGGAGCGGGCCGGGGGAATGTCGTCGTGGTGGGCGATGTGTCTGACGTAGCACTCGGAGACGAACGCCTGGGTTCCGAGGGCGGTTTGGCGGAAGTGGCGTATCGCCGTGGACTTGCCGGCATAGGAGGGCCCCTCCAGGGCGACGATCAGCACGTCGGCTCCGTTCGGTAGAAGCGTTCGGCGTAGAGACCGGGCGGGCCGACGAGGTCGGCGGCCGTGGTGAACGCATGCCTGATCGGCCGGTACATCTTCCGGGCCGGATACATCTGGGAGGCATGCATCCGCAGGACGGTGACCTTGTCCAGGACGACGTCGGTGATGTCGACCAGCTCGGGCCGCATCGTCGCCCCCGTGCGCGTACGGAAGAGGTGCTGGTCGCAGCCGGCGAGAGCGTACGTGGACCAGAAGGCGAGGTCTTCCCAGAACCAGCGGCACCCGAGACGGACGGCTGCCGCGTGAACGAGGAGGTGGTCGGGGTGGCGGGTGACGGCGGCGGGCGCGAGGAGCTCGGCGCCGGGGTGGGAGGCGACGATCCGGCGGAGCTCTTCGGTGATTCGGTCGATGCTCTCGGGGGCGTAGGGCCGGTATGGAGGATCGGCGTCCTTGTGACCGAGGAGGTGCCGACGGGCGGCGAACGGCGCGAGCGCGGCGGCTCCTTCACGGGCGCGTAGTTCGGAAACCGTTCTGGTGTCGGCGTACGTGGTCTCCAGGGCGGGGTGGACGCTGCGGGATCGGGTGAAGACGGTCGCGACGGTGAGCGGTCGGGGGTGGGCGAGGAAGGTACCGGAGGCGGACAGGGTGAAGTCGTCGTGGTGCGGTTCGATGACGAGGACCGGACGGCCGACGGGGGTGCGGGGCTCGATGAAGTACGGGACCCGGGCGTGGGGCGCGGCCATCTGAAGGACACGGCGGTCGTGGGCATGGTGGCGGTCGGCGAGGTGCCGGGTCCACTCCTGATGAGCGCGGTGGAGGTCGTCGGGGAAGGTGTAGATGCCGTGTCCGTCCGGTACGGGCAGGGGCGAGCGCACAGGGGGGGCTCCTTCGTCATCGCACGGTGGTCTCGTACCAGTGGCGCCATCTACGGGGCGACCGCAGACGCAGACGGGCGGTCAACGGGTTCTGCCACCAGAGCATCCGCAGGCTCGACCACTGGTCGTAGCGGCGCGTCGACGGGCGTACCCGCAGTTCGTCGAGGATCGTCACGGGTCTGCCGGTGACCTGTCCGTGGGAGACGAGACGGGCGAAGAACTCCACGTCCTCGCTCATGAACAGGTCGTCCCGGTATCCGCCGAGGCGGTGGAAGGCGTCGGCTGTGCAGAACTGGTTGACGCCCTGGGCGCCCCCGCGCCGGGTGCGGTAGTGGTCCCAGTAGGCGCACAGCAGGCGGGCGCCAAGGCGTTCGGGCGTGTAGAGCGGAGGGATGGCGCCGCCGACGGCTCCGGCGTCCATGGCCGCAGCGGCTGCGGTGACCGCCTCCAGAGGAAGTGCCACGTCGGCGTCGGTGAAGAACAGCCGATCGCCGCGGGCTGCGGTCGCTCCGGTGTTGCGGACCCGGCCGATGTTGCGGACGTCCTCGGTCACGACGCGGACGCCGAAGGAGGCTGCCATGTCGGCGGTGGCGTCGGTGCTGGCGTTGTCGACGAGGATCACCTCTCCCTTGTGACCGGTGGCCTCCTCCCAGCGGATGAGAGATGCGAGGACGGAGGGCAGGTAACGGGGTAAGTAGGCGGCTTCGTTGTAGGCAGGGATCACTACCGACAGAGCAGGGGTGGTCATCGGCGCGTCCTTTCCGGGCGGCGGGTGCGGAAGAGGTGCGGGGCGCGTCGGTTCAGGTCGTCCAGGCGGCGTTCCCACAGGACGCCGTCGTCACCCGGGGATGAGTGCGCCCAGCAGCGCATGGTGTGGAAGACGGCCCATGCGGCCAGCAAGTGCTGGTCGAGGGCGAGAGGGTAGGCATGGGTGACCGTGCGGACCCGGAGCGGCGACAGGGCATCCATCATGACCAGGGTCTGGGCGATGTCGGACTCGCGGGGACCGACTGCGGCATCGGTGAAGTCGACCAGGTGGCGGACAGCGCGGGGGCCGGCGAGCACGACGTTGTCACCGTGCAGGTCACCGTGGCACCACACGAGCGCCGAGTCTGAGGCATCGGCGATAGCGGCCAGGGCGGGCCCGAGGCGATCCAGGCTGCTGGGCGGGCAACGACGTCCGAGCGAGGCGACCTGCTCGTAGAACGGCCGACGTGACGCCCACGGCTGGACGGGTGCTCGGTGCAGGCGCCCGAGCAGACCGGCCAGGTCCTTCAGGGCCCGCTCGTCGGAAACCCGGCCGCAGCGCATGGCGCTGCCGAGTGTCAGCGGACCGAGATCGGAGGTGATGAGGGCGGTCGCCTCGTGACCGGGGACGTGCCCGTATCCGTTGACAGCCGGTACGGGTACGTGGCCGGACACCGCTCGGATCGCAGCGCTCTCCGTGGTCGCGTTCCGGCGGGCGGTGGCCGCGTACAGCTTGATCACCACGCTCCTCCCGTCCGCCAGGCCCACCCGGTACACGGCCGTGCGCGAGCGGGCGGACAGGCGGCATGCGGCGTGGGCCGGAACACCGGCCAGGGCGAGGGCAGCGCGCGCGACGACGGCCGGGACCGCCCCGATCACCGCACACCCGCAGGTTCCATGCCGACAGCGCCCAGTCGGCGGACCTGCCTCATGGCACCCGCCAGGTGTCGGCGGTACTCGACGACATCCTCCGTGACGGGGCAGTCGGCCTGCCACGGCTTCAGGGGCCCGACGAAGTGCACGAGGGCGGCGGCCGGATCGGGCTTCGGCGACCGCGTGACGACCCGGCGCACCCAGTTCCCACGTTCGAGGAACCGGCCGACTTCGAACCGGTTGAATCCGCCGGGCACCGGTCGCACTCGGCCGGCTCGCAGGAGCCACAGGTTCAGAGCGTCCTGGTCGTTGTGGAGGATGTGCCGCCGGGCGTGGGTCAGGGCGTGCTCGACGCCTCGGCGAATGCGGGGCATCCGGTCGGTGTAGGTCCAGAGCACGCCCGCGTTGAAGTAAGGGCGTCCGCGCAGATGGGGCCAGCGTTCAGCTGCTCCGGGCAGCGCAGGGCACTCACCCACGGCCGGGTTGAACTCGTCGCGTACGGCACCGGTCTCGTCCGGCCCGAGGGAGCCCAGCGGGCCGGTGAGGTCTCCCCGTACGAGAACGTCCGCGTCCACGTAGATCAGGTAAGGCCGGCGGACGAAGGCCAGGGTGAACTCGAAGCGCAGATAGGTGGTGACGGTGATGTAGGAGGCGTCGGCCATCCGTGAGGTCCGCAGTGGTGAGCAGCGACGGATGTCGAAGGAGCCGAAGCCCCTTCGCTTGGCGAAGTCGGAGAGGAGCAGGGACTGTGCCCGGGTGAGGTCGAGAGTGAGGACCCGCACGGCCGCGCTGCGGCGGGCGGTAGGAGTGAGACTGTCGGCCAGGCCACCGAGGGCGGCGAGGCCGGGGACAAGATATTGCTGGTCGATGCACAGGCCGAACGCGTACATGGGCGCTTCGCCTTTCGGGCGTGGTGCACGGGCATGAGGAACAGGTCGACAGCTGTCGAAGGGCACCGGGTGCGTGGGGGCTTACGGACTGTCCCGGGTTCTTGCACGGGCGAGGACTTCGAGGGTGTTGGGGCCGTCGGTCTCCCAGTGAGGGCCGCCGCCGGTCGGCGGTCGCAATACCCACACGGTGCCGCCGGCTCGCACGTCGGTGACGATCGCTCGGCGTCCGCTTCCGTCCCTGACGAGATCGCCGACCCAGGCCCGCTCCACAGTCACGCGGTGCCCTCCTCGGGCGCATCGCTCCGCGGAGACCATCCGGAGGCCGCGTCCGCGATGTCGCGCCGTCGCCCGCTCTGGCCGGGGGTACGACGGGCGGGCGAGGCGCCCGAGGCATCCACCAGGAACCCGCCTCGCTCACGGATGAGGGCACCGAGGCCGGCGAACTGGGCTTCATCGATGGCGACGTGGTTCAGGGTGCTGACGATGACGCCCCTGATCATCCCGGCGGAGAGGGCGGACGTGACGGCCTGCCAGCCGGGCCGTTCCGCGAGCGGAAGCGCCGGATCGAAGTCGGACCAGACGCCTGCCACGTGCCAGAGGCGAGCGCCGGCGTAGTAGCGACCTCGCTCTTCTCCCTCATGGGTGGCGCTGGAGGTGGGGGCGCAGGCGTAGATGGCGACGGGGACGTTTCCCAGACCACCGGGTGGATTGATCGGCATGCCCACAAGGCTGCTGTGCTGGCCCGCATGAGCCCAGGCACGGCCCGTGACGTCGACGGCACTCCGTACCTTGTTGCTGTGCCACGTCCCGTGGCAGCGGAGGAAAGCCCGCTCGGTCAGGTGTAACGACCCGTATCAGTCCGGCCGATGGCAGCCCTACGACCACCATGGAGCGTTGCAGTGCCGACGGAGGTCAGCGCACGCCGAGAGGAACACCTGCCGAGTCGGCGAGCCCCCTCAGCCGGTGGACGGACACCCCGGCGAGCCGACTGATGATGACGCCGGGGAGCATCTGGTGGCGCACCCACCCCGGGGCCATCGTGCAGACGGCCTGGAGGGTGTCGGCGGCGGCGTCCCAGCGCCGGGATTCAACCTGGGTGAGGGCGACGTCCAGGCCGTAGCGTGCCCGGGTGGCCAGGGGGACGTTGTCGTCCAGGCGAACGGTGTCCATCAGCCGCAGCGCTCCTGCGGTGTCGCCGAGCGCCACGGCGATGCTCATGGCCTGCGTAGCGGCGTACATCGGCCCGTACGGCTGGGCGTGGAAGCCACGGGCACATTCCTTACCGATGCGGGCGGCGACGGCATGAGCCTGGGAGAGGTACTCGCGGGCACTGTCCGCACCGGCACCGCCTCGGGACGCGGCGACGGCAGCGTTGGTGACGAGCTGCCCGTACACGCTCAGCCGGTCCGGATCGTGCTCGCTCATCTTGGGCTCGATCCGGTCGGCCTGGGCTGCGGCGAGGAGGAACCCTTGCTTCGTACGGCCGTCTCTAAGGTTGACCCACGCAGTTGTGGCTGCGAGGTGGGCGTCACGCAGATCGTCACCGGCTTGCACGGCGATCTGGCGGCCGTACGTAAGTGCCGCGTACGCGAGATCGCGGGAACCGAGCACGTTGGCGGCCATGCCCGCGGTCTGGAAGGTGTCGATCAGGATGCCGGCGGCGGCCTCCCGCTCGGCGGGGCCGGTCACGTCGAACCTGGCTCGCGCCTCGGGGAGAAGTTGCCCCAGGAGGGTGCCGAGTTCGGTGTACCGGCCTGCCCAGTAAGCGGCGTCCGCACGGCGGACGACGGCACGGAGTTCTTCGGCGGTGCCGGGCTCGACATCGGCGGGGATGCCAATAGCGGCGTCATGGGTGGCTGCGGAGACCAGGCGCAAGGCGGCCCGCTCGTCGCGGTCCATGGACCGCCGTGGCGCCTGCTGGCCGAGGAGCACGGCGATGTCCGTGCCGAGTGCGTCGGCGATCGAGAGCAGGGACGGGAGGGAAGCGGTCCCACCGCGTTCGAGCTTGCGGACCACGCCGACGGAAACAGCGGCGGCTTCTGCCAACTGCTCCTGCGTCATGCCACCGCGGAGCGCCTTCATGCGCTCAGAGGTGGTGTATTCCGACCACTGCATGATCCAGAACCTCCGCGTGATGGTCTCTACACGGACAGTACTGGCTGGAGCAGTGCGCCAACAGCCTCTGAATCACTATGCTGTTGGGCTCACGCGGCGAGAACCGCCGTGACGTCGAGGAGCTCCTCCAGCTCAGCTACGGCCGCGTCCTCGTCTGTGACGTGGACGGTTGTGACGCCCAAATCGGCCGCCGGCGGAAGGTTCACCGCGTGATCGTCCACGAAGACGCACCGCTCTGCGGGCAACCCGATCCGATCCAGGGTGAGACGGTAGATCGCAGGATCAGGCTTTGCCATTCCGACCAGCTCGGATACGACGTGCACGTCGAACAGGTCCCAGATACCGACGTGTTCGTACGGGTTGAACGGGTCGAGGCCGAAGCTGTTTGACAGCAGGGCCAGCCGGTGACCGGCGGAACGCGCGGCTCGGGCGAGTGCGACCATCCGGCGAGCTACAGGAACCCCTGCCCAGGCCCGCCCCATCAGGTTCACCGGATCCACGTGCTTCCCGAGGAGAGCGGCCGTGCCCTCGTTCCACTGGGCCTGCCCTATCTCGCCAATCTCCAGCGCGGTGTAGAGGCGCCGCCCTTCGGGGTGATCGTTGAGGGTGCTGCGCCACGCCCCCTGGGCCAGCCCCTCCGAGGTGCACCAGGCGCGATGTACGGGGCCGGGGTTGGCGGTAAGGACTCCGGCGAAGTCGAGGATCAGGCCGTGAATTTCGGCGCCATCGGTCCCGTGCGGCATCCGGTGATCTTCCCTTCCCTGCTGGGTTCTCCCGGCGACGCTACCGTGCCCCCACCTACGTGGAAGTGCGAGGCATCCCTAATGTCTCTGGTCTTCCACATGCTCTGGCTGGCTCGCGGTAAACCACTTTGGTGAGCTGGTCAAGCGTGCCAGCACGCGCCACTACAGCGGCTCGCACCGCGCTATTGCGCCAGTCGCTACTTTTTGGGATCGATAATCCATTTTGGTCCATTCTGACCCGGCATGCCCCTACGGCATGCACTTCCGTTAGCTGATCTTGCATGCCACAGGAACTGAGCGCAGTACTGGGCCGTTTCCCGCTGTCAGCGCTGTCAGCGCTGTCAGCGCTGTCAGCGCTGTCAGGAACGATTCCTGGTACCCATCTCAAACTGGCGACGATCGCGCCGTTGTCCATCAACGCCCCTGTCGCAAAAACAAACTGATCTCCAATCACATATGCCGCTAACATCACATCTATCCCACCGGGCACACCACCGTCCCGGCGCCATCCTCACGTTCCCAGGACAATTCCTTTGAAGATCAAACGCGTTCGCATCGAGAACTTCCGTTGTCTGCACAAGGTGGACATTGCCTTCGACGCGATCACCTGCTTCGTCGGGCCCACCGGCGCAGGCAAGTCCACCGTTCTTCGGGGCCTCGACTGGTTCTTCAATGGGGAAAAGGAGACCGGACTCAGCACGGAGGACGTCCACTCCGCAGTCGAGGAGGGCGGACGGATCATCGTCGAGGTGGAATTCGACGGACTGACCGACGCCGACCGCGCCGCCCTCGGGCGGTACGCGCCCGAGGGTGCGGAGACCGTGAGCATCTGGCGTACCTGGGAGGACGGCGACGACAAGATCACTGGCAAGGCATTCGCGTACGGGCCCTTCGAGCGGGTCCGGCTGCACACCACTGCCACGGAGTTGCGGAACGCGTACAAGGAGCTCCGGGAGTCCGATCCCTCCCTCGGGCTCTCGCCCGCCGGTAGCAAGGCCGCTGCCGAAGCAGCCATGACCGCTTGGGAGTCCCTGCACCGCGACCGGCTCACGGAGACTGAGGTCGAGGCGACGCACTTCTTCGGGTTCGCCGGGCAGAGCAAGTTGGCAGAGCTGATCGACTTCGTCTTTGTCTCTGCTGACCTCCGCGCCTACGAAGAGGCCGACGACAGCAAGGCAACGGCGCTCGGCCGGATCCTGGAACACTCCGTGGACCGCACCGCGGTCAACAAGAGGCTCGCCGACATCGACGAGTCCGCGCACCAGGCACGGCAGGAGGCGCAGGCAGCCGAGTACGGCGAGCCGCTCGGGAGGCTTTCGGCCGCGCTCTCACGGGGGCTCGCGGAGTTCACCACCGGCCGGGACATCGTCGTCACGCCCACGGTGCAGCCGCAGAGGGCCGCGCGGACGGGGTTTCAGATCACCGTCAGGGACGGTGCCGCCCAGACCTCCGTCCACCGGCAGGGACACGGCTTCCAGCGGGCACTGATCATCGCGGCGCTCAAATACCTCGCCTTGCAGAGGCGCCCGGAGGGCGGGACGCGCACGCTCTGTCTGGCGATCGAGGAGCCGGAGCTCTATCAGCATCCTCCGCAGGCCAGGACTTTTGCCGAGGTGTTGCGCGCCCTCGTGGACGAGTCCCCGGCCGGGCTCACGCAGGTGATGTACGCGACGCACAACCCGGTCTTCATCGAGCCGCGCAGTTACCACGAGATCCGGCGGCTCAGCTGCGACGGCGCCGAGGAACACCCCGTCACCAAGGTCTGGCAGGTGTCTGAGCCCGAGCTCATCCAGGTGCTGCCGGAGGAACTGGTGAGCGAGGGTGCCGTCCGGCGCAAGGTGGGCATCCTGTGTGCCGAGAACCTAGCGGAAGGGTTCTTCGCCCGAGCCGTTGTGCTCGTCGAAGGCGTCACCGACCGTGCGGTCATTCTCGGCTGCTCGGAGCGGGAGCGGCGGAACTGGGGTGCCCAGGGGATCAGCGTGATCAATGCGGGCGGGAAGGGCAACATCGCACTCTGTCACGCCATCCTCAACGCGATGGGTGTCTCTTGTTACGCCGTCTTCGACGGTGACGCGGGCAAGCGCGAGCGCAGTCTGGGGAACATTCAGCCGAGCATCGTGGGGGAGGAGAGGGCGAAGAAGGAGCGGGCCATCGAGGACGAGTACAGGCGGGATGCGGGCGAGAACGCGAACCTTCTGGGGTATCTCGGAGCGTCTTCGCGCGTGCCATGGCCGACGACGGAGTCCGCTGCAGGGCACGCGGTGTTCGAGGATCACTTGGAGGCGCTCCTCGCTGAGTCGTGGCCTGCTTGGGGAAGGAGGGTCAGGGAGTTGATCGACTCCGGTGAGGGCTTTCCCGCGAAGAATGCCGCGACGTACAGGGAAGCGGCGAGGACGGCCGACGGGGAGCCTCCCTTCGTTCTCCTGGCGCTCTTGGAGAACGCGGCGGCGCTCGTCAAGTAGGGAGCGAAGCCTCATTCTGGTGCCGGCCACTTGCACGGACTCATCCCGCGAGACGGCATCCAACCTCTACTTGGGCGCACACCACGGGAGGTGTGACTTCGGGGTCGCCCAGGTGACGGCAACGGCCTCCGTCCGACCTCCCCACCCAAGGCTCAGCGCTGACGCTCGTAGCCGCTCCTCCCCGGCAGAGGCCCCGACTCATCCCAGGGCGGTCGGCCCGACCGAGTGCTCCCGTGGTTTCGGCGCTCGTCCGGCGGAGCCTCATGCGTGAGCGATGCGTGAGCGGACGGCGCGGCAAAGGACGTCATCAACCGGATCAAGCGGCAGAGCGTACGTCTCTGACCGGGCAAGTCCCGACAGCCGAGCACCGTCCGGACCGCCCTGACAGGAGACCGCCGGGACTTTTAATCCATTGGTTGTGGGTTCGAGTCCCACACGGTCTACGAAGCGCGGGAGGGCCAAACCCCTTCTGACCTGCTGGGGAGCGCCCCGACCGGAGTGATCCGGTCGGGGCGCTCCCGCGTTTTCCGGGGCCAGGCCTGAGTGATGCGTGAGCGGTGACGCGCCCTCGCCAGGAGACTCGCGCCTGCCCTGACCCGCCCTCGATCCCTCGCGTCCCTCATCACCGCCCCTGGTTCGACCGCGATCGGCCTCACCGAACTCACCGAACTCACCGCCCTCGATCTTCTTCGTTCGGGCCGTTCGTGGCGTGCTGCTCAGCATTCCTGTCCGTCTCCCTGTTCCGGGACACCGTTCCAGCGGTGGGGAGTTCTCGCAGCTCAGGGGCTGTTCCGCCGTTCCAGTGTCCCTGCCTTTCCGTAGAGCATTGCGGGTGCGGCCGGCCCGCCACGAAGCTCGTTGTTGCCAGCAGGCGCCGGTCCGGCGCCGTGTCCGGCGTAAGCGGTCCGAATCTCTACGGGGGAGTCCACCCATGCGCAAGAACCTCATCCGCACGACCACCCTGGCCGCCATGGCGGTGGCCGCCGTCCTGTCGCTGAGCGCCTGCGAGGGCGGGCCCGGCTCCGCTGGCACTTCGTCCTCGCGCAGCGCGGCGCAGTCTGCGGACAAGGGGCAGGAAGCCGAGGGCGGCGGGGGCGGCAAGGCCGTGGGCTCCGGGGCCGACACCTCGGCAAGGTCGGAGAGCGGGAGTCCGACGGGCAGCAGCGCGGCAGGAAATGGCACCAGCGCGTCGGGCAGCGGCGGCAACGGGAACGGTCACACCGGCCGTTACGGGCAGGTCTGTGGCGCCAACGACCTCACGTGGAACGCCAGTTCCGAGACCCAGGCCGGTGGCTACATCCTCATCTCGGTGAAGGCCAAGCCGGGTATCACCTGCTCCCTCCCGGCTGCGCTTCCGATGGTGGCGTTCGGGTCCGACGGCACCCAGGCGGGGCCGGCCGAGCAGGCCGTCGGCGAAGAAGTGGAACTGAGCGGCGCCACCACCGCCTACGCCGGGGTGAACCCCAAGACCACCAACACCAATGGCGGCAAGGAACTGAACGAGATCATCACCTCGGTGAGCGAGGACGACCGGACCGACCCGGTCAGCCTGCACACCGGCAGCATCACCGTCGACAAGCCGATCGTCACCAACTGGCACACCACGGCCCAGAACGCCGTTCCCGGTGACGGCGTGGACAGCCACTGACAGCCACTGACGGCGACGCGTGCCCTTGACCCTCGTCACTCCGGCGCTTCATCAAGGGCGGAACGCGACGCCGCCGTATTGACGGTGCCGAGGACGGCGGGCAGCACAGCAGTGGCTGGGGTCACTTGATCTCGTTGGCTGTCCGCAGCGGTTAATGGTTCGAACCACCCCCGCGCATGCCGTAGAGTTGGGTTTACCGACGCGGGGTGGAGCAGCTCGGTAGCTCGCTGGGCTCATAACCCAGAGGTCGCAGGTTCAAATCCTGTCCCCGCTACTCAAGACCGAAGGCCCAGCACATCATGTGCTGGGCCTTCAGTCGTTTCCCGGCCAGGTTCCGGGCCGGGGCATCGATCGGGGGCGGGCGCTGCGGGCCTGTCTGCTGTTCGTCGCGATGGTGCTCGCCGTGGTGACGGGGTCGGTGGTCGCGCTGCCGGGCTGACGCCCTTCCCCCACTTGGCCGAGGCCGAATCGCACACCGGCGCGGGTGCGGCCAGCCTGGTGGGGTGCGGTACCGTCCGCCGCGGACCGGGCAGGAGGGTACTGGTGGGGCAGCGAGAGGACTCGGGCTGGGCGCGTCGGTTCGTCCGGGCGCTGCCTGCCGTGCTGATCGTGGGCGGGCTGGTCTTCGACCAGCTGACACCGGCCGCGTTCACGGCTGCCCCGTTCTTCGCCGCAGCGCCGGTGATCGCCGCCCCGTTCTTCTCGTACCGGGCCACTCTGATCACCGGGATCATCGCGGTGCTGTCCATGGCGGGGCTGCACGTCTACAACAACACCTCGTCCAAGGGCGCGGCGATCACCGAGCTGATCACTGTCCTCACGGTGTCCGTCGTCGCCCTCATCATCAATCGCGTCATCCGGGTCAGCGGTGAGGAGCTCGCGTCGGCGCGCGTGGTGGCGGAGACCGCGCAGCGTGCGGTGCTGCCGGTGCCCTCCGAACGGATCGCCGGGCTGCACGTCGCGGCGCGGTACGAGGCGGCGCAGGCCGGCACCTTCATCGGCGGTGACCTCTTCGCCGTGCAGGACACCCCGTACGGGGTCCGGCTGGTGGTGGGTGACGTACGGGGCAAGGGGCTCGGTGCGGTCGAGGCCGTCGCCGTGGTGATCGGGGCCTTCCGGGAGGCCGCCGAGCAGGAGGTGACGATCGAGCAGGTCGCCCAGCGGCTGGAGCGTGCGCTGACCCGTGAAGGGGTGCGGCGGGAGGGGCTTGACGCCTTCGAGGGGTTCACCACGGCGGCGCTCGCCGAGATCCCGCGCAGTGACCAGGGGCTGATCCGGCTGCTCAACCGGGGCCACCCCGAGCCGCTGCTGCTGTACGCGGACGGGGGCATCCACGTCCTCGAGCCGACCGACCCCGCGCTGCCGCTGGGGCTGGCCGATCTGGCGGCCTGGCCGGACCGGGCGGACGAGACGGCGTTCCCGCCGGGGGCCACGCTGCTGCTCTACACCGACGGGCTGTCCGAGGCGAGGAACGCGCAGGGGGCCTTCTACGAACCGCAGGAGCGCCTGCGCGGGCGGATCTTTCCGGGGCCCGAGGAGCTGTTGACGGCGGTGACCGACGACGTGCGGCTGCACACGGGCGGGCGCTCCACGGACGACATGGCGCTGCTCGCCGTGGGCCGTCCGCTCCAGGGGCAGCCGGACCGGCGCAGGACGGTCGAGATCGTGCACCGCGAACGACACGATCCGTAGTCGAAGAGCACCCCTCCGCATAACGTTTGATGCACTATCAGAAACTCGATGTTTCCCGGCGGCGGCTGAGGGTTGATCAAGTCGCCCGAATCCGCCCCCTTATGCCCCGATAAGTGCAGGCCAAAGACGTTAACGATCAGTCGGAACAGCTTGGAATCCGGCCCTCGCGTCTATTAACGTTCGATAACGCAGCGCGGTTGTCCCAGTCGTCGCAAGAGGCGACACCGTGCGCACGCGCCGAATCCCGCAAGGGAACCGGGGAACCACCAATTGGGGTGAATCGGGCTATCCGTCAGGGCTGCCCGTAGGAGACCTTCCTGCTCCGAACCCGTCAGCTAACCCGGTAGGCGGTAAGGAAGGAAAGGAGTGCGCCTCCGTGGCGTCCAACAACCCTGCCCCCGAAACGCTTTACTTCCCGAACGACGATGCTCTCGGTTTCGGCGGTGAGGACGGCGGTCCGCTCGATGAGTGGAATCCCACCGAGGATTCCCTCCGTCCGGTCCGGGGCAAGCACCGTGTGGCCAAGCAGCGCAGCGGTCTCGCCCGCAGTTCGACGGTGCTCGGCGTTGGCGTGATCGCAGCCGTCGGCGCGGGCGGCATGGCCAGCGCGCAGGGCAAGCCCGCGGTCGCGATCTCCCTCCCCGACCTTCCGCAGTCCGTCAAGGACAAGCTGCCGGAAGCCGAGTCGCTGCCCGGCGTGGGGACGCTGATCTCCGACCTCGGCGATCACTCCTCGGACCACGGTGGCACGGGCACGGACGCCACCGACGCGGCGCTCACCACAGCGGTGGCCGGCACCAAGGGCAGCGCGAACGCGGGCGAGGCCCTTCGCGCCCGGATACTCCAGCAGGCCGAGCAGCAGCAGGGCGCGGTCGACGACGAGGCCAAGGCGGCAGCCGAGAAGGCAGCGGCGGAGAAGGCGTCGGCGGAGGCCGCGAAGAAGCAGGACGAGGCGGCGGCCAAGGAGAAGGCGGCCAAGGAGAAGGCCGAGGCGGAGGCCAAGGCCAAGGCGGAGAAGGAGCGGCTCGCCAAGCTGGCCGCCAGTTACTCGCTCCCGGTCTCCTCGTACACCCTCACCTCGCGGTTCGACGACGGCGGTTCGATGTGGTCTTCGGGCCACCACACCGGCCTCGACTTCGCCGCCCCGACCGGCACTCCGATCAAGGCCGTGCACAGCGGAACGGTCAAGTCCGCAGGCTGGGCCGGGGCGTACGGCTACCGCACGGTCGTCACACTCGACGACGGTACGGAGCTGTGGTTCTGCCACCAGTCCTCGCTCTCGGTCAGCGCGGGCCAGAAGGTCAGCACCGGCGAGGTCATCGGCCGGGTCGGCGCCACCGGCAATGTCACGGGGCCGCATGTGCACCTGGAGGTCCGCCCGGGCGGCGGCGACCCGATCGACCCGATGACCTGGCTCCAGGGCAAGGGCCTCCACCCGTGAGGGGCTGAACGTCCCCGAGTGACCGAACAGGCCCCGGGGGCTGAACGTCCTCCAAGGGGTTAGTCCCCCTCGCCTGGCGCGCACCGTCGAGGTGTGGCTGACGCGTACCGCCGGTTCGCGCGGCCCCGCCCCCCCGTACCCCGGCAGCCCTGACGACATCCCCCCGACGTCAGGGCTGCCGGTTCGTCGTGTGCAGGCATCGGCACCTGTCCGGCCCGGCCACCCGTACGGCCGGTCCGGCGGAATAGCGCCGCGTCTCCCCAGGGTTGATCAGCGTATGACTTCTCTCCGCGCACTCGGCTCTTCCGGCCTCCAGGTCTTCCCGCTCTCCCTCGGCGGCAACGTCTTCGGATGGAGCGCCGACGAACAGCAGTCCTTCTCCGTCCTCGACGCCTACACCGCCGTCGGCGGCAACTTCATCGACACCGCGGACACCTACTCGTCATGGGTGCCCGGCAACGAGGGCGGCGAGTCCGAGACCGTCATCGGCAACTGGCTGGCCGCGCGGGGGAACCGCTCCGATGTGGTGGTAGCCACCAAGGTCGGCGCACACCCCGAGTACAAGGGGCTCTCGGCCGCGAACATCAAGGCCGCGGCCGACGAGTCGCTGCGCAGGCTGCGCACCGATTACATCGACCTGTACTACACGCACTTCGACGACGTCTCCGTCCCGGTCGAGGAGATCATCTCCACCCTCGACGAGCTGGTGAAGGCCGGCAAGGTGCGCGCCATCGCCGCGTCCAATGTGAGCGCCGAGCGGCTAGACGCCTTCATGGCGTTCTCCGAGGCCGAAGGGCTCGCCCGGTACGTCGCCCTGCAGCCCCACTACAACCTGGTCTCCCGCGACACGTACGAGGGCGGGCTCCAGGACGCGGCGGCCCGGCACGGTCTGGCGGCCGTGCCGTACTTCTCGCTGGCCTCCGGCTTCCTCACGGGCAAGTACCGGCCCGGTGTGGACGTCGACAGTGTGCGGGCCGAGGGTGCGGCCAAGCACCTCGGGACCGAGCGGGGACCGAAGGTCCTGGCCGCACTCGACAAGGTCGCCGCGGCGCACGGAGCCGAGGTCGCGACCGTCGCCCTGGTGTGGCTGGCCGCACAGCCGACCGTCGTCGCGCCGATCGCTTCGGCCCGTACGGTCGGGCAGCTGCCGGCGCTGACCGCCGTGGCCGAGCTGGAGCTCACCGACGCCGAGGTGGCGGAGCTGACCGCGGCCTCCGCCTGAGTCCTCCGCCCTGAGTCCTCCGCCCTGAGTTCTCCGCCTGAGGAACGGCCGGGGTGGCCGATCAGTGCTGGTACGGGTTGTAGCCGCCGTAGTGCAGGTGCGGCGGCGGCACCCGTACCCGCCCGGTCGCCTGCGCCGCGTAGAGCAGCGCGGGTCCGGCGATCTCCTTGCGCTGCCAGAGGTGGTGCAGCAGCTCCTGCTCACGCGCCTCGAAGTCCGGGCCCACGACCCCGCGGTGGGCCCGGTGCCGCAGAAAGGCGAGGGTGGTCGCGAAGGCCTCGTACTCGGAGACCGCGCGGGACGCTGCCCTGGCCCGCGACTTCGCATCGGCGTGCGCGGGCGGCCGGTGGTACGGGCTCTGGCCGTACGGACCGGGGGGATACGGGCCGGGGGCGTGCGGGGCTGCGTCGGGGTGGGGGCCCAGGTGCGGGCTCGTCGCGCCGAACCCTCCGCCGAACGTGCGCGCCGCGAAGCCCCGGGCCATGGCGCGCGCCCGCATCGACGAGAGTGCCAGCGGCTCCGCGGGAGCCAGCCAGCCCGCCGCCGCGTACGCGGGCAGTTCGGCCGATATCGTACGCAGCTCCCGCTGGCGGGTCCAGATCGAGAGCCAGGTGATCACCCCGAAGACCGGGACCATGAACGCGCCGTAGACCAGATAGAAGCCATAGGTGCCGAAGGCCGAGGAGCTGTTCCACAGGGCGTGCATCCCCATGGCGCAGAGGAGGCCGAGCAGTGGCGGCACGGTCCGGCGCAGCCGCTGGTGCTCGGCGGCCAGCGCCGCGACGCCGAAGCCGATGCCGGTCAGCACGGTGAACAGCGGGTGCGCGAAGGGCGAGAGGACCACCCGGGCGAAGAAGGTCGCCGCCGTCACGGAGGGAACGCCCGAGAACCCGAGGGACTTGTCCTCGCCGAAGGCGCTGCCCAGGTACAGGATGTTCTCGGTGAAGGCGAAGCCGGTCGCCGTGAAGCCCGCGAAGACCACACCGTCCACGATCCCGGTGAAGTGGCGCCTGCGGAAGAGGAAGATCAGCAGGATCGCCGCGGCCTTCGCGCTCTCCTCGACGATCGGCGCCACCACTCTCGCGCCGAGGGTGTCCGCGCTCGTCGGGTCCGCTGTGGCCGTCGCTATCCAGTGCGTGGCGAAGGAGTTGGCGATGATCGCGACGAGCGCCGCGGCGCACGCACCCCAGGCGAAGGCGAAGATCAGGTTGCGCCAGGGCCCCGGATCGACCCGGTCCAGCCAGCGGAAGGCCGCCATGAGCAGTGGTACCGGGAGCACGGCAAGACCGATGCCGACCAGGAAGCCTTCGGTGCCGGTCTGTTCGCGGACCAGCGAGAGGATCAGCAGGCCGCAGATCGCGAGGACGATGATCACCGCGGAGGCGCGCAGCGCCTTGCTCCGCCAGAAGTCCCTGCGGGGTGCGTAGCGCCAGTGTGCACGCGGTGGAACGGCGTCGAAGCGCGGCTGCTCCTCGTACACCGGGACCACCGGATGGGCCGCCCCGGGCGGCGCGCTCGACTCGTACACCCGATTGAGCCTAACGAGCGGCACTGACAACCGCGACGCCGTACCGGCTTTCCACGCCGTTTCCGCGCCCTGCCCGTGCGTGCCCGTGGCTGACCCGGACGGAAGACCCTAGTGGTCGCTCGGGCGGTCGTTGCGGCGGAACAGCAGGTCGTGCACCGCGTGGCCCTTGTCGAGTCCCTGGCCCTCGAACCTGGTCAGCGGCCGGAAGCCGGGCCTCGGTGCGTAGCCGCCGTCCGCCGTGGTGTTCTCGAAGCAGGGGTGCGCGGTGAGCACCTCCAGCATCTGTTCGGCGTACGGGACCCAGTCGGTCGCGCAGTGCAGAACGGCGTCCGGTGCGAGCCTGGCCGCGGCCAGGTCGAGGAACTCGGGCTGGATCAGGCGCCTCTTGTGGTGGCGGCTCTTGGGCCACGGGTCGGGGAAGTACACCCGCAGTCCGGCGAGCGCGTCGGGTTTCAGCATCTCGCGGAGCAGGATGATCGCGTCGCCGTTGGCCACCCGGATGTTGGACAGCCCGTTCCGCTCCGCGAGACGCAGCAGGTTGCCCTGGCCCGGGGTGTGCACATCGGATGCGAGGATCCCGGTCGACGGGTCGGCCGCGGCCATCTGCGCGGTGGCCTCGCCCATGCCGAAGCCGATCTCCAGGACCACGGGGAGACCGTCGAACAGGGTGGGCAGATCGAGGACCCGCCGCCCGTCGATGTCCAGGCCCCACTGCGGCCACAGCCGCTCCAGGGCGTCGGCCTGCCCGGTCGTGACGCGGCTGCGGCGCGGCTGGAAGCTGCGGATCCGGCGCTCGTGGTGCGAGCCCGCGGGGTCGGCCGCGGGCCCGCCGGGGAAGCGCGGCTCGCCCTTGGCGCGGCGGGGCGGCGAGGGCTCTGGTGGGGGGTTCAGGAGATCGGACACAGTGCCCCCGATTCTACGGTCCCGCCGGTGCGGCGCCTTTTCGGTCCCGCCGGTGCCCCGGCTCTGTGGTCTCGCCGGTGCGACGCCTCGACGATCCCGCCGGTGCCCCGGCCCCGCGGTCGCGCCGCACGCTCAGGCCCGTACCCCCACCGAGGCCAGTGCCCTGCGGGCGATCTCGCGGCCGATCGGCAGGGCTGCCGTCGCGGCGGGTGAGGGGGCGTTCAGCACGTGGACCGTGCGCGGGGCCTCCCGGATCAGGAAGTCGTCGACCAGCGTGCCGTCCCTGAGCACCGCCTGGGCCCGCACCCCGGCCGGGGAACGGCGCAGATCCGCCTCCTCGACAGCGGGCAGCAGCCGCCGCACCGCTTCGGTGAAGGCGCGCTTGGACAGCGAGCGGTGCAGTTCGCCCGCCCCGTACCGCCAGTGGCGCCCCGCTATCCGCCACGCGCCCGGCCAGGCCAGCGTCGTGCCCAGCTCGGCGGGGCGCACCGTGCCCCAGTCGTACCCCTCGCGGGCCAGCGCCGGCACCGCGTTCGGCCCGACGTGGACGGTGCCGTCGGTGCCCCGGGTCAGATGGACGCCGAGGAAGGGGAAGGCCGGGTCGGGCACCGGATAGACGAGGCCACGCACCATGCCGGGGCGGGCCAGCGTGTAGTACTCACCCCGGAAGGGCACGATCCGCATCCCCGGGTCGTCGCCCGCGAGCCGTGCGATCCGGTCGCAGTGCAGCCCTGCGCAGTTGACCAGGGCCCTGGCCCGTATCACCGCTCCGTCCGATGTGGCGACCGCGACGCCTTCCGGGCGCCGCGCTATCCGGACGGCCTCGGCCCCGCACCGGATCTCGGCCCCCGCCGACTCCGAGAGCTCCGCGAGGCGCGCGGCCACCGCGCCGTAGTCGGCGATCCCGGTGGTGGCGACCCGGATCGCGGCCAGTCCCCGGACCCCGGGCTCGTCGTCGGCGATCTGGGCGGGACCCAGCTCCCGTACCGGAATCCCGTTCTCCCGGCCGCGCTGGGCCAGGGCGTGCAGCCGGGGCAGCTCGTCCCGCTCCGTGGCGACGATCAGCTTGCCCGTCACCTCGTACGGCAGGGAGTGCTCCGCGCAGAACTCGGTCATCTCGGCAGCGCCGCGCACCGCGAACCGCGCCTTCAGGGAGCCGGGCCGGTAGTAGATCCCGCTGTGGATGACCCCGCTGTTGCGGCCCGTCTGGTGGTGGGCGGTGCGCTGTTCCTTCTCCAGCACCAGGACCCGCGTGCCCGGTGCGGAGCGCGTCAGGGCGTACGCCGTGGACAGCCCGACGATCCCGCCGCCGATGATCAGCACATCGCAGTCGAAACCGCCGCGGTAGCCGCCGTGGCCGTCCCGGGTGCCGCTGTCCCGACTGCCGCTGCCCCGGCTGCTGCCGCCATGAGCGCCGCCGCTGTCCCGGCTGCTGCCGCCATGCCTGTTGCCGCCATGCCTGTTGTCGCCACGCGTGCCGCTGCTTCGCGTGCTGCCGTTCCCGTAAGACATCGCACCTCCTCCCACCCCGATAGTGCACTGGCCCACTGACAATGCCCTCAAACCAGGGGGGAGGACCGTTCTACGCGGGCGCCACCAGAAGTGGTCTGGCCCGCTCCCGTAACTCCACCACTCTCGGCTCGTCGCCGTACGGTTCAAGGCGGTGCAGCAGATCCCGTACGTACTCGGTGGTGCGCGCCGACGAGATCCGCCCGGCTACCTCCACCGCCCGGGTGCCCGCGGCGCACGCCGCGTCGAGGTTGCCGGACTCCAGCTCCGCCACCGCGCTCACCACCAGCCGCAGCCCGTGCGACCGGACGAACTCCTCCGTCGGCTTCGACAGCGCCTGCTCGGTGAAGCGCCGCACCTGCCGCGGCGCCTTCAGATCGTGGTAGCACTCGGCGGCGTCGGCGGCGAAGCGGTCGTACGAGTAGAAGCCGAGCCAGGACGGATCGGCGTCGCCTTCGCGCGAGCGTTCCAGCCAGCCCTCGGCCGCCTTCAGTGCCGCGCCGGCCGCCGCCGAGTCACCGGCGCGCGCGTGCGCCCGTGCTTCGACCAGTCGGAAGAAGCTCATCGTGCGGGCCGTCGCGAGGCCCCTGTTGCGTTCGACCGCCGCCTGCGCGAGGTCCACCCCCTCGTCCCCGAAGCCGCGGTAGACCGCCTGGAGCGACATCGAAGCCAGGACATATCCCCCCAGCGGGACATCGGCTGCCGCGCGGGCGAGCCGCAGCGCCTGGATGTAGTAGCGCTGGGCGGCCTCCTGCTGGCCGGTGTCGAACGCCATCCACCCGGCGAGCCTGGTCAGTTCGGCGGTCGCGCCGAAGAGCCCGCGGCCCACCTCGTCGGAGTACGAGCCGAGGAGCAGTGGAGCCGCGTCCACCCGGAGGCACTCGGGCACCATCGACGAACGCCAGTCCCCGCCGCCGTACTTGGAGTCCCAGCGCCGGGCGTCCTCCGCGGCCTCCCGCAGTTTGGTCACGTCGCTGTGGCCGACCCGCAGCGCGGCCGGGTCCGCCAGCTCCTCGGCACCCCGCTCCACCGAGGAGTCGGCGGGTGTTATCAGCCACCGCGAAGCAGGGGTCGCATATGCCGTGACCGCGAACGACCCGGCGAGCGACTGCCAGATCCCGCCACTTCCGGCCCGGCGCCCCGCGAGGTCCAGCCGGTACAGATCGGTCGCCGACACCACGGCTGAGCTGACGTCGCGGTGGAAGGCGAGCCCGACCTCGGGGGCCGGATCCGCGTCCGCGAGGCCTATCTCGTGCAGCGGTACGGGCCGGCCCAGCTTGGCGCCGATCGCCGCCGCGATCAGGTGGGGCGCGGCGCCCTGGGGCACCATGCCCTTGGAGACCCACCTGGCCACGGACGTCTTGTCGTACCGAAGCGTCAGGCCGCGCTGGGCGCCGAGGTCGTTGACCCGTCGCGCCAGTCCGGCGTTGCTGATTCCCGCTACGGCGAGAACGGTGCCGAGTTTGTCGTTCGGCCCGCGTAGCTCCCTGGACATGCGCCACCCCTCGACACACAGACGGCCGCCGTGTCGCGGCAACTCCTCTTGTCCGAGAAGCCGTGCACGGCATTCGTAAACCCAGCGTAGTTCGCCGCATCCCTACCGTTAAGGGGTGATGTTCCGGATGGCGGGATTGTTGCCCGCACGGAGCGCTCTCAACCGCGGCCCGTGCTCCCGTTGTGTGGCCGTGCGCCCGGCCGTGCGCTCTGGTCCGGCCGTCCGGTGAGGTCTTCCATGTGGAGTGCGTGGGTCGGCCCGCTGCACAGGATCCAGTGGGCTGGGGGATACGGCCGCCTCAATCCCCGCGGGCGGCCGGCCGGTCCGGGAGGCGTGTGACGTCTCCCGGACCGAAGCGCTCTGCGGCCCGTCGGCCCCCGTTCCCGCACAGATGCCACTCCGCCAGAATGGCCGGATGACGACCCTCGTGGTGCAAGACCGAATGGCCTTTGCCGGGGGCGCATTCGCATGTGGGTGCGCGCTCCCGTACCCCCTCCGGTACGCCGTTGTCATGGCAGCATGGTCCTGAACGCCCCCGGCGTTCAGTTGTCCACAGCCTGTGGAGGCGGCGATGCGGTGGTTGGTGGGGTGGAGCAGTACCGCCGCGAGCTTCGGCACGGCCGGTTCGGTGGGCGGCACGGACGAGGGCCGCACGGTTCACCCCGTCGGCTCGCAGCTGCTGTGGGGCGACCCCGACCCCCTCTGGGCGGTCGGTGACTGGCGGCCGGACGAGGTGCGGGTCATCTCGGTCGATCCCTTCACCCGCCTTGCCGTACTGGGCTGTTGTGCCGCGACGGACGAGGAGCTGCGGGTCGGTCTGTTCGCCGCGCGCGGTGGCGCCCTGCGCCATCTCACGGCCTGGGCGGGCAGTTACACGGTCGTCGTGCAGTCCGGGCGCCGGGTCACCGTCGTCGGCGACCTGGCCGGCGCACGGCCCGTCTTCCACACCCCCTGGGCCAACGGCACCGCGTACGCCACCGCGGCCCTCCCCCTCGCCGACCTGGTCGAAGCCCAGCTGGACATCGGCTACTTGGCCGCGCTGCTCGCCTGCCCCGACGTACCCGAGGCGCTGCGCGACTCGACCCCCTACGCCGGGGTGCGGCGCATCCCGCCGGGCCACGCCCTCATCCTGCGCGAGGGCTCCCGGGAGATCACCGGGTACGAACAGGTGGCCTCGCTCGCCGTGGCCGCCGCCCAGATCGACCCGGACCGGGCCGTGGACGGCGTACGGGACGCGCTCGTCGAAGCCGTACGCGCCCGGCTCACCGCGCCGCGCCACGCCCCCGAGACGCTGCCGCCCGATCCCGGCCCGGTCCCGGGGATGGGCCCGGCCGAACGGCGCGCGGCCCGCGGGGCCCCGGCGCCCGCCCCCGGAATCGGCGCCGACCTCTCCGGCGGAAGCGCGTCCGCCACTCTCACGCTCCTCGCGGCCGGACTGCCCGGGGTGCCGGGCACGATCCTCGGCCATGGCACGGGTGCCGGGGAGCGTCTCCTCGCCGTCACCTTCAACGACCTCTCCGCGCGGGGCCACGGGCCCGAACTGGAACGGGCGGGCGCCATCGCGGCCAATCCGAGACTGCACCACGTGGTCGTCGCGGGCGGCGAAGAGGCCCTGCCGTACGCCGATCTGGAGTCGGGCCCGCTGACCGACGAGCCGGGCCCGTCGCTGATCACTTCGGAGCGCCACCGGCTGCGGCTCGCCGCGGGCAGCGCGGACCACCTGGTGGGGGACGGCGCACGGCAGGTGCTCGACGCCCACCCCGCGCGCCTGGCCGACCTGCTGATGGACCGTCGCAGACGCCATCTGGTCAAACCGGTGGCGGCGCTGGCCAAGGCGGACGGATCGGTCCTCATCCCCTTCACCGTCTACCGCGCCGCGCGCAGACTGGCCCGCACCCCGTACCGCGCGGGCATCGAGGCGGCCGCCGCCCTGCTGCGCGACCGCGATGTCCAGCACATCGCGGAAGGCTCCACGCTGGACGCCTCGCTGGCGGCCCTCACCTGGTCACGTCCGGGGCCCGCGGCGCGCTGGCTGACCGGTGAGGCGCTCGCCGAAGTCTCCGTACGCCTCGAGGAGTCGGCGCTGCGCCCCACCTCGGTGCAGCGCCCCGGTGAGGCCCGCGCCCGCGCCGCTCTCGCCCGGTACGCGGCGGACCACCGGGTCTTCGAACAGGCGGCGGAGGTACGGAGCCAGCGGCTGCACGCGCCGTTCCTCGACAACCAGGTGGTACGGGCGGCCCGGCTGCTCCCCGAATCGCTGCGGGTCCAGCCGGGCGCCCGGGCCGAGATCCTCCGTACGGTGCTGGCGGGCGCGGGCATCCACGACCTGCCGGCCGGCTGGGGCGCCCCGTCCCACACCACCGCGACGGCCTCGTTCCACCAGGGGCTGCGCGCCTCGCTCCCCTCGCTGATCGCCCTGTTCGACGCCCCGCTGCTCGCGGACGCCGGCCTGATCGAGGCGCGGGTGGTCCGCAAGGCGCTGCGTGCGGCCGCCGAGGGGGAGCGGCTGCCACTCGACGGGCTCGCCGACCTGGTCTCCACGGAGCTGTGGCTGCGCAGACTGCTGTCCCGGCGCGGCAGCTGCTGGACCGGGACAGCGGCACCGAAACAGCGGGCGGTGGCGGGCGGGGTCGTGCCGCGGCGGAGTCTTTAGGGGCTCACGCGCGGAGGGCGGAGGCGGCGTGGCCAGGGACTCGCGCGGTCAGGGGCAATCGGGGGGAGGGAAGCAGCGGCTCGCGGGGCCGCCCGGAACTCGCGAGCCGGGATCAGGTCCGGTCGGTCAACGGCAGCTGATCTGTGACTGCGCCCAGTCGGCCACCGCCACCGAGCCGAACGGTCCGCTCCGTTCGACGACGAGCCGGAGCGTCCGGTAGCCCGCGATGGCGACCCGCACCCGCCTGGCCGGATCCCGGCCGTGCACGACGGGCGAACTCCACAGCCGGGTCGCGTCCCCGTACACCGAGAAGCGCACCGCGCCGAGCCCGAGCGACATGTCGTCCAGCCCGGCCAGTGCTTCGTAGGTGGAGCACTGGCGGTTGAGCTGGATGGTCACGCTGGACGGGGCGTGCACGCTGATGCCCCTGTTGTACTGGGTTCCCCGCATGACCGGCTGGCGGCGCTGCCAGACCGGGCCGCTGTCTTTGAGGCTGAGCTCGGGCGCGGTGTGGTCGCCGACGAGCGAGTACGCGAGGGCGGCGACCTGGTAGACGGCCGGTACCGGCGCGGGCGGCGGCTTCGGGGTCGGGGTGGGCTTCGGCGGTGGGGTGGGTCTGTGCGTCGGCGGTGGGGTGGGGGCCGGCTTCGGCGCGGGGGGCTTGGGCGCGGCCTTCGGGGGTTCCGGCGCGGGCTTCGGCTTCGGGGCGGGCCTGGGCGCGGGTGCCGGGGGAGCGGGCGGTGCCTTCGGCCGTGGCGGCAGTGTGGGCTTGGGCGGTACGACAGGCTGCGCGGCGGGGGGCGCCGCGTGCGGCTTCGGTGCGGGAGCGTCGCTGCCCGACAGCGCGAACGCCAGACCGGCGGCCGCCGCGACGACGACACCGGCTGCGATACCGGCCTTCGCGGGCATGCCGAGCCCTTCGGACGCGGCAGCCCCGCCGCCCGCTGAACCTCCGCCCGACGCGGCGCCCGCGCCGGCTGCCCCGGCGGCGCCGCCCGCGACGAGCCCGGCGGCCTTGAGCGCGGACCCCCCGGCGAACCAGCCGATGACCGCGACCGGAACGAGCCCGGGAATCCCGGAGTTGACGTCCTTCAGCTCGCCCGCGGCGAGCCGGCACTTGGCGCACTCCTCCAGATGCTTCCGCAGCCCCCGTTCGGCCCGCATCCGCAGGCCGCCGCGGGCGTACGCGCCGAGCCGGTCGGCGTACTGCGCGCAGTCGCCGCCCGCCGTGAGCGTCTGGCTCACATGGGCCTGGAGGTAGGCCTGCTTGAGCCCTTCACGGGCCCGGCTGGCCAGGACCGCGGTGGCATTGGCCGTCAGCCCGAACAGCGGGGCGACGTCGCTCGGGGACTCTTCCTCCACGGTGGTGTGCCAGAGGACCGCCTGCCAGCGCTCCGGCAGCGACCGGAACGCCTCCATGGCCAGCGACTTCTCGGCGATCCGCATCGCCTGGACATCGGCGCCCAGGTCCAGCGTGTCCTGGTCGGACACCTCCGACGACGAGGACCTGGCGGCCTGGTCGGCGAAGAGGGCGAAATCCTCGACCAGTTGCTCCCGCTTGGCTGTCTTCGTCCAGGCGGCCGCGACCCGGCGCACCGTGGTCAGCAGATACGCCCGCACCGCCTGCTCGGGCCCTGCCCCGCCCCGTACCGCCTGCAGCGTGCGCGCGAACACCTCGGCCGTCAGGTCGTCGGCGGTGTGCGCGTCACGGCAGCAGGTACGGGCGTAGCGGCGCACCGCGTCGGAGTGCCTGCGGAACAGCTCCTCGTAGGCGCTGTCGGTGCTGTCGTCGCCCTCCCTCATCTGCGCGATCAGCTCGGCGTCCGACGGCGGCAGATCCAGGGAGCGCGGCGGCGGGAGCACGCTGCTGCCGCCCTCACGCTGCTGGGGCACGCTCGCGAACCACTCACCGTCCGGAGGCCCGCCCTGGCCGGACGCCGGCCCGGGCCCCTTGCCGGATGTCTGCCCGGATGCCTTCCCGGACGACTGACCCGGGACCTGTCCGGGGAGCCGATGCGCTCCGCCGGCCGCGCCGAGTGGCTCGTCCCGCCCTTCACTGCTCATCGCGGAAAGCCCCCGTACACACCCTCGGACCAGAACACCGGCCAAGACTGACACAGAGAGGGCTACAACCGGCCGTCCGCGTCCGGCAACCACTCATCCGGGGAGTTTTCCCGAATCGGAGCACTAACCTTCACTCGATGGGGGAAGGCTCAACTAATTGTCCCCAGGCCCCGGATGAGCGGTTGCAGGACGAGCGGTACCGAGCAGCCGAAGCCGAGCCGTACCGAGCAGCGAGGCCGAAACGAGTGCCGCCGATGCGAGCACTGGCGATACGAGTACCTGCGATACGACGGCTGCCGCTGCGAGGCCTGCCGATACGAGGGACGGCGCTGCGAGGCCTGCCGGTACGGCTGCCGCCGTGGGGCAGCCCGCCGTGAGGCCTCAGGCTTCGCTCACGCCGGACGCGACCGCAGCCCCTCCAGCAGGATGTCCAGCAGCCGTGAGGACGCGGCGGCCTGCTGTGCCGCGTCGGGCAGCGTCGGCGCCGCCGTGGCTATCACCAGCAGGACGTCCGCCACGGTGACATCGCCCCGCAACTCCCCTGCTGTGTGCGCCCGGTCCACCAGCCGGCCCACGACCTCCAGCAGCTCCACGGCCCCTGTGCTGTCGTCGGAGAGCCCGGGCAGTGCGCCGGTCACCGGCGGTCCGTCGGCGCCCTGGGGAGCAGACCGCTGCTGCGGTACGCGCGTCTCCTCCGGGGAGCCCGGTCCGGCCTGCTGCGGATCTCCACCGAGGACCGCGTCGCCGATTTCGGCCGCTTCGGCCACCCCCACGCGCAGCACCTGGGGCGGCAGCAGCCGTCCCGCACCCGAGGCCACCGAGGTCCGCAGGAAGCGCGAGAGCGCGGACCACGGGTCGTCCTCCTGCCCAAGTGCCGTACGGGCCTGCTCCGTCAGGCGGGAGGTCTCCTCCTCCGCTATCCGGCTGACCAGGACGTCCTTGCTGGGGAAGCGGCGGTACACGGTGCCGACCCCGACCCTCGCCCGGCGCGCCACATCCTCCATCGGTGCGCCGTACCCGAGCTCACCGAACACCTCGCGGGCGGCCCGCAGTACATGTTCCAGATTGCGCTGTGCGTCCACGCGAAGCGGCGCCGAGCGCGGGACCGTGCCCGCAGCCGCCCGTGCGCTGCTCCCGGCCGGGACAGCGGCCTGCCAATGAGCGTCCTGAATGTGCATATGCGATCCCCCGGTAATGATGTCTCCCCCCGGAGACTCCCCGCCTGGTCCCGCCGGGGCCCAGACCCGACACCCCGGCGAACTACGAACATAGTTGAGCAAGGGGCGATTCAGAAGAGGGTAGTTCCGCACGGAGCGCCCCCCGATCGGAGTATGGGCCTGGACTCTCCGTATTCCGCCCCAGTGCCCGCTGACCGCCCCACCCGCTGACCTGCGGCCCTTCCCTTCCCGCGGGGGAACGGTCCGCTGCTGCGCGCCGGGGTTCTCCGGTCACACAATTTGTCGGGCCTGTGGACAAAGTCGATTGCTCGTTGCCTCATGGGACAGTGACTGCTCCCCTCTCCCACGAGACGAACCCCGGGTCCGGCCAGGGACCCCGGACCGGCACACGCATTCTCGTCGTCGGCGGCGGCTATGTCGGTCTGTACACGGCGCTGCGTCTCCAGCGGAAGCTGAAGGGCGGCGAAGCGGAGATCACCGTGGTCACCCCCGACCCCTATATGACGTATCAGCCGTTCCTCCCCGAGGCCGCGGCCGGTTCCATCTCGCCCCGCCATGTCGTCGTGCCGCTCAGGCGGCTCCTCGACAGGTGCCGGATCGTCATCGGTGAAGCCACCGCCGTCAACCACGCCGAGCGCACCGCGACCGTCACCACCCTCGCGGGCCCCGAGGACGGGACCGGTGCGACAGAGATCCCCTACGACGAACTCGTACTGGCCCCGGGATCCGTGTCCCGCACGCTGCCGATCCCAGGCCTCGCCGAGTACGGCATCGGCTTCAAGAGCATCGAGGAGGCCATCGGCCTGCGCAACCACGTCATCGAGCAGATGGACATCGCCTCGTCGACCCGCGACCCCGCGGTCCGCGATGCCGCGCTGACCTTCGTCTTCGTCGGCGGCGGCTACGCGGGGGTCGAAGCCCTCGCCGAGCTGGAGGACATGGCGCGCTACGCCTCGCGCTACTACCACAACGTCGACCGCGACGACATGAGCTGGATCCTGGTGGAGGCCGCCGACCGCATCCTGCCCGAAGTCGGCCACGAGATGGGCCAGTACGCGATCCGCGAGCTGCGCAACCGCAACATCGACGTCCGGCTGGAGACCCGGTTGGACAGCTGCGACCACCGGGTCGCCGTGCTGAGCGACGGCGCCCGCTTCCCCAACCGGACCCTCGTCTGGACCGCGGGCGTCAAACCGAACCCGGTCCTCGCCGCCAGCGACCTCCCGCTCGACGCCCGCGGCCGGCTGCGCTGCACGGCCCAGCTCACCGTCGAAGGGACCGCTCACGCCTGGGCGGCGGGCGACGCGGCAGCCGTCCCCGACCTCACATCGGACGAGCCCGGCAGGGAGACCGCGCCCAACGCACAGCACGCAGTGCGCCAGGCGAAGGTCCTCGCCGAGAACATCGTCGCCTCACTGCACGGCAGGCCATTGCGCAACTACGCACACGCGTATGCGGGTTCGGTCGCCTCGCTCGGCCTCCACAAGGGTGTCGCCCACATCTACGGACGCAAGGTGAAGGGCTACCCTGCCTGGTTCATGCACCGCGCGTACCACCTCAGCCGTATACCCACCTTCAACCGGAAGGCCAAGGTCCTCGCCGAGTGGACGCTCGCCGGACTCTTCAAACGCGAGATCGTTTCGCTCGGCTCGCTGGAACACCCGCGGGCCGAATTCGAATGGGCCGCCGGCGGCGACCGCCCGCAGCGGGACTGACGCCGAGAGTGCCGCCGGTCACACTGGACGTGTGACCATAGGTGGTTCCAGATCAGCACAGAACACCCCGTACGACCCGGATCCCCCACCGGGTGAGCAGCAGGTCCCAGCCGTCCCGTCACGACAAACGAGGCTTGAAAAGCAGTGAACTTCACGCGCTGGAGCGCCCGGCTCCCCGGAACACAGCGCCGCGCCGCCGCGCGGACCGATCACAGTTCCGTGCCAGCAGCCCGCGGTGAGTCCGCCCAGCCCCCGGGCCCGGAAGCCGAGTTGACCGCTGACACCGACCGGCTTCCGGCGCTGGACGAGCTCTCCGTACGGGAGATCCTCGGCAGCCTGCCCGCACTGGTCGCCCTGGTGTACGGGACCGAGCACCGCGTCGCGTACGTCAACGACGCCTACACCGCGGCCTTCGGCACCCGCACCACCGGCGCGTGCGCGGCGGACGAACTGCCCGAACTCGCCGAGCTGGGGCTCCTCCCCCTGATGGACCAGGTACTGCGGAGCGGAACCCCCCGTACCGTCAAGTCGCGTCGCGTGCAGTCCGGTCCGGGTGCGGGCTCGTACACCGTGACCTGCACCCCGGTCCCCAACCTCCCGGAGCACGGCGGGGTCCTCGTCTTCGCCGCCGACGTCTCCGACCACGCCGACGCGGCCGAACGATTGCGGACCAGCGAGCGCAGACAGCGCGAAACGGCAGTCACCCTCCAGAGATCACTGCTGCCCCAGGAGCTGGAGCAGCCCGACGACCTGCGCATCGCGGCCACCTACCAGCCGGGCGGCACGGACGCGGCCGTCGGCGGCGACTGGTACGACGTGATCACCCTGGGCGCCGGGCGCACCGCCCTGGTCATCGGCGATGTCATGGGCCGCGGGGTCCGGGCCGCCGCGGTCATGGGCCAGCTGCGTACGGCAGTCCGGGCCTACGCCCGGCTCGACCTGCCCCCGCACGAGATCCTCCAGCTCCTGGACGGCCTCGCCTCCGAGATCGACGCCAACCAGATCGCCACCTGCCTCTACGCGGTCCACGACCCCAACGAGGGGCGCCTGGTCTACGCGTCGGCCGGCCATCTGCCGGTCCTGGTCAGGGACGAGGACGGCACGGTACGCCGCGCCGCCGACCCGACGGGGCCGCCGCTCGGGACGGGCGGCTGGCAGCACACATCGGACTCGATCGCGCTGCCGCCCGGCTCCGCCGCCGTGCTCTACACCGACGGCCTGGTGGAGCGCCGGGGTGAGGACATCGACGAGGGCGTGGCCGCTCTGGAGCGGGCTCTGTCCGGTGCGTCCGGTGCCCCGCAGGTCGTCTGCGACCGGCTGATCCGCTCGCTCGGCGTCACGGCCGAGCACGACGACGACGTCGCGGTCCTGGTCGTCCAGCATCCCGCGCGGACGGGCCCGGCCGCCGAGCTGTTCCACAACGCGGCGCTGGACCTGCTGGGCGGGGTGGAAGCGGCTCCGCGCGCGCGGGCCTTCGCCTCCGGCGTGCTGACGTCCTGGAGGTTTCACGTGGAACTGCACGATCTGGGCGTCATGGCAGCCAGCGAACTCGTGGCCAACTCCCTCCAGCACGGCACCCCGCCGATGCGGCTGCGGCTGCGCAGGACCGATCGCCGGCTGATCATCGAGGTGACGGACGGCGACGACCATCTGCCGCGCCGCCGCCGCGCGGAGCCCGCCGACGAGGCGGGCCGGGGTATCTCGATCATCGCGACGATCGCCTCGTCCTGGGGCTCCCGCCGTACACCGGGCGGCGGAAAGGCGGTCTGGTGCGAGTTCGCCCTCCCCGAGCACTCGGCGGACCGGCAGGGCTCTCTCCCGTAGGCCTGCCGCCCCACCGGCCGTGAGCTGCTGTCTGCCAGGGGCCGGTCGTCAGTGCGGGGCAGCCGCCGGCTCCGGCAGATGCGACGCCACGACCCGCGAACCGTGTCCGAGCGACGGATTGTCCTGTACGGGGGTGAGCCGCCGCCCCAGCCGCAGGGCCAGCGTGGTGATGCCGAGGGAGAACACCACGAAGGTCGCGATGTACACGAGATGGGCCGAAGCCCCCATCGGCCCGCCGACAGCAGGTCCGATGGCCAGGGCCAGCTGCTTGACCAGCGCGAAGGCCGAGTTGTACTGACCGACCATGGAATCGGGCGCCAGATCGGCGACCAGCGGTGCGACGGTCGGGGACAGCATGGACTCCCCGAGCCCGAACAGCGCGTACGTCGAGATGAACGCGGCCGTCGCCATGGTCTGGCTGCCGTGCCCCAGCCCTGCGTACCCCGCGATGACCCAGGCGAACGCCCAGATGAGACCCACTACGGCGATCACCCGCGAGCGCCGCCGCTTCTCCACGACCTTCAGCACCACGAACTGCGCGACGACAATCACGGCCGTATTGGCGGCCAGCGCGATTCCGAGTGTCGACGGCTGAATTCCGGCGGCCTCGGTCCCGTAAGCGGCAAGCCCGGATTCGAATTGCCCATAACAAGCGAAGAAGACGACAAATCCGAGCACGCAGAGCTGCACCATCGCGCGGTGCCGCAGCAGTGCGCGCACTCCGCCGCCCTGGGGCTGCGGGGCCAGTTCAAGACCGGGAGCGCGCGGCAGCCGGACCGAGGCCGCGATCCCGGCGAGCGCCAGGAACATCGCGGCTTCGATGGCGAAGAGCAGCGTGAAGCTACCGGGCCGGC